>NZ_NTGM02000001.1:660649-990974 GCF_002289235.2 Streptococcus sp. FDAARGOS_256
AACCGAAGGATTGCTGCTAGTCGCATCTGCCTCATTTTGAGATTTATTATCCTTTGGTTGTTCATCGACTTTATTTGAATCGGATGCATCTTTCTTTGTTTCCGATTTCTTATCTGAAGAAACTAGATGTGAATTAGAAGAATCATTTGTTGTTTCTTTTTCTTTAATTCTTTTAGCAATCAACTCTTGAGCTTGTTTCCACTCTTTATCTGATAAATCAGACTGATTGATATTTCTCAATGAATCACCACTAGCTTTTGGAATACTGAAAGATTTATCTGCCCAAATATAGGTTCCCTTTGCCAATACATCCTGAGGATCAAAAATATATCCATCAGGAGTTGCAAACTTGCCTTCTTTAAGTGCTTTCTGAACTTCTTCCGCAGAATGGATAATTTGCCAGTTCTGCATTCCAGGACGTTTTTCAAGAGGAGTTACATTAGCAATAACAGATCCAGCATCATCATGACCTGGTTTTGACCAAATTTCGGGACGAACCTCGGGGTGTTGCATGACATATTTAATAGTCGCAATTTGATCAGGCTCTAACCATGAGTAAGGCACAACGTGAATATGATCAATATGTGGGATAATGAAGGAAGTTCCAGTATCATACGTAGTATTCGCTGCATGCATAGGCAAGCTAGATACATCTACAGCCAATCTTGGCTTAATTTCTGTTTCTACAATATCATAACGATAATTATCTTTATCTTTAAGCATTAGTTCCTGCTCAGAAAAAGCTATTTGAGTAAGATCGAGTTCTTCACGTGAATAAAAATAATCTTTACCACCTTCATTGATTATATAACCAATTTTACTATTTCTAGAAACTTTTTTAGTTACTTTTTTATAATCAAACTTTGGTTTTTCCTTCGCATCTGAGTGAATTGAGGAAACGATGTCGTCTGGATTTTTACCAGTTTCTTGAATCCATTTGGCAACTTCATCCAATTCGAATTGTTCTAATTCACCATATCCCATATAATGGAAATGATCTCCGTGTCTGGCAATAACACCTGATTTATCAACAGAATCGATGGAATCTTTGCTAAATATGTATCCATCACTCGTATCATAAGGTTTACCATCTAAACCTTTTCCATAAGCTTTGATTGGTCGCCCTAAGAACTTATGAACTACTTCTCTTGATACTAAAGGTTTAATATCTGTACCAATTTGATTTAATCCATTTTGCCCTTTTAACGGAATCATTCTTGCAATCTTCTGCTCTAAATCAGACATTTGAGAATAAGGGATAAAGTGATAATGATCTCCGTGTGGCACTGCAACACCATTCGCAGTTTTTCTGATAATCTGCGCTGGATCAAAGACAAGTCCATCTGACTCCACGTGTCGTTGACTAAGTGGCAAGGCATAAAGTTGTTTCAAGAGACTGGATACGTCTTCACTTGGACTTGCTTGATAACTATTATCCACTTGTGGGCTAACAGTTGGAGTCCATCTTCTAGTGTTTGCCACAACATTGCTTTGATTCGTTTGTCCATATGAACTACTACTATTCGAAGCATCTGATGAGCTATTGCTAGAAGAATTTGTAGACGGACGATACCCAACTGAGCTTGTTTGACCACCTTTACCAGATAAGAAGGCTCGAGCAGCAGCTAATTCACTGGCAGACAAGTCACTCTTAGGAATATAGTGGAAGTGATTACCATGAGGAACGATATAAGCATCGCCCGTATCTTCGATGATATCAGATGCATTAAAGATATAACCATCATCTGTTGTATAGCGTCCTTGAGCTCTGGCTACAACTACTGCCTGATCGTTAGAACCTCCTCCGTGATTACTACTATGTTCTTGTTTCTGACGAGTAATTTCTTCTTTTGTTCGAATATTATCCGCATGAGCCGTATCTTTCAGGTAAACATAGTATTTCCCGTCTACCTTAATCACATAACCACCCTTGATTTCATTAACAATATCTGAATCTTTCAACTGATAATTCGGATCTTTCATCAGCAACTCTTCACTGATGATAGCATCATAAGGAACCTTCCCATTGTAATAATGATAGTGGTCACCGTGTGAAGTGACATAGCCTTGATCAGTAATTTTGATGACAATTTGTTCGGCATTGATGCCTTCTTTTTTACTGACTTCATCAGGTGTCAAAGTCTCTGCCTTTTGACTCGGTTGTTTTCCATCTATATAGGAAACACGATTATTTTCCTTGACTGTTCTAGCTTGATACAGTCCCAACTCGTAAGAACAAACACTTAAAATTAAAGCTGCCGCAGAACCTGCTAGATATTTTTTATTGATTTTCATAATTTCCTCATTTTAATTCTTCTGCAAGAACATTCATATTTTCTTCTAAATTTTCTAAGTAAGTTTTGTCATTTTCAGGATCTGCTTCCAAAGGATTGAGTGTCTTTAGGTTAACTCCTGTTGATTTTACCAAGGTCTCAGCGACTTTAGAAGAGGCATTGCTCTCAGTAAAGATGGTTTTGACCTTATAGGTTTTGACAAATTCTTGGATTTCTGTTAGTTGTCTCGGACTTGGCTCTTGTTCAGGAGAGATACCAGCAATTCCAAGCTGTTTCAATCCAAACCGTTTAGCAAGGTAAGAAAAGGCTGTGTGTTGTGTAACAAAAGTCTTTTGGCTCGCTTTTTCAAAAATAGGCTGGTACTTCTTAGTCAATTCTTGGGCTTTAGTAATAAAGTTTTTAGCATTATTTTGATACGTTTCCTTATTAGCACTATCAATCTCCGAAAGTTTGTCAGCGATAATCTGAGCTTCTTCACCTGCTTTTTCTGGATCTAACCAAGTGTGAGGGTCATAGAGTGTTTTTTCATCAATACCGTCACCAGCTTCTACATCTTCTAAGCCCGGTACACGCTCCAACGTCATCCCTTCAGAAGCTTCTAAAACTTTAACTTTTGAGTTTTTCAAGTTAGGATCCAAACTTCCCGCCCAAGATTCGAGCGTATGAGAATGGTAGACAAAGACATCCGCGTCATAAATGGCAGCAATGTCATTTGCTGACGGTTCAAAGGAGTGAATTCCACTACTAGACTGAATCATCCGTACATCATTCAAGTCCCCCGATACCTCTTTGACCATGGCATAGATTGGATAAAAACTTGTGACAATCTTCATTCCTTTTGCTTCTTGTTTTTCTTTTTGACTACATGCTCCTAAGACAAGAACCAAGAGACCTGTCATTAATAATAGAAATGTTCTTTTTTTCATCGTTACTCCTTAACTAGTATTTAACCATTTAATTAACTAGTAAATAGTTTATCTTTATTTACACTATATGTCAAGATATTTTACATATTTTCATGAAAAAAATGAGAACTAGAACTTACATTCTGCTCTCATTTTAGATTAATCTTTTCTAGTTCTCCTATCCTGTTTTTAGGAGCTAGAAAATACTGCTACGGCTACTTACTCTCCCTTAACAAAGCCAACAACTTTTCAGCTTCAGCCATAATGGTATTGTTATCCTGAGCACCAAATAGCAGGTTATTTTTTAAGCCAGTGAGAGTTTCTTTGGCATTGGACTTGATAATGGGGTCTTGGATCTTTGCAAGTAACTCTTCAGCCTCTTTAAACTTCGCTTCAACCTTTTCAGTCTCGACCTGAGGTTCTTCTGGTTCCTCTGGTGATTCTTCTTCCGGCTCCTCAGTTGGTTTTGGAGATTCTGGTTTCTCACTTTGAGGCTTCTCTTCGCGTGGCTTTTCTTCCTCAGGTTTGTCTGTCCGAGGTTTCTCCTCTGATGGTTTTTCCGCTTGATTGTTATCAGCTTGACCATTTTGGTTTCTTTGAACATGGTCACTTGCATTCCCCCAACCACTATCTGAATGCGGACGTTCGTTTGGATGTTCGACATAGTACTTGACAGTCGCAAAGAGATCCTCAAGAGTATACCCCTTAGGTGCCTCATAAAGTCCTTCGTCAAACCACTCAAATTTGATGTTATGGTAATGATCATAATGAGGAATGATTAAACTACCGTTTTTAACTTCCACGGTATGTTGGAGATTGTAAGGCATACGATCAAGCGGCACCTTTTTAGCTGCTTTCACGCGGTTGTAGATAGCTTCTGCTCCTTTAGCCTCCGTATTTCCTGGATTCTGATGGTCTGTTGAAGGAGGAGTCAAACCTTTCTCTTTAGCATAAGCCTGGGCTGCCGCTCTTTCGGCTTCAGACAAACTATCTTTTTTAATCCAATGGCTATGGGTCATATGTGGAGTTACATAGGCATCCCCCTCATCACTGGTGATATCACGAGGATCAAAGATATAGCCATCTTCTGTTGTATACTTGCCTGCCAACTTGGCTACTTGAATCTCATCATCTGTGTAAGCTATTTGCGCATTTGGTTTTCCTAAACGTTCTGGATGACGAATCGGTGCTAGATAGGCCAAAATATCATCCACCAACTTGACTTTATCACTTGAAGCATCATTGAGTCGTTCCAAGAGTTTATCCAAAGCGTCAAAATCAACTTTACGACCTTTATTATCAAGTAAGTCCTGATGAATTCTTGCTAGTAAATCATAAGCCTTATTGTAAAATCCTCGATCATCAGATGGGAGATTGGTTTTCTTAGCTCCGAGTTTATGAGACAAGCTTTCTTGCTTGGCTAGTTTACTATCAATGGCTGCTGCAGTTTCTGCTGAAAGTTCCTTGGCAGGAATATAACGAGAGATTCCATTCTCCTCAAATACATAGCCATCAGCTACTTTTCGAATCACCTGTTTAACCAATTTTTCATCAATTGGATTGCTTGGAGTTGGTTGAGGAGTTGGTGCAGGTTGTGGGCTTGGACTAGGTTCCGGAGTCGGTTGTGGACTTGGTTGTTCTGGTCTTGAATCCGGCACCCTATGGCTCGAACTGTACTGTAGAGGAATAATACGAGCGATTCGTTCTTCCAATTCAGACATCTGTGTATAAGGGATGAAATGGTAATGGTTCCCATGAGGCACAGCAACTCCTCTAGCTGTTCGACTTGTAATCTGTGCTGGGTCGAAGACAAGGCCATCAGATTCTACGTGTCGTTGGCTGAGCGGCAAGGCGTAAAGTTGTTTCAGAAGGCTATCAATATCCTCATCACTTTGACTTGCTTGACTATCGTCACTACTGTTGTTAGATGTGTTCGTGTTCGTATAGCCACTGCCTTGGTTATTATAGGATGGGCTCCATCTATCTACATCGCTGCTAGCACTGTTGTTATTGGTACGGCGATAAGTAGGCGCCTTTGATTGGCCACTTCTACCAGATAGAAAGGCTTCTGCAGCAGCCAATTCGCTGGCTGATAACTCGCTCTTAGGAATGTAATGGTAATGGTCGCCGTGAGGAACGATATAGGCATCACCAGTATCTTCAATGATATCGGATGCATTAAAGATATATCCATCATCTGTGGTATAACGTCCTTGTGAACGTGCCAAGGCTACCGCGCCATCATTTGCTGAAGTCCCTCCTTCACGATGCTGACTATGTTCTTGTTTTTGCCGATTGATTTCTTCTTTTGTACGGACATTATCCGCATGGGATGCGTCCTTAAGGTAAACATAGTATTTTCCATCTACCTTGATAACATAACCACCCTTGATTTCATTGACAATGTCTGAATCCTTCAACTGATAATTCGGATCTTTCATCAGCAGTTCTTCACTGATGATAGCATCATAAGGAACCTTACCATTGTAATAATGATAGTGGTCGCCATGTGAAGTGACATAGCCCTGGTCTGTTATCTTGATGACGATTTGCTCCGCATTGATGCCTTCTTTCTTGCTAACCTCATCAGGAGTCAGATTCTCCGTTTTTTGCGCCGCTTGTTTTCCATCTATATAGGAAACACGATTATTTTCCTTGACCGTTCTGGCTTGATACAGTCCCAACTCGTAAGAGCAAACACTTAAAATTAAAGCTGCCGCAGAACCAGCAAGGTATTTTTTATTAATTTTCATCGAAACTCACTTTCTTTTTTGATATTTCTAGTTGCAATTCATTTCTAAATTGCAGAAACTCCTCTCTATTACTTAACTGGTTAATAGTTTACTCCTAAATTTTCAACTTGTCAAGAACTTTATGAACCAGTTAAGTATTTTTTTATTCTTCACCGCTACTTTCTCTAGAATGGACTTTATATAAAAAAGATTTTCTTGAAAATTATTTAAAAAATCCCTGCAACTGAGTTGCAAGGACTTTTCGATTAATCAAAATTAACGTATTCTTTTTGAAGTTCAAGAACTTCTTCCATTGTTGAGCATTCTGTAAGGGCACGGTTTGCGTACTCTTCCATCTTAGCTGTGTCGAGTTTCTTCATCAAGCTACGCGTACGAAGTACAGATGTTGCAGACATAGAGAACTCATCCAAGCCCATTCCGACAAGAAGTGGAACAGCTTGTTGGTCACCAGCCATCTCACCACACATACCTGCCCATTTACCTTCAGCGTGAGCTGCTTTGATAACGTTGTTAATCAAACGAAGGATTGATGGGTTGTATGGTTGGTAAAGGTATGAAACTTGTTCGTTCATACGGTCTGCTGCCATTGTGTATTGGATCAAGTCGTTTGTACCAATTGAGAAGAAGTCAACTTCTTTGGCAAATTGGTCTGCAAGCATTGCTGCTGCTGGGATTTCGATCATGATACCAACTTGAATATTATCCGCAACTGCAACACCTTCAGCAAGAAGGTTCGCTTTTTCTTCGTCAAAGACTGCTTTCGCTGCACGGAATTCTTTCAAGAGCGCAACCATTGGGAACATGATACGCAATTGACCGTGAACAGACGCACGAAGAAGGGCACGGATTTGTGTGCGGAACATAGCATCTCCAGTCTCAGAGATAGAGATACGAAGGGCACGGAATCCAAGGAATGGGTTCATTTCGTGAGGCATATCGAAGTATGGAAGTTCCTTATCTCCACCGATATCCATTGTACGAACGACAACAGGTTTACCGTTCATTCCTTCAAGTACAGCCTTGTAAGCTTCGTACTGCTCGTCTTCTGTTGGGAAGTCTTGAGAATCCATGTACAAGAACTCTGTACGGTAAAGACCAACAGCTTCAGCACCGTTGTCATTGACACCTTCAACGTCCTTTGGAGTACCGATGTTGGCAGCCAATTCAAAGTGTTTGCCATCAGCAGTTACTGTTTGTGCATCTTTCAAGAGAGCCCATTCAGCTTTTTGTTTCGCATAAGCTTCACCAGCAGCCTTGAATTCAGCCGCTTGCTCATCAGTTGGGTTGATAATCACTTCACCTGTGATACCGTTAACGGCAAGAATGTCACCATCTTTAACGATTTCAGTGATATTGTTTGTACCCAATACTGCTGCAATTTCAAGCGTACGCGCCATGATAGCTGAGTGGCTTGTACGTCCACCAATATTGGTTACAAAAGCTTTTACAAAGTTTTTGTCCAATTGAGCTGTATCTGAAGGAGTCAAGTCATGCGCAATCACAATCACTTCTTCGTTGATAGAAGCTGGGTTTGGCAATTTTTTACCAAGGAGGTTAGCCAATACACGTTTTGTCACGTCGCGGATATCCGCTGCACGTTCTTGCATGTACGGGTTGTCTTCCATGCCTTCAAAGATAGTGATAAACATGTCTGTAACTTCTTTAAGACCTGCTTCTGCATTCACTTTCTTCGCGCGGATTGTTTCCTTGATTTGGCTGATCATTTCTGGGTCAGCAAGAACCATTAAGTGAGCGTCAAAAACTTGAGCTGCTTCTTCACCGAGCGTACCTACTGCTTTCTCACGAATAACAGAAAGCTCGTCTTGTGATGCCTGTAGAGCGGCATCAAGGCGAGCTTCTTCTGCGTTTGTATCTTCGACTGTAACAGTCTCAAATGACAAATCCGGTTGAACGAGTAGATATGCTTTTGCAACTGCAACACCGTCAGATGCTGCGATTCCTTTAAGCATTTCTGTCATTTTCCTTATGCCAATCCTTCTTTTTCCATAGTTTCAGTGATTGCAGCGATTGCATCGTCAGCATCTGCACCTTCAGCTGAAATTGTAACGTCAGCACCTTGGCCAACACCAAGACTCATAACACCCATGATTGATTTAAGGTTTACTGATTTACCTTTGTACTCAAGAGTGATATCTGAAGCAAATTTGCTAGCTGTTTGAACCAACAATGTTGCTGGACGTGCATGAATACCTGTTTCTGCCACTACGTGGAAATCTTTAGAAGCCATAGTTTGACTCTCCTTTAATTGTTTCTTATTTGGATTATATGTGATAACCCTTACAAGACTGTATTATATCACCTTCTAGATAATTTTTCAAGTATTTTATGGACTTTTACTGAAAATGAAATTGCTTCTTTTTCTATCATACAGGTACTATGGGAAATTTAGGCACTAATTATTAAAAGAATATTACCTTCAAAATTCCAATTTTCAAAGCTATTTTCCCTTAATACCAATCAGAGGACAATCCTAGTAAATAATGAAATAATACTATTTAACTATAATTAATATAACTCAGTAAATCTATTATTTGAAAAGACTTCATCAAATACTAAATACTGAAATTCTAAAACCTACTCTTACCATCAACAGTAGAGAATTTATCCAATTTGCTACTTAAAGTAAAATAAGTTTGTAGCCCCTAACAGTAAAAAGGTAGATATATCTAAGTGGTATAAGTAGAACTAAAACTTTGATTGATTCCATTCAAATAAAGTATCCAACCAATCAAAAACGACATTATGGGCGAGTCTTAGATTATTGACTTGGCAATGAGCGTCCGCACCACTTTCCGCCTCAAATACTTGAAGTTTAGTTTGTTGATTTTTAGATTTAAGTGCTTCATAAATTACCTTAGTTTGATGCTGCAGTTCAGCACCCTCACCCTTTCCCATAATAAACAGGCATGGGCATTGAATTTTTTGATAATCCACAATCTTTGCATGGTTAAATACATCATCAATAGCACTCTTAAAATCAGAAGTACCAAACTGCCATGCATACTTTTTAAGATTTAAATTTGCTGATTCATTCAAATTTCCAGCTAATTTTAAAATGGCATTTATTAACCAACTAGGTGCTTTCAAACTTGATCCAAATTCTTTTCTGAAAAGTTCTGCAACGTCGTAAATAGGGGTACTAGCAATCCAAGCATGAATTCTTGGATCCTTTTCGACAGCTTGTGCGGTAAAATATCCCCCTCCGCTGACACCATAAATAGCTAAATAATTTAGTTTAGGATTTCTATTTTCCAACCAGTCTATGCATAATGAAATTGGAATAGAAGCATCCACATCAAAGACCAGCCCTCTACTAGGATTGCTCCCTTGACCAGGAAGGTCAACCATTAAAACATTATAATTTCGTATCCAGCCAGGATATCCTGCAAAGTAAAATAAATCTTCGCGATAAGTATCACCTCCACCAATCATGATTAGCGTTGGACAATTATCGCCGCTATGAAGATAATACCCAGGCAAGTAAGAACCCTGATAGGGAATAGTTAGTTTTTCAATCGGTACACCTAGTGAATGAATTGCACTAGAAAACACCTTCTCCATTTGACGAACGGTCGGTAAATACTCGTCAGAAAATGGATCGGTAAACTGAATTGCCGAGCGAAGTGAGTAGGTCTGTGCAAGATAATACTGCGCCTTTGTTTGTTCACTCAATCCTGAATTACTTGCTTCTTGTTCAAGGTAGTTTACATGCGATAAAAATACATTTTTCCAGTCATCAGGCTTTGGTGAGTTCCCCAATCTTTGAGCAAGATAATAAAGCTCTCCATGAGAGAAACCAAAAATTTCACCGATTCCTAACAACCAATTAAAGAAAAAATCCGTATCACCATTCTTAAAAAATATTTGAGTTGATTGCCGTTTTAAAATAACATCATTTTCTTTCACCACGCGCCTCCTAATTCTGTGTTCTTTCATTTATTTAATCTAATTATAATCTGATAACATTCTCTATCAAACAAAAGCATCCAGATATCCATTTTTTAATCTTATAATCACATGTAGTATATCACATAAAATGAACTTCCTCAAACATTGTATTTATATACTCCTTATAAAAGGATACGAAACTCATAAGTATCCTATATAAAATTAACCAATGATCCATTTTTATGAATACAGCATAATCTGTCATTTCCACTTTTGTTATATTTTAGATATTCTAATACAAAATATTGGGACATCTTGTGTGGAAAATTTCTTTTTTTCGTAAATATCACAGTTTCTGTTTTATTAAAGCATTGTCTCAGCTAGACTTATTCCTGTTCTTACGATTTTTGCTATTTTCTTCGTTTTCCTTTCTGATAACTTGCTGAAAATCTTCTATTTATCTTACCAATATACAGTATGTAGTTTTTTTATTTTGAGAAACTTTGACAGTTCAACGGAAATCAAAATTTATGTTTCCAAAAACACTATATCTTGTGCTTTGTTTTTGAAACTGTAACTTTTTAGCACAAGATTTAGTTTAAAAAGTTTGACAAAGTTTTTTTTTCTGATATACTAAGAAAGTAATCTATTTTGAAAGAGGAGTTACGAAAATGGTAACCGTTTATTCTAAAAACAACTGTGTCCAATGTAAGATGACCAAGCGTTTCTTGGACAGCAACAATGTCGCTTATCGTGAGATCAATCTCGACGAGCAACCAGAGTACATCGATCAAGTTAAAGAGCTCGGTTTCAGCGCGGCTCCTGTTATCCAAACACCAACTGAAGTCTTTTCAGGCTTCCAACCAGGAAAACTGAAACAATTAGCATAATCTTAGTACATCATCCAGAAGAGATTGCTTCTAGGGCTAACTTAGAGGCCTTTCTTTTGTAATTAGATAAAGGAAATTTTATGGGATTAAAACATCTTGAGGACGTGACCTACTTCCGTCTCAATAACGAAATCAACCGTCCTGTTAATGGACAAATCATGCTTCATAAAGATAAAGAAGCCTTGGATGCTTTCTTTAAAGAAAATGTAGTTCCAAACACTATGGTTTTTGATTCAATCACTGATAAAATCAACTACCTCATTGAACACAACTACATTGAAACAGCATTTATCAAGAAATACCGTCCAGAGTTTTTGGAAGAATTGCATCAATTTATCAAAGACCAAAACTTCCAATTCAAATCATTCATGGCTGCCTATAAGTTTTACAACCAGTATGCCTTGAAGACTAATGACGGTGAATATTACCTTGAAAGTATGGAAGACCGCGTCTTCTTTAATGCACTTTATTTTGCTGACGGGGACGAAGCAATTGCGACTGATATTGCCAATGAAATCATCCACCAACGCTACCAACCTGCTACTCCTTCCTTTTTGAACGCAGGTCGTGCTCGTCGTGGGGAGTTGGTATCTTGTTTCTTGATTCAAGTAACTGATGACATGAACTCTATCGGACGTTCTATCAACTCAGCTCTTCAACTTTCACGTATCGGTGGTGGTGTAGGTATTACTCTAAGCAACCTTCGTGAAGCTGGCGCACCTATCAAAGGTTATGAAGGAGCAGCTTCTGGTGTCGTTCCAGTTATGAAACTCTTCGAAGACAGTTTCTCCTACTCTAACCAATTGGGTCAGCGTCAAGGTGCTGGGGTTGTCTACCTCAATGTCTTTCACCCAGATATCATCGCCTTCCTTTCAACTAAGAAAGAAAATGCCGATGAAAAGGTTCGTGTTAAGACCCTCTCACTTGGAGTTGTGGTGCCCGATAAATTCTACGAATTAGCTCGTAAAAATGAAGAAATGTATCTCTTTAGCCCTTACTCTGTAGAGCTTGAGTACGGTGTGCCATTCAACTACATCGACATCACTGAAAAATATGATGAATTGGTCGCAAATCCAAACATCCGCAAGACAAAAATCAAAGCTCGTGATTTGGAAACTGAAATTTCTAAATTGCAACAAGAATCTGGTTACCCTTATGTCGTCAACATTGATACAGCCAACCGTGCGAATCCAGTAGATGGTAAGATTATCATGAGTAACTTGTGTTCTGAGATTCTTCAAGTTCAAGAACCAAGCTTGATCAACGATGCTCAAGAATTCCTTCAAATGGGAACAGACGTTTCATGTAACCTTGGTTCAACCAACGTGGTCAACATGATGACTTCACCTGACTTTGGTCGTTCTATCCGTGCGATGGTTCGTGCTTTGACTTTCGTTACAGATAGTTCACACATCGTAGCTGTCCCTACTATCGACCACGGAAACAGTTTAGCTCACACCTTTGGCCTTGGTGCCATGGGGCTTCATAGCTACCTTGCCCAACAACTGATTGAGTACGGATCACATGAGTCAATTGAATTTACAAGCATCTACTTTATGCTTATGAACTACTGGACCTTGGTAGAATCTAATAACATAGCGCGTGAACGTGGTATCACCTTCCACAACTTTGAAAAATCAGACTATGCTAACGGAAGCTACTTCGACAAGTACGTGACAGGCGAATTTGTTCCAAAATCAGACCGTGTTAAAGAACTCTTCAAAGATGTCTTTATTCCAAGTGCTGCTGACTGGGCTGAACTTCGCGAAAAGGTTCAAGCAGATGGTCTTTATCACCAAAACCGCCTTGCTGTAGCTCCAAATGGTTCTATCAGTTACATCAACGATGTTTCTGCATCTATCCACCCGATTACGCAACGCATTGAAGAACGCCAAGAGAAGAAAATCGGTAAAATCTACTATCCAGTTGCAGGTTTGTCTACAGATACCATTCCTTACTACACTTCTGCTTATGACATGGATATGCGTAAGGTGATTGATGTTTACGCTGCCGCAACTGAACACGTGGATCAAGGACTTTCACTCACTCTCTTCATGCGTAGCGACATTCCAAAAGGTCTTTACGAATGGAAGAAAGAAAACAAACAAACGACACGTGACCTATCTATCCTTCGTAACTATGCCTTTAACAAGGGTATCAAGTCTATCTACTACGTCCGTACCTTTACAGACGATGGTGGAGAAGTCGGTGCTAACCAATGTGAAAGCTGTGTGATTTAATTTTTGCTTGAGGAAACTACATTTTCTCAGATTAGTGATTCAATCACCGTGTTAGACTGGAATAAGCATCTATACTATGAAATAACAAAAAGTCGGGCTTCCGACTTTTTGTGCGATACTCCTCTAGAATTATGATAAAATAGAAATAATTGTGAGCTCGCAATATTAAACACAGAAAGAGATTTCAAATGGAAACTTACTACAAAGCCATTAACTGGAATGCCATCGAAGATGTCATCGACAAATCAACTTGGGAAAAGCTGACAGAGCAATTCTGGCTCGATACGCGTATCCCCTTGTCAAATGACCTAGACGACTGGAGAAAACTATCAAACAAAGAAAAAGACTTGGTTGGAAAAGTCTTTGGTGGTTTGACCCTTTTGGATACCATGCAATCTGAAACAGGAGTTCAAGCACTTCGCGCAGACATCCGTACACCACATGAGGAAGCTGTTTTCAACAACATCCAGTTTATGGAATCTGTCCACGCAAAATCTTACTCTTCTATCTTTTCGACCTTGAACACCAAGGCCGAAATCGAAGAAATCTTTGAATGGACCAACACTAACCCCTACCTACAAAGAAAAGCGGAAATTATCAATGAAATCTACCTCAATGGTAGCCCACTAGAAAAGAAAGTTGCCAGTGTTTTCCTTGAAACTTTCCTCTTCTACTCTGGTTTCTTTACACCGCTTTACTATCTCGGTAACAACAAACTGGCCAACGTTGCGGAAATCATCAAACTGATCATTCGTGATGAGTCTGTTCACGGAACTTATATTGGTTACAAATTCCAACTTGGTTTCAATGAATTACCTGAAGAAGAGCAAGAAAAACTTAAAGAATGGATGTACGACCTGCTCTACACTCTCTACGAGAACGAAGAGGGCTATACAGAAAGCCTCTATGACGGTGTTGGCTGGACTGAGGAAGTTAAAACCTTCCTTCGTTACAATGCCAATAAAGCTCTTATGAACCTAGGACAAGATCCACTCTTCCCAGATTCAGCAGATGATGTCAATCCAATCGTTATGAACGGAATTTCAACAGGAACTTCTAACCACGACTTCTTCTCTCAAGTCGGAAATGGTTACCTCCTTGGTGAAGTTGAAGCCATGCAAGACGAGGATTACAACTACGGTTTAGACTAATTTGACCAAACATTCAAAATATCATGGTTTGTTTAAAACAACCATGATATTTTTGTTTTTGTTTTATTTTGTTTTTTTTCTATTTGATTGATTGAGCGTTTTATGGTAAGATAATAATAGTAGAAATCGAGGTGATAAGGATGCTAAAGCAAGAAAAACTAGATAGTATTCTAGAAGCAGTAAACACAAAAGGCACTATTACTGTAAAAGAGATTATGGAGAGTCTTGATGTGTCAGATATGACAGCTCGTCGCTATTTACAAGAACTAGCAGACAAGGATTTGCTGGTTCGAGTGCATGGTGGTGCTGAAAAACTTCGTACAGGTTCTCTCTTAAACAACGAACGCTCAAACGTCGAAAAACAAGGCTTGCAGATTGCTGAAAAACAAGAAATTAGCCGTTTTGCAGGTCATTTGATTGACGAAGGTGAAACCATTTTTATTGGTCCAGGAACAACCTTAGAATGTTTTGCTCGTGAGCTCCCAATTGATAATATTCGTGTTGTAACAAACAGTCTTCCAGTCTTTCTCATCCTAAACGAACGAAAACTAACAGATTTGATCTTGATTGGTGGAAATTATCGCTCTATCACTGGTGCTTTTGTAGGAACACTTACCTTACAGGATTTGACCAATCTTCAGTTTTCTAAAGCTTTTGTAAGCTGTAATGGTATTAAGGATAAGGCAATTGCTACTTTCAGTGAAGAAGAGGGCGAGGTACAACGAATCGCCTTGAACAATGCCAATAAAAAATACTTACTGGCAGACCACAGTAAGTTTAATAAGTTTGATTTTTACAATTTCTACAATATCTCAGAAATTGATACCATCGTTTCAGATTCCAAACTGAGTCAGGAGACATTTGAAGACCTGTCGAAACAAACAACCATTCTTTTATCAAAACCATAAAAATTCCCCTGCCTTTTGGCGGGGAATTTTTGTTGAATTTTATTCAATAAGTTGTATCTCAGCTAGTTTCTTGTACCAGTGAGCTGATTTCTTTGGATAGCGCTCCTGGGTTTCAAAATCAACATAGAAGAGGCCGTAACGCTTTTCATAACCATTTGACCAAGAAAAGACATCCATCAGCGACCAGATAAAGTAGCCTTTGACATTGGCTCCATCAGAGATTGCATCTGCAATCACTTCCACATGTTTCTTAACATAATCAATCCGTCCATCATCGTAGACTGTTCCATCCACAAACTCATCTTTGTATCCGAGACCATTCTCTGTGATGTAGATTTTTTTGTAATTTGGATAATCTTGTTTCACGCGCATGATTTGATCATACAAACCTTGAGGATAGATAATCCAATCCCAGTCCGTACGTGGGACATAGTCAGGCGCTACTCGACGTCCAACTCCCTTAATCTGATACTTAGAGCTTCCTTTTTCACCCTTACCGTTATGAATGATTTCTGTTTCGCCATCAAAGGCTTGCATCCAATCACTCATGTAGTAGTTAATTCCAAGGAAGTCATTCAGGTCTTTTGCAGCTTCTAGCACAGCGAAGTCTTCTTCACGCAGATCTAAACTTCCACCATTGACTGCTAAGATATGGTTGACACCTTCCATGGTTTCTTCGGAATATCGTCCTAGATAAGTCGCGTCTAGGATAAACTTGTTATGGATAATATCTTCTAACTCAGCTGCACGGACATCTGCAGGATTATCTGGATCCAGAGGATACTTAGTAGGCAGGGCATGCACCACACCAATTTCACCCTTGTATCCCTTATCCTTGAAAAGTTTTACTGCACGCGCATGCGACACCATCATATTGTGATGAGATTGGAAGACTTTGGCAAGGTCGTACTGAATACCAGGAGGGAATTTACCAACCAAGTATTGACCATCACCGATTGGTCCAATTTCATTAAAGGTTGTCCAATAGTTTACTTCTGGGAATTCTTCAAAACAGAAAGCTGCGTAGTCTACAAAGTGTTCAATGTTTTCACGGTTTAAGAAGTCTCCATTTGAATGTAGAGCTTCTGGTGTATCAAAGTGATGAAGAGTTACAAAGGGCTCAACATGACGTTTGTGGCACTCTGCAAATAGATTATGATAGAACTCAACCCCCTTGTCATTAACCTTCCCATAACCAGTTGGAAAGATACGTGACCAAGCGATTGAAATACGGATACCATTGACACCATACTCTTCTGCTAGTTTGAGGTCAACTGGGTATTTGTGATAGAAATCACTGGCTGGTTCAGCAGTGTACCAGTAGTTATCTTTGAGGTATTTGTCCCAGGCAACTGGTCCTTTACCATCGGTATTGGTAGCACCTTCTGCTTGATAGGCAGCTGTTGCCCCGCCAAAAATAAAGTCTTTTGGAAGTGTTTTTGTCATTTGATTCACCTTTCAAGAAATAGAAATGAGATGGGGGTATAGTTGGGAGGACTTCTTCCATCTCACTTCTTTGCTATTTACATTTTATTCTTCGAACTGCGCTTGAACAAAGGCAAGAGCGCCTTTTCCGTCACGAGTCAGTTTAATGTATTGGCCACCTTCTGTCTTGGCAAGTTTGATACCAAGTTTGTCGGTTTCGGCCTTCATGTCTTCAAAGTTTGAAGCTACTTGAGGAGCAAGGATAACCAGATCAAACTCAGGCAACATTTCACGGTGAGCTCCATAGCCACCAGCTGCTGCTTTAACAGGAACCTTGTACTCCGCAGCTGCTTTGTTTAGAGCATTTGCAAGGAGACCACTTGTACCTCCGCCTGCACAGAGAACGAGAACATTGGTTTCTTCAGTGATTGTGTTTTGCGCTGCTTCTACACCAGCTTTTTCAAGAATCGCATCTGCTTTAGCAGTATTGAAGTTTGCAGCTACTTTTTCTTTTAATTCATCATTGGCTTTACCAGAACGTTCTTCTTCAAGGATTTGTTCATCATAAACCTTGAGGAATGGATAGTAAATAGCTACGTCAACAAGAATTAACAAAGCAGCAAGTACAAATGACAAGAATTGGAAGTTTGTACCGAGAACAATACCGAGCGGACCTGGTGTTGTCCAAGGAAGGTTGGCAGTAAATGAGTTCATGCCAAGCGTTTCAATAAAGAATTTAAAGATCCATACGTTTGCGATTGGAGCAAAGATAAATGGAATAAAGAAAATTGGGTTCAAGACAAGTGGCGCACCAAACAGGATTGGTTCGTTTACTCCAAAGAATGTTGGAACAACAGACGCACGTCCGATTGCACGGTTACGTTTTGATTTTGTTAACCACATGAACATGAATGGAACAACCAGTGTCGCACCAGTACCACCCATGGTAACGATAAACATTTGTGTACCAGAAGTAAGAATCTTGTCAGCGTGCATACCTTGTTGGAGAAGGTTCAAGTTTACTTCGGCATTTGCATAGGTAATAGCTGCGATTGCTGGCTCGACGATTGAAGGACCGTGGATACCAACAAACCAGAAGAAGGCAAAGGCACCAAAGATAATGGTAATACCAAGATAGCCATCAGCTGCAGAGAATAATGGTGCAAAGAATTTACCGATTGATTCTGCTACACTGGCTCCAACAAAATGACGAGCTAGTAAATCAAGAGCATAAAGAGAAACCACTGATAGAGTGAATGGAATCACATCTTTAAAGACTTGTGAGATATTTGGTGGAACTTCGTCAGGCATGCGAATAGTGACGTTGTTCTTAACACAAACCTTATAGATTGCTACGGTTACAAAGGCAGCAAGAAAGGCTGAAAGCAAGCCTTTTGTCCCAAGGAAACCTGTCGCAAAGCCACCTTCAATCGGGTCAGCTGCTAACATCAACAAACCAACAATCGCTGCCAATAGTGTTGACATATAGTTGATTTGATTGGTTTTCTCCATGCTACGGTTTACTGAGTCGGTCAATGACTTAGCTGTTGTACCAGCTACCAAGAGAGCTAGAATCCCCATTGAATAACTATAAGGTTTCATGAGGAGATTAACAACATCATCAGACCATTTAAAGCCCCATGAGTTTGGTACAAAAGCAATCAAGATAAAGATACTTGAGAAGAGAATAACGGGCATACCAGCGATGAAACCATCACGAATAGCACGAAGATAGATATTACGAGATAGTTTCTCAAAGAAAGGCTTCCCTTTCTCGATAAATGAAATTAGTTTGTTCATTACTTAACTCCTCTCTTATAGAGTTCGATTAAATGGTGCATCAAATCTTTTAACAAGATAGTTGTCATCAAGTGGTCTTGACCATGCATCATGGTTACACTATAAGCTAAGTCCTCACCAGCTGCCTCCTTGGTCAATAGACTTGTTTGCGCGTGGTGTGCCTCAGCGATGCAACCACCAGCTTCCTCTACGAGAGTATCAGCTTTCGCAAAATCGCCAGCTTCAGCAGCTTTCAAGGCTTCCAATAGTTTTGAACGAGCATCGCCAGCATAGGCAACAATCTCAAAACCTAATAATGTTACTTCTTCTCTATTCATAATAGAGTCCTCCTTATATATTGTTTGATAAATCTTATGACAGTAAACGTTGTATATGTAGAACTAGATAAACTCGCTCACTCTTATACAAATCAAGACCAGTATGTTGCGTAATCACATCATAGATCTTGGAACCAATCTCGAACGCTTTTGGATAGGATTGTTTAATATGATCTTCCATATCCAGAAGTGATTGATTATCATCTCTAGATCTGTCTAAATAATCCAAGAAATAGTTGAGATGAATCATAAAACGATCATAGAAATGATTATTCTCTTTGGTTCGTTGAATTGCATAACCCTTTAGCACTTCTTCAACATTCCTGAGAATTTCTTTCCTCTTATCTATCGACTCCACAACTTCCACTTCATTCTCACCTTCGGCATTGATGAAATGATAAGCAATCCGAATAATTTCGTCCTCAGGAAAATGATCTGTCAACTTCTGACGATAGATTTCAAAGGCTTCCTTTGCGATTTGAAAAGCTACAGGATACTTGGCAGAAATATCTGGCAGATTGCTATCCTTGTACCTTCCTTGTGTTAGAGCTTGATAAGAACAGTAAATATGATCTGTCAAGGTCACATAGAGATACTCTTGAATCGGATAATGATATTTCTTAGAAAGCTTATCAATAATCTCGTAGGTCACTGTGATAAAATCAAGCGGAACATCTTTGAGCAGAGCCATAAAGTTCTCTCTGGACTCTTCTGTCTTCATCCGAAAGATTTTCTCAACTTGTTCTTCAGCAATCAAATCCCCCTTCTTTTTCCCAAATGCAATCCCCTTACCAATCACAATCACTTCTTCTCCTTTGTCATTTCTGACAAGCGAGACGTTGTGATTCATTGGGTTTAGAATTCGATACATGGCAACCTCCTTTTATATCTTAAAGGTATATGAGTATAAAAAATGACCACAAATGAACTAGAAAATCTATCGATTTCTAATCCACCTGTGATCATGCCTAATATTACTTAGTAACACTCACCTTGTATTAACTTGTGATTTAAGTATAGCACAAGTAAGTTTTTTTGTAAACCTTTACATTCAACTTTGTTTAAATTTTTTATTTAGATCAATGTTCCTAAGATTAGGGGGGAAAACTTATACACGTTCAGTCCATGAAGTCGCTGTTGTTTGAAGAACCTTGTTGAGTTCGTCAATGTTCTCAAAACCTGTTGTGCGTAGCCACTCACGAGCTGCTGCTTCACCATCTTTAATGTAAGCTTCAACTGATCCAGCCCAGGTTGCACGGCCACAAAGAACGCCGTTGAAGTTTGCGCCTGATTCGTGAGCAAAGACAAGGGTTTCTTGGAAGAGTTTAGCTGATACACCTGCACTCAAGTAGATATATGGCAAGTTAGTTGCTTCGTCTTGCGCTTTGAAGAAAGCTGCCGCTTCTTCACGAGTATGCACGATTTCACCATCGCCAAAGCCTTCAACGTATTTGACGTTGACTGGAACTTCCACTTTCAAAACATCGATGTTAAAGCGTGGGTCTGAGAAGACTTTCATAGCACCGATAACCTTGTGTGGTTTTACTTTGGCGTATTCTGCAGAACCTGCGTCAGCGATTTTTTCATCGTAAGCCAAGATTTCAAGGAAGAATGGAATGTCTTCCGCCACACACTCTGAACCGATGCGTTCGATATAGGCTTGTTTTTCTTGGTTGAGTTCGTCAGCGCTGTCTACGTCATAGTAAAGCAAGAACTTAACAGCGTCTGCACCTTGTTCTTTGATGCGTTTGGCAGACCAAACATCCAAGCAGTCAGGCAAGCGTTTAGTGCTAGTTGTATCGTAGCCAGTTTTCTCATAAGCAAGGAGAAGACCAGCATTTGGAGCAAGCGCTTTTGTAGCTGGGAGACCATACTCAGGGTCGAGAAGCATAGAGGATGCGTATTTTGTCAATTCATCTGCAACCAATACTTTAAGTTCTTCCATTTGAGCCACTGTCGGCTCTTCTGTTTGGTATTGAGCCATGAGGCGTTTCAAAGCACCACGTTGGTCAAAAGCAAGGGCTGAAATAATGCCATTTTCATCTGAAAGTTTTTCTAAGCGTGCACGTTTTTGTTCTGTTAAAGCCATTTTATACCTCTTTTACTATTAATTGATCATATAGATCCTGATAGTTGGCCATATTGACATGACCTGTCATTTTTTCTTGAGCATTGAGCATACCAAGGACATTGGCCTTGATGAGGAGTTCTGCATCCGATTCCTCATGAAGAAGTCCTGATGAAATACCTGCCACAGTAGAATCTCCAGATCCAACAGGGTTCACTACCTGAATTCTTGGAATATCTACCTTGTAGAAAGTGTCCCCATGTTTTGCAAAAGCACCATTTGCACCAAGTGAAACGATTATCCACTCAACCCCTGCAAATAGAGGCTCTTGAAGAACTTCTTTTAATTCATCCAACTCCTCAGAAACTTCTCTGCCTAGAAGCTGAGACAATTCTTCGTTATTTGGTTTAATAACTGTTGGTTTGTGTGGTGATTCAAGGACAGCCTGAAGAGCCGCACCTGAGCAGTCTAGAACAACTGGTTTTCCTGCGCGATTAGCAAGTTCTACTAAGCTTGCATAGTAGTCAACTGGAAGACCTGCTGGCAGACTACCTGAGATAGCTACTACTTCAACTGACTCCAGGAGATTTTTGAAATGTTCCAAAAAGTCTTGACCTTCCTGTTCCAATACTACAGGACCTTTTTCAAGAACTTCTGTTTGGTTGTCTCCATGGAGAATAGCGATACAGTTACGAGTCTCTCCTTGAATGGAGAAGAAACGTTTCGATACTTTATCGTCGATATGCTCTACTAAAAACTCACCAAGTTTACCACCGACCAAACCAGTAGCAGCAACAGAATCACCAAATTCTGAAAGAACTTGTGTAACATTGAGACCTTTACCACCAGCTGTCTTGGTCACGTCCACCACACGGTTGACAGTGTCAATTTTTAATTCATCCAAAGGATAAGAAATGTCAATGGATGGATTCATTGTGACTGTTAAAATCATGCGTCACCTCTTAGTCGTGGTATTCACCGCGATCCCATTTTTCAAGGAATTCTGTAAAGAAGTTTGCATCTGCTTGATGAGCATTGTGAGTTTCAACGTGCTCAATTTTCGCAATCAATTTTTTGTTTTCTTCTGATGGTTTGTATTCAGCATTGATGAAAGCTTCAATGATGTCGCACATGAGCAATTCACCAGTGATTTTACCACCAAAACCAATAACATTGGCGTTCAATTGTTCTTTTGCATAAAGAGCTGTTGTCATATCACGAACCAAGGCAGAACGAACTCCTGGAACTTTGTTGACAGCGTTGTTGATACCAACACCAGTACCACAGATACATACCCCAAGATCAGCTTGACCGCTAGTTACAGCTTCACCCACTTTTTTACCAAAGATTGGGTAGTGAGTACGTGTGTGGTCATAGGTACCAAAGTCGATGACTTCATATCCTTTTGATTTCAAAAATTCTGAAACCGCCATTTTTTCATCTGTTACGATGTGGTCACATCCAATTGCAATTCTCATTTTAACTTACCTTTCTTACTGTAATCTAATTAGCACATTTTGTTCAACATATCAACACGAATCTGGTGACGTCCACCGTCGTATTTACCATTAACAAAACCTTTAGCAATGTTTTTGGCCAATTCGTCACCAACAAGTTGTGCACCCATAGTGATCATACGTGAGTTGTTGTGTCCACGAGTCATATAAGCTGAACGTTCATCTGAAACTTCTGCAGCAACCATTCCTTTGATTTTAGTTGCGACCATGAATGGACCAGCCCCATAAGCATCAATCACGATACCAAGGTTTTGTTCTTCTTTGTTTACTTCTGCAGCAACAGCAAGAGTCACATCAACAAAGTCTTGACCTTCAGCTGTAACATCCACAACGTGGAAGTTTTCTTTTTCCAAGAAGTCTTTCACAACTTCTTTCAATCTCAAACCTGCAGCATCTGCACCGATAACAATAGACATATTGTATACTCCTTTTTATTTTTCTAGGCTAGTAAAGACTTTTATAGTTAGCAGTTTACCTACAAAAGACTTTCTAGCAGTTTATTGACAAATTGGATTGAATGAGATGAATATCACCTTATCCAAGTCCAGGAAATCAAGTTCCTAGAAAGAAACTTTCTCTGCGACAGAGAATATAACAAGTGATTATTTGTTTGTTACAAACATCATTTGTTGTTTACAAACATAATATACTCCTATTTATAGAAAAAGTCAACAGTAAATGTTTGTTTTTGTGGTTTTTTATCTAAAATATTTCAATATCAAAGTCAATCTGATCTACTTGACCAGCTTCCAAGAGACGAACATTCTTCTTATCTTCTAAATGATCTCCTTCTTCAAGTGAAGTTGATAAGCCTGACCAGGGTTCAAAAGCGATGAAAGGTCCCTTATTCAAAGTTGACCAAATGATGAGATTTGAGAACTCCTGGAAGTGTACTTTTAATCCCTTCTCATGCTTACGAGAACGAAGGGCAATTGTTCTGGATTGTAACTCATCCAAAGTCACTGCATCTGTGCTAAACAAATCATAGCTAAGGTCTAATTCTTTTTGCCCATCCAACCATGGACTTCTATCTTGGAAGTCTAACATTCCTGTTTCTGGGAAAGGTCGTGGAACAGAGCAAGTCTCTTCTTTCTCAAACTCTAAATAGTAATCTTCATAAGTTTCGCCATCTAGTAGAGGACAATTAAATCCTGGATGTCCTCCTATAAAGAATGGCATTACTTTATTCGTTTCTTTATTATAGATTTTGTATTGAGTACGAACAATCTTGCTGGTCACTAGATAAGTGATTTCAAGGCGGAAGTGATAAGGATAGTTTTGATAAGTATTCTCATCATCTTCGATAGCAAAGGTTACGCTGTTTTCTGTTTGATCAACTAAGTCAAATTCTTTTTTACGGACCAAACCGTGACGAGGAATGTTTCCTTTCGTCTCCGTTCCATCTTCGTGACTGTAGAAGGCTGTATCTTCTCTTAAAGAGCCACAGATTGGAAAAAGAACTGGCGCTTGTCCACTCCAGTAAGTGGCATCTCCTTGCCACAAATACTCAATGCCTTCTCGATCCTTGATCGACGACAAGGCGCCACCTAAGGTTTTAAACTGGACCGTTAACTGGTCTGATTTTACTTCAATTACCATTGTATTCTCCAACTATTTTTAGATTTTTATATAAAAAACTAGGTTGCCACTCCCAATGTAGGAAATTAACAACCTAGTTTTCACAATTTACATTTTATAGGAGCGAATTATTTAGCATTTGCTGCGTATTCTTCGTTACGTTTGATCATTTGTTTTCTATACCAAGCAAAGATACCTACATAGAATACAAGGAAGACTGCTGCACCAAGGATTGCTTTGATATCACCTGTTGTAGCATTACCGATTGCCCAACCAAATAGTTTTTCAATTGGTCCTTCAAGAGTTGAGTGAGTAATCAATTGAGATTGGTTCACACCTTCTGGGAAGGCACCTACACCTTTAGCAAGTTCTGTTGCGAATGGTGCGATAAGAGTACCAGAAAGAAGGAAGAGAGGCAACAAGAGTGTTCCGAAGATAATCATACGGAGCAATTTACCACGTGTAACAACCAAGAGAGCTGGAGTTACACCCATAGCGATGATACCTGCAAGTGGCAAGATACCATTACCGACATTAGAAAGAAGCACAGCTTCTACTAGCATGATTGGAGCAAGTACGTTTGCACAAGCCCAGATTTCAGCACGACCAGCGATGAAAGGCCAGTCAAGACCGATGTTGAATTTACGTCCTTGAAGACGTTTAGTAGCAACGTTTGTAATACCTTGTGAGAGTGGTTCTACGGCTGCGATGAACCATGATCCGATAAGTGAGAAGAGTTCCAAAGCTACACCGGCAGTCAAACCAAGGCTCAACCAACCTTTAATAACAAGTTCCCATTTATCAGCTCCTTCTACTCCAGCAACTGGGTGTGGAGTCCCCATCAAACCAATAACAATACCAAGGATGAAACCGATAAAGAATTTAGATCCCCAGAAACCGATTTTTTTGTTCAATTTTGCAGCGTCAAAGTCATATTTATCGAGACCAGGCAATACTTTATCAAAGATTTTATCCAAGACCATGATAACTGGGTTCATCATGTAGTTCATGTGAGTTGAAGTCATTGGTGATGAACTTGGTGCATTAAGAAGGTCGTCGAAAGTTGGTTTCATCAAATCAGAGTTGATGATTTTCAAAATACCTACAAGGACAACTGCTGCAGTTGCGATGAAGAGTGAAACCCCTTGGCTAACTCCATTGTTGTCTGCGTACCATTTGATCAAAAGACCAGTGATTGACAAGTGCCAGATATCGAAGATATCGACGTCAAGTGTATCTGTTTTCTTCATTGCAAGCATCACAATGTTGACAATCAACATTACAAGCAAGAAGTAAAGTGTCCATGCAGATCCCCAAGTGATGGTTGCAAGTGGTGCCCAACCAACGTCAGTGATGTTCAATTGAATACCAGTATTTTCAACGAATTTTGCAAGTGATGCTGAGAAAGCTCCGTTGAGCATACCGATGATAGCACCGATACCAGTAAGGGCGATGGCAAGTTTGATACCACCTTCAAGCGCTTTGGAGAATTTCACTCCAAATAGTAAAGCCAATACTGTCAAGATGATCAGCATGATGATAGGACCACCCATTTCCAAGACTGGCTTGAAAATCTTATTGGCTAGTTCGATAATGACATCCATAATAGTTCCTCCCGTTTTTTTAGTTATATGAATGTTAACAAGATAAAGAATAAATTAGCTTAGTCCGTGTTCTTTGATAGCTGCTTCAATATTGTCAAATACTGGAGCGCTCATCGCTGGAATACGGAACAAGATTGGTCCAGCTTCAATTACTGGAATACCAGGTTCAAAACCAAGGTCAGTTGCAGCGATTGGTGTAAAGATATCGTAGCCCTTGATAAGGTCTTCGTTTACGTCTTTCACCATGACGGCATCACAGTGAACATCATAACCACGGTTTGAAAGTTCTTCTTCTAGAGCACTTTTAATTTGGTGACTTGAGTTAACACCTGCACCGCAGGCAGCAAGAATTTTAATCATTTGGATTTCCTCCGATTTTATATTTTAATAGACAAGATTAAGCTGTTGCTTCAGCAATATAAGCATAAAGTTTTTCTGGTTCGGAAATTTTTGATAGATCTTCCAGATGTCCATTTCCTGTGAAAAAGTCCATCAACTGAGCCAGAATATTTGTTTGACTTGAACTTGAGTTGTTAATGATAAAGAAGAGTAGGGATACTTCTACTTCCTTATCAGGAGCTATCATATTGTGAAAAGTTACTGGTTTTTCTAATCGAACAACCACTACTTTCTCAGCTAGATTATGAACAATATCTGTATGAGGAATCGCTACATTTGGCAAGTCCTTACCTAGAAATTCCATATCTAAACCAGTTGGAAATGACTTTTCACGCGTGATCAAGGCTTCACGATAAGTTGGAGTTACAATTTCTCGTTCTTCCAACAAGCTTGCTACCTGATCAAAGAGTTGTTCTTGATTATCCGCTTCTAAGCAAAACACCAGGTCTTTGTCAAAGAACTGATCTAATCCCATAACATTTTCCCTTCTTTCAATTATCTTTTATGTAATAACTATAACACTATATGAAATCGTTGTCAATAATTTTTGTTTTATTTTGTTCATTTTTTTGTAATTTTTGTTTCATTTAAAGAATACAATCAATATCAAACATTCTTGTTATAAAATACACAAAAAAAGAAGGCCCAAGCCTTCTTCTATTTCCTTACTTAATAGTAGATAAAATCTCTTCTAATTTATGGTAATCTTTTACACTATCAATTTCATAGATGCTATTTCCTTCTAATTCTTCGACATAGACATCTAATTCTTTGATATTATCCTTAACCATGTTGTCCCAGTAGAGATCAACAAATTCACCACTTTCGTATGCTTTGTCAATAAAGCCAACAATCTTCTCAGCAGTTGGTGCATCCCAGAATGATACTCCGCTCAGAATGCGACCAGCCTTGCTGTCAACAATAATGTCTTGAACCTTGTAGTCATCACCATAAACTAAGAACCACTCGTTGGTACAGTCTTCACGATAAACGCTAAAATAGGTAGAACGTTTAAGATCGTTTCGAAACATATTTTTGAAAAGATAGTTATCTGCATCGATGACATAGCTGTTAGCTAAGTCTTCTTTTACTAGATAAAGTGAGTAAAAGTTATTGTAATCAGCATACTTGTCGTTAAAGACTAAACGAACACCATATTTTTCTTTTAGGTAGTCAAATTGTTCTTTGAGGTAACCGACAACGATGATAATCTCATCAATTCCTCTCTCTTTCAAAAACTCGATTTGGTATTCTACCAAGGGTTTTTGATTAACCTTAACCAAAGCTTTTGGGGTATTTTCAGTCATAGGACGCAGACGAGTTCCTAAGCCCGCTGCTAAAATAATCGCTTTCACACGAATCTCCTTTATTCTTTAATAATAATATAAACACCAGCCATAACAATAAGTGAAGTGATGATTGTCAGCATATCTAGCGGTGCACCCAAGAAAATAACTGCAAATAAGACAGTCCAGACTACATAGCTCACATTCAAACCTGTTGCTTTCGCAGGTTGCAAACGATTAATCGCGATATAATAAGCTAAGTAGGAAATCATATCAAAGGCCGCAAAGACAAGCAAGAGGCCGAATAATTGCCCATCTGCCACTTCTGCAAATGAATGGTGAGAAAAGAGCACAATCACAAGATAGGACAAGAATGAGGTTACTTGTCGGATTAACAAGGCTTCAATTTCACTTAAATCACTTTCCATAGCATAGGAGCTGAGAACACTTTCACTCCCCCAGGCAATGGCACAGATAAGGGCACAAAGAATCCCAATGTAAAACGAGTTAACTTGTTCAACCTTGTAGGTTTGAGCAATGATCGCTGCAATAATCAAGAAAACACCGAATACTGTATTCTTTGAAACCTTGTGTTTCAAAATGAAGAAGGCTAGTAAAACTGAAACTGCTGGATAGATAGCTGATACTGAAGATGCAAGTGAACTACCGATATACTTAACTGCATAAAGATTGGCCTGCATTCCTATAGGTCCAGCTAGCAAGGCTCCGACAATAACACTGACATTTCGAATATTTAGAAAGATTGATAAGCGAACTTTCCCTTCTCTAATCAAGAGAAAAGCTAATAAAATAAAGATACTCAAAAAGTCATGTGCCGCTGCCACCACAAAAGGCGAAAGATTGGTAAAAATTGAAAAGATATAAGCACTGATTGTCAGACCGAGCCCCCAGAAGATACCTGAGAGCAGGCCGAAAGAAACACCATTTTTATTCTTCATCCTAACCTCCATAATAAGTCAAACCGTCAACAGCTCTTTGGTAACGACTCACACCATAATCTCCAAAGTCAGCTCCTTGAGCTTCTTTGTACACTGTCCACAAACTCCAGATGGTATCTTGTAAAATTTTATAGATTCGAATCTTTTCACGAGATACTGGAGTTTTATCACTCTCATAATAAGCAAGAAAATCTTCTTCTTCCTGATTTGTAAAGTCAGACTCCAAAAAGAGAGCTGCCAAATCCCACATTGGATCATTCATGGAAGAGTATTCCCAGTCAATCAAGTACAAACGACCTTTAGGTGACTCGATAAAGTTTTCTGGAACCAAATCGATATGACAAGACTTTCTGTCAACACCCAAATCAGCCAATCTTTTCTCTAGTGAGAATACTTCTTTTCTCACAGCATCATAGTTAGCGTATGGGATATTTCCCTCAATCAGGGCTTCGTATTTTTTGATTTCTTCAAAAGGTGCAAATTCCCCTCTTAGTTCTTTGCCTGATGCATGAATGGTCTGTAGCATTGGGGCAATCTTTTCAAACTTGGTCTTAATCGAAGTGGAATCAAGCGTTGTTGCAGAATCAATGTACTCATTTACCTTGATTCCTGACTCAATATCAAAAAGATAATTCTTAACATCAAGATTCAAATCTTTCAACAATTCAAGATTGTATTTTTCATCTTGACGATTGATAAGCTTTTCTGTCCCTTTTCCGAAAAATTTAACGATATACTGCTTATTGGTTGTCTTGACCAAATAGTTTTGGTTGGTCATGCCTCCCAATTGTTCAACACTGAGGACTTCCTCTTCTTCAGATAGTAAAGAAGAAATTTTTTCTTTGATGATTTTCTCCACAATTAGCCTCCATCTCTTACACTTCCCACTTAAACACTGTTTTGAAAGCAGTATTTAGGTCTGTAGCAAAGACACGATGAATGTCCTTGATTTCTCTCACCGGTTCTTCGACGTAAAGGATATTTTTCAGACGATTCGCAAACTTTTTAACTTCCATCATCTGTATTGCATTTTCAAAATCAATTCGTCCTGATCGAGACGAACCGACCAATAATAAACCTTTTTCTAAAGAGTCTCGTGTATTGATATTGACCTTGTACTCGCTCACTCCCATCATGAGAATCGTTCCCTGAGGTCGAATGTAACGAATCAAGTCATTGATAGCTGGTCCCGTACCATCACCACCGCAACACTCAAATCCATGATCAAAGGTCAAATCTTCTGGAATATTATCAGTAATGTAGCACTCTTTTGCAAAAGAGAAGAGCTCCAGTTTTTCCCAATGCCGACCAATCACGATAATCTCAGCTTCTGGTAGAGTGTAATTGATAATATTGGCAACCACAAAAGCCAAACTACCATCTCCGATAACAGCGATACGCTCCCGTTTGCTGTGGGCAAGATTTAAGAAACGATCCATAGCATGCATACCCACACTCACAAACTCGGTAATGGCAGCAACTGTATCCTCAATGTCATTATAAGACACAACACGATCTTTTGGAAGAGAGACAAATTCTCTCATAAAACCATCATAACCACTAGATAGGAAATAGGTTCCTGTCATGTAGTTCTCGTAGAACTCCTTGTCACTCTGCATAGGCGGTTGATTTGGAATCATAACTACCTTTTGACCGACTTCATAAGTACCAGTTGGATCTGAGATAACAGTTCCACAAGACTCGTGAATCATAGCCATAGGAAGCTTTTTAGCCAATATCTTTGGATCACGTTTCCCTTGATAGTAACGTTGATCCGCATGACAAACCGCCATATAATTTGGACGAATCAGGATATGATTCTCCTGATCAATGTCCTCTTCTTGGTATTTTACATTGATAAACTTTGGTTTGGTCAGTTGATAAATTTGATTAATCATAGCCTTAGTCTTTCTCAATCATGCTTTTCGCGATTTTCAAGTCTGTCACAGTCGTGATTTTAAGGTTTGAATATTCCCCTTTAGCTAGAGCAACATCCTTCCCTTTGATAACAAAAATCTTACATGCATCCGTTAGGATTTCCTTTTCTTTATCAGATAGGGATCCATACAAGTCCATGAAATCCTTGCATCGGAAGGTTTGAGGTGTTTGACCTTGATAGAGGTGAGCACGATTTGGAACATCCGTGATAAACTGACCATTGGTACTTTCAACAATGGTGTCAACCGCTTCTACTACTGTATCAACCGCATCATGATTTCGGGCGAGTTTGATATTGTCCTGAATCATGCGAAGTGTGATAAAGGGGCGAACAGAGTCGTGGGTAATCACAATATCTTCTGGAGTGATTGGACGATAGGCATCAATGGCTTCTATAATCTTCTCGATACTGGTATTGCGATCAGCACCCCCCTTGGTGATGATGATGCGATCCTTGTGGAGAGAAAGATACTTTTCAACTAAGTCCTCAGCATGAGAGACCCAATCTCCATGAACTCCAACCACAATTTTTTCAATACTTGGTTCTAAAACGAATTTTTCAATTGTGTGAATCAAAATAGGACGATCACCTAGCTCCAAGAATTGTTTTGGTAAATTACTGATTCCCATGCGTGTGCCAGTTCCTCCGGCTAGGATTCCTGCATAGATCATTTATATTCTCCTTTAGTTTATTCTAAAAAACTCATTACTATCTATTATATCACAATCTGCCTCCATCATGAAGAAAAGACAGAGTGTCATTTAGTCTAATCAACACACTATTTAAGATAAAAAGTGAACAATGTGTTGCTAAATCCGGAAAGACCATAACAAATTAAGAAATAAAATTAGGTTATCCTCTATATTCTCCTATCAACGTTCGGTTAATATAGAGTTCTTTAGAATATAATAGAAACCTTAAAGAAAACTTAAATGAAATTATTTGTTTAGCAAAGAATACTAGGTGTACATAGTAAATTTCTTAAAAGTTTTTTGAGAGACTCATTATAAAAGTTCATATATCTCATGAATTAAACAAATAATAGACTTTTGAACCTAAAATTGATAAAATAAAAAAGAAAAAAATAGAAAAAAGGAAACTGTAAACCGCCATGATGAACATGCAAAACATGATGCGCCAAGCACAAAAACTTCAAAAACAAATGGAACAAAGCCAAGCAGAACTCGCTGCAATGGAATTTGTTGGAAAATCAGCTCAGGACCTTGTCCAAGCAACCCTAACCGGAGACAAAAAAGTTGTCAGCATTGACTTCAACCCAGCAGTTGTAGATCCAGAAGATCTCGAAACACTTTCTGACATGACTGCGCAAGCAATTAATGCTGCTCTTGAACAAATTGATGAAACGACTAAGAAGAAACTAGGAGCTTTCGCTGGAAAATTGCCTTTCTAATCCACAAAAAAAGAGAAACATCTGTTTCTCTTTTTTTTCTTAGAAATCAAAGAATTCCATTGCTTTCTTTAAGAGTAATTCCGTATATTCCGGATCGTCTTGAGCCATTGTGACTTGTGACTGGACCATTTCAAGATCATCAGTAATCATGCCATCTGCACCGAGACGAACGGCTTTATCAAATGCCTCCGAACCATTTACTGTCCAAACATAGAGTCTCTGATCAGTTGTCCAGAGTTTATTGACAAAGTATTCATCCAAAGTCGAGTACTCCATAGTGTAACCCGTTGCCTTGGTTCTTGGGAAGATACTGTTATAGGGAAGAATAAAGTAAACTGGAATTTCAGAATCATAAGTCAACACTTTATCAATCACATGGTAGTCTAGTGATTGCATCTGATGTCCATATTTCTTGATAGTCGCCCCATACTTTTCGAGGAAATGGTCCATCATTTGCGGACTATCTTTTTTACTGGTCTTAATCTCAATCAGCAATTTTTGGTTTAAAGCATTTGCACGCTCTAAATAGGCATCAAAGCTTGAAATCTTTGTTTGATAACCATTCTCGTAAATATCTGTATTTGTTAATTCATCCAGAGTCAAATCTTGTGGTGTAGCATTAATACCTGTTAAATTTTTGAGGTTGGCATCGTGCATCATCACGAACTGACCGTCTTTCGTTTCCTGCACATCCATTTCGATGAGATCAGGTTTTAGTTGAGCTGTTTTTTCTAAAGACTGCACAGTATTTTGAACACCGTTTTTATTACTTACTCCTCTGTGCGAAATCACTAAAGGTGTATTGGTATCCGGAGATTCCAGATAAACGTAGCCTTCTATGGCAAAGAAGATGCTTGCACACCCCATGACACCCCATCTCATCAGATGATCTTTCTTTCGCCTTGGCATGATCTCCAACTCTTCTCCTGTCAGGAAGGAAACAAACTTCACTAGGAAATAAGTCAGGGTCATGTAATGGAAATTTTTAATCAAGACAAAATTAATCACACCGAGAATCAAGGATTCTTTTTGAGTTAAATTATCCATCACCGCTTGCGCAAAAAGCAAGGGAATTAACAAACCAAAGAAGAAGAGATACGTTTTAATGATAATGAGTAAAAGATGCCAAGAGAAGAAAAGAACGTTTTTCTTCGTCTTTTGGAGACTATATTTCACACTTTCTCTTACGGTCTTTCTTTCAAAGAGAATCTTAGGCAGGGCAAACATAAATCGGACAGAAATATAGAGTAAGATCCAAGCGGATGCTATGAGCATCAGTCCTACCAGCCAATGCTTACCTTCCCAATAATTCACAATAAAATCCGGGATAATAATTTTGTTGAGGTAATAGATTTTTAAAATCTTACGGATGAACGGGAAAAGCATAGCAATGTAAAAAAAGACAAAAGCCATCTTACAAAAGCTCAATCGCTTAACGAATAGAAAGCTCTGGCGAAATACTTTTCTACTATACTCAATTAAAGTTCTCTTTTCATGATAGAGAAGGTGGCGAGCCCCGATAAACAAAAGACAAATCTGGAAATAGGCGACCAGGAGATTGATTGCAATTAAGATGAGAAAGGCTAAACTGATAAAAGGCGAGCCTTGTATAATCGCCCAAAAGTTATTGTAGGAAATAAACAAGTAACCTGTTTGTCTCAGAAGGATGCCAGCAATCCATGAATTCAATGGTAGCCAGACAAACTCAACCATCATAAATATCAAGAAAAATAGAAATAAAATCTTATCTAGGTTATAGTATATCTTCCTAAAACCTAGCTTCTTAGGTTTTTCAGGTTTCATAGGCACTCCTAGTCTAAAAATTGTGATAAATCTAAGCCACCGAAAGGATTATTCATAGAAAAACTACTCTGGTCTTCTATTAATAACTTTCCGTCATCCGCTTCCAAAAAGGCTTCGTAAACACGCGCCGTCATTCGGGCGTCCTCTAAACTATTATGAGACTTCCCGTGAAAGCCTAAAAAATTCGCTACAGTTTGCAATTTAAGATTGGCTATGCCGTGTAGATCAGAACTACGGCGTTCAAAAGCCTCCTCATATAGATCAACCTTATACTGGTCACGATAATCAATACCATGCTCCAAGAGAATAGGCAAATCACTCTTAGCTGCATTGTAACCAACGATAGGTAAGTCGCCGACAAATGCCTGAAAGTCCTTTAAAACTTGTTCTACCTTTGGCGCATCTTTCAAGGTTTCAGCTGTGATTCCAGTCAAACCATTGATAAAGCTCTTTAAAGGTGCTGTAGTATGAACATAAGAGTCAAAAGCAGCACTTTCTTGTCCATCCTGAAAGCGGACTGCTGATACTTGAATTAAATGGGTAACCCCCTCGTGTTGATTGAATTCCAAATCAAAGGCGATATAATCTCTTAATTTTTCCATTATTTACCTCAATTACTACCCAAACTAAACTATAAATAATAAAAGAAGCTATTAGGTTAATGAGTAACCCAAACAGCTTCTTTATTTTCCTCCAAAAAGGCGAGCAAAAAAGCCTTTTTTGGTTGCTTGGACTTCTTCTTTTGCTTGGTCCAACTCGAGTTTCAAGGTTTCTTGATCCTTCATCGCTTGAAGAGTTAACTGTTGCTGTTGGTCCAACTGTTTGTCCTTTTCAGCAATCTGCCGGTCTTTGATACGCATCTGTTCATCTTTTTCTGATAACTGGCGGTCTTTGGCCTTGAGCTGCTCGTACAAACGAAGAATTTCAGCATTCTTCTCATCGACCAAGATTTCCATCAGTTCACGTTGTTTGACATCATCACTGACAGGTTCATCTTCAAAAATCGTTTTTTTGTAGATTTCTTCTAGCTTGATCAAGCCACTTCGAGTAACTACAGTTACGCCTTTGTCATTTTTTTTCGTGTCCTCTTCTGGAAGTTCTTTGACACGATTGTTGATTGCTTGACGAGATAGTCCTAAGACCTCTGCAATCTCACTGACGGTCATTTCAATACTCATAATATCCTCTGAAACGTTTTCTAGCTTTTCTTTATTTAAATCTTATCATAAGCTAGATAAACTGTCAAATTTCCGCTTAATCCAAAGCCTTTAAAAAGGCTAGTAAGACTTGGGCAGAACGACGTCCAGCTTCAATGATAAACTCATCAAATGAGATAGAGGCCTCGTGATTGGCATTGTCACTCATAGCACGAATGACTAGGAACGGTAAATTAAGAGACTGAGCCGCTTGTGCAATAGCAGCTCCTTCCATTTCAACTGCTAAAACATCAGGGAAGTGGGATTTGATACTAGCAATCTTATCCTCCCCAGCTATAAAACTGTCCCCTGTAGCAATCAAGCCTAGGTGCCAGGTCTGTTCTAACTGAGATAAGTTTTCTTTAATCCTAGCGATAAATTTCTTATCTGATTCAAAGTAAAGAGGTTGACCAGCCATTTGACCATAAGCATAGCCAAAAGCAGTCACATCCACATCATGATAAGCCAGTTTATCCGCAATCGCTACATCACCAACTGCAATCCCTTCTGCAAGAGCTCCTGCAGATCCTGTATTGATGATGGCTTCTACTTGAAAATGGTCAGCTAGAATAGCTACACTCATAGCCGACATGACCTTTCCAATCCCACTCTGAACTAGAACGACTTCTATATTGCCAACAGAGCCAGTGTAGTAAGTATTTCCGAGGACTTGGACTTCTTGATGTTTGTCCAAATTCTGAGTCAAATATAGGAGTTCTTCTGGCATGGCAGCAATGATTCCAATTTTCATTTCAAGTCCTTTCAATTACAAGAGTTTCATCGCCAACACTAACAAAATCAAAAGTAAGATGACTGCAAACAAGATGCGATTGAGTTTTGAATTAAAAACATTTCTCTTGGTATTCTCAATGCGACGGCTCTTATGAATCGTTGGCTCTACTTCGATTGTAAGTGTATCTTGACTAAAACCGTGGTCTCTAGAACGTGAATAACCAAAATGTTGTGAAGACGTTGGTAGGATCTTTGTTTCCTCGTCATCTTGAAGAGGTGGTCCTGAGATTTTCTCACCACGATTGGCACGTTCAATCATTTCGTCTGTTAATAAAGGTTTTCCCATGGGTTTCTCCTCTATTTCTTTTGTAGTTCCCAGTACTGAATCGCCATAATGGTCTTGGCATCACAGATATGACCTGACTGGATCAGGTTCTTGGCTTCCTCTAGACTTACTTCTAGGACTTCCAAGGTTTCATCATCATCTTGTGGGCGAGGATTTTCCACCTTGATCAAATCACTAGCAAGGTAGAGTTTTAGTTTTTCATTACAAAATCCAATCGCAGAATAGAAATCGTACAACAGTTCTAACTTAGCCGTGTAGGCAACTTCTTCTTCCAATTCACGAAGTGCCGCCGCCATTGGATCAGCATTTTCACCAAGTTCTAGTTTACCAGCAGGAATCTCATAAGAAACCGCCTCAATAGCCTTTCTGTATTGCTTAACGAGAACGATTTTGTCCTCAGATGTCACAGCTAGTACACAAACAGCTCCATTGTGAAAAATTAAGTCACGTTGGGCAGTACCCTTTCCTTCTGGTAGTTCCACCTGGTCTTGTACTAGTTTGAAAATAGGACCTTGATAGATTTCCTTCCTACTAATCGTTTTTTCTTCAAATTCCATGACAGACTCCTACTGGTTCTTTGGATGATGAGGGAGGCGAGTCGCATATTCATCTTTGTTGACCTGACGTCCACGGCCGATAGCAATGGCATCAGCAGGAACATTCTTGGTAATGGTTGAACCCGCTCCAACCAGAGAATTATCCCCAAGTTCTACAGGAGCAATAATAGTTGAGTTTGAGCCAACAAAGACATTATTGCCAATGATAGTTTTGTATTTATTTTTGCCATCGTAGTTGACTGTAATAGTTCCTGCACCAAAATTAACGTTGCTACCCACTTCACAGTTTCCAATATAAGTCAAATGACCCGCCTTGGTATTTTCACCGATTGAAGATCCTTTTACTTCAACAAAATTTCCAATGTGAACTTGAGCAGCCAGACTTGAACCTGGACGGATATGGGCATAAGGGCCAACAGTCACGCCGTCTGCAACTGTACTTTCCTCAATCATAGAGTTGGTAATCACAGCTCCAGCTCCGATAGTGCTATCCACTACATAAGTACCGTTTGTCAAAACAGTCTCAGCACCAATCTTCGTTTGACCTTTCAAGGTAACATTAGCTTCGATTTGGACTTCGGGAGCAATCTCGACATCAATATCAATGTAAGTTGCTTCAGGATTGACAAAGCTAACACCATTAACCATGTGCTTTTGGTTGATACGGCGGCGCATCACTGCTTCCGCAGTGGCAAGAGCCACACGGTCGTTTACTCCAAGACTTTCATCAAAATCCTTGAGAGTATAGGCGCCAACCTTCTCACCTGCGTTACGGAAAATACCAATCACATCAGTAATATAGTATTCACCTTGGGCATTGTTGGTGTTGATGTTTTTAAGAGCCTCAAAAAGACGTTCATTGTCAAATACATAAGTTCCTGTATTGATTTCTTTGATTTGTTTTTCAAAATCAGTGGCATCTTTTTGCTCAACAATACGAAGAACTTCTGCATTATCGTTACGGACAATTCGACCGTATCCAAAAGGATTTGCTGCTTCAGCTGTCAAGATCGTCGCAACATTTTTGTGATTGATATGGAAATCCAAGAGATTTTTCAAGCTTTCACCTGTAATCAGAGGAGTATCCCCAGCAATAACCAAGGTGTGGCCAGTACGATTTTGGAGAATAGGCTCTGCCATCATGACAGCATGCCCAGTTCCTAGTTGTTCTGTTTGGGTAACAAAGTCCGTCTGACCGGCTAATACTTGCTCAACTAGCTCTGCCTTGTGACCAACTACAGTAACTGTTTTTTCAGGTTGAATAGCACCAACACTACGAAAAACATGTTCCAACATCGAAATTCCAGCTACTTTATGAAGTACCTTTGGAAGATCTGATTTCATGCGAGTACCTTTACCCGCTGCTAGAATAATGGCATAATTTGACATAATCTTCTCTTTTCTCTAGAAATTCCCTTATATTATACCATAATTTAGTTTCTTAGGAGTAAACAAACAGAGAAATAGGGAAAAGACGCCCATATATTCACTTTTTCCGATGTTTTCTTTGATTTTTTTATCTATTTACGTTAAACTATTTAAATATGAGAAAAAAGATTCATCCAGCTATTATTTTTACTTTATTTACTATATTTATAGCTATTTTGATCCTCAATAGACCAACTTATGAAGACCATCCTGTCAAATCAAAACCCAATGCAGTCCAGGTTGAAAATCGGGCCTTGCATAATCTTGACAAACCTATTATTGACGTCTCTGGCTGGCAAATACCTGAGGAAATCAACTACGATACCTTATCTCAAAATATTTCTGGTGTTATTGTTCGCGTCCACAATGGGGGTCAGCATACTGAAACAAATAATGCCGCCTATGTCAATGGTGTCGATAAAGCCTATATAAATCATATTTCAGAATTTCAAAAGCGGAATGTTCCAGTTGCTGTTTATGCCTATCTAGCAGGTACTAGTAAGGAAGAAATGGAAAAAGCTGCTGAGGTTTTCTACAATGCTGCTTCTCCATACAACCCTAGTTACTATTGGCTCGATGTTGAAGAAAAAACAATGTCCGATATGAACGAAGGTGTTGAAGCTTTTAGGGCTAAACTAGAAGCCCTTGGCGCCAAAAATATCGGAATTTACATCGGTGTTTATTTCATGCAAGAGCATAGTATCAATACAGATAAGTTCTCTGCTGTCTGGATTCCATCTTATGGAACGAATTCAGGTTACTTTGAAACCACGCCTAATACTGATTTAGACTATGACCTCCATCAGTATACTTCAAAAGGAAGAATTGCTGGATTTGAGCATCATTTAGATATTAATCTCATTTCTACCTTGAAGGAAAAAGAAGAAACCTTCAGAAAACTATTTTTAAGACCATAAAACAAGTGAAAATTGCTCTCTTTTTCACTTGTTTTTTCATTTTCTTCTCGTCTGTGTTATAATTGATAGAATAGAGAAAGAATTTTATGAAATTGAGGATTTTATGATGTTTTCATGGATTGCAAGAGTTATTAAAGGAATCGTCATCGCCTTAGGATTTATCCTACCTGGAATTTCTGGTGGTGTTTTAGCAGCTATTTTGGGAATTTACGAGCGAATGATTAGCTTTCTGGCTCATCCCTTTAAGGATTTTAAAGAGAATGTCCTATACTTTATCCCAGTAGCAATCGGGATGTTGCTAGGCATTGGTTTGTTTTCTTATCCAATTGAGTATCTGCTAGAAAATTACCAAGTCTATGTTTTATGGAGTTTTGCTGGAGCTATCATCGGTACAGTTCCTAGCCTCCTTAAAGAATCTACTCGAGAATCTGATCGCGATAAGATTGACCTAGTCTGGTTCTGGACTACCTTTATCCTTTCAGGTGTCGGGCTCTACGCGCTAAACTTTGTTGTTGGTTCTCTCAGTGCTAGTTTCGCTAGTTTCATCTTAGCGGGTGCTCTTTTAGCGCTTGGTGTCTTGGTGCCTGGTTTAAGTCCGTCAAATCTACTCTTGATTTTAGGACTGTACGCTCCAATGCTCACTGGTTTTAAGACCTTTGATTTATTCGGTACTTTCCTTCCTATCGGAATTGGTGCAGGTGCAACCCTCATCATTTTTTCAAAATTAATGGACCACGCCTTGAACAACTACCACTCGCGTGTTTATCACTTCATCATTGGGATTGTGCTATCAAGCACCCTCTTAATTTTGATTCCAAATGCTGGAAATGCTGAAAGTATCCAATACACTGGACTTTCTATTGTGAGTTATGTTCTCATTGCCTTCTTCTTTGCGCTTGGAATTTGGCTTGGTATCTGGATGAGTCAATTGGAGGATAAGTATAAATAATGGCAAAGAAAGTTAAGATAAAAAAAACCTTGGTCGAACAAATCTTGACCAAGGCGGGTATTGACCATACTGGTATTCAGATCAATGCGCTTGAGGGTGAACTTCCTTCAGAATATGATCGAACTCACATCTTTAAAACCTTGGCTCTATTAGGGGACAAAACAGGCCCAATCATCGGAATCGTTCCCATAACAGAACACCTCGCTGAGAAAAAACTAGCAAAGGTTTCTGGTAATAAAAAAGTGAGCATGATTCCTCAAAAAGATCTGGAAAAAACGACAGGCTATATTCATGGGGCTAATAACCCCGTCGGCATTCGCCAAAAACACAATTATCCTATTTTTATTGATCAGACTGCTTTGGATTTAGACAAAATGATTGTCTCTGCTGGAGAAGTCGGGCATAGTATCATCATCCGACCTCAAGACTTAGCCAGCTTTGTAAAAGCGGACTTTGCTGATATCTTGGAGGAAAACAACTGATGAAACTCTATTTTGTCCGTCATGGTCGGACTGTCTGGAATCTTGAAGGACGTTTTCAAGGTGCTAGTGGCGACTCTCCCCTTCTTTCAGAGTCCATTGACATCCTAAAACAACTTGGGCAGTATCTCAATGAAATTCATTTTGATACGATTTATTCTAGTGATTTACCCAGAGCAGTTAAGTCTGCTGAAATAATCCAAAGTCAACTCCAGGCTCCTTGTCCTTTAAAAAGCATTCCTGACCTACGTGAATGGCAACTTGGCAAACTAGAGGGATTAAAAATTGCTACGCTCAATGCCATCTACCCACAACAAATCAAGGCCTTTCGCTCTAATCTGGCTCAGTTTGATACGAAGATGTTTGAAGCTGAGTCCCTCTACTCTACGACTCAGCGAACCATTCAGTTTATCAAATCTCTGAAAGAAAGTCCGGCTGAAAACATTCTGATTGTCGGGCATGGGGCCAATCTCACTGCTAGCCTTCGTACACTTATAGGCTATAAAGAGGCTCACCTCCGCAAAGAAGGAGGCTTGGCCAATGCTAGTCTGACAGTTTTAGAGACCGATGATTTTGAAACCTTCACTCTAGAAAGATGGAATGACACTTCCTATCAAAGAAAATAATGGAACTTGATCTTAATAGTCAAGTTCTTTTTAGTTTTCAAAGAATATCCGTGAATTTCTCTGCTATTTATGATAAAATGGGAGTATCGCAAAAAATGACTCATCGTATTAAATTTTGAGTAAAATTAGGAGGAACCCATGTCTACAGAACATATGGAAGAACTAAATGACCAGCAGATCGTTCGCCGTGAAAAAATGGCTGCGCTCCGTGAACAAGGAATTGATCCCTTCGGAAAACGTTTTGAACGTACTGCTAACTCTCAAGAACTAAAAGACAAATTTGCAGAACTTGATAAAGAACAATTACATGAACTAAATGAAACTGCTACTATCGCTGGACGCTTAGTAACTAAACGTGGTAAAGGGAAAGTTGGCTTTGCCCATCTCCAAGACCGTGAAGGTCAAATCCAAATCTACGTTCGTAAAGATGAAGTCGGTGAAGAAAACTACGAAATCTTCAAAAAGGCTGACCTCGGTGACTTCCTCGGTGTCGAAGGTGAAGTCATGCGTACGGATATGGGTGAACTCTCTATCAAGGCAACTCATATCACTCACTTGTCTAAAGCACTTCGCCCACTTCCTGAGAAATTCCACGGTTTGACAGACGTTGAAACAATTTATCGTAAACGTTACCTTGACTTGATTTCTAACCGTGAAAGCTTTGAGCGCTTTGTCACTCGTTCAAAAATCATCTCTGAAATCCGTCGTTATCTAGATCAAAAAGGTTTCCTTGAAGTGGAAACACCTGTTCTTCATAATGAAGCCGGTGGTGCTGCTGCTCGTCCATTTATCACTCACCACAATGCACAGAACATTGACATGGTGCTTCGTATCGCGACCGAGCTTCACTTAAAACGTCTTATCGTTGGTGGTATGGAACGTGTCTATGAAATTGGCCGTATCTTCCGTAACGAAGGAATGGACGCTACTCACAACCCTGAATTCACTTCTATCGAAGTTTACCAAGCTTATGCAGACTTCCAAGATATCATGGACTTGACGGAAGGTATTATCCAACACGCTGCTAAATCAGTTAAAGGTGATGGTCCAGTTAACTATCAAGGTACTGAAATTAAGATCAACGAACCATTTAAACGTGTTCACATGGTAGATGCTATCAAGGAAATTACTGGTGTAGACTTCTGGCAAGACATGACTTTCGAGGAAGCTAAAGCTATCGCTGCTGAGAAGAAAGTTCCAGTTGAAAAACACTACACTGAAGTTGGTCACATTATCAACGCCTTCTTTGAAGAGTTCGTTGAAGAAACCTTGATTCAACCAACCTTTGTCTATGGTCATCCAGTAGCTGTGTCTCCACTCGCTAAGAAAAATCCTGAAGACAACCGCTTTACTGACCGTTTTGAGCTCTTCATTATGACCAAGGAATACGGTAATGCCTTTACCGAGTTGAACGACCCAATCGACCAACTTAGTCGCTTTGAAGCCCAAGCCAAAGCTAAAGAACTTGGTGACGATGAAGCAACAGGTATCGATTACGACTACATTGAAGCTCTTGAATACGGTATGCCACCAACAGGTGGTTTGGGTATCGGTATCGACCGTCTCTGCATGCTCCTCACTGATACAACTACTATCCGTGACGTATTGCTCTTCCCAACAATGAAATAATACTCTTCGAAAATCTCTTCAAACCACGTCAGCGTTGCCTTGCCGTAGATATATGTTCCTGACTTTGTCAATCTTATCTACAACCTCAAAACAGTGTTTTGAGCAGCCTGCGGCTAACTTCCTAGTTTGCTCTTTGATTTTCATTGAGTATAAACCCTTATCCTCTGGTACTTTCCAGAGGATTTTTCGATGCAAAAAGAGACTGAGAAAAAACTCAATCTCTTTTCTTATTCTTGATTTTTAACTTGACTGGTGGCTACATCTTCCCCAAACCATTTCTGGCTGATTTCCTGGAATTTTCCTTCTTGGTATAGTGATATAAAAGCCTGATTCAGAGCAGCTAGCAAAGTTTTATCAGCAGGTCTAACACCCACTGCAAATGCTTCACTTTCAAATCCAGCTGAAAAGACATTGTAGTCATTTAATATTCCTTCAGACTGGAGATAATAATTGGCATATACCCGGTCAATCACAAGGGCATCAATCCGATCATTTTTCAAATCAATCAAGGCTTCATTGAAACTTTGGTATTGATTGGCCTTCTGATCTTTCACTTGATTCTTGAGTAGTTCGGGTTGTCCTTCAAAATTCAAATAGCCAGAAGATCCTGCCTGGGCCCCTAAAACTTTGTCAGTCATATCCTGAATTGAGTGGATATTTTGAGACTTTTTAGAGACCAAAACTTGTTGATTTTCCATGTAAGGAATGGTAAAAGCAACCTTCTCTTTCCGTTCATCTGTAGCTGTATAGCCATTCCAGATGGCATCAATGGTACCATTTTGTAGCTCGGTTTCTTTCATATCCCAGTCGATGGGTTGAAATTTAATCTGAATTCCTAGCTTTTCAGAAACAGCTTGGGCCAGGTCAATATCAAAGCCTGCATACTGGCCATTCTTTTCCTCAAATCCCATGGGAACAAAGGTATTGTCAAAGCCAATGGTAATGCTTCCCTGTTTTTGATATTTGGCCCAATTATCCTGATTTGGATCACTTGCCTTCTGAGTACAAGCCGTCAGGAAGAAGCTAAAGAACAGAGCAAGTACAAGGGCAATTTTCTTTCTCTTCATAGGCACCTCCTAGTCCTACTTTGGATCAACCTTAAGGATCTGATCAGCAATGTTTTCCGCAAACTGAAGATCGTGGGTCACAACAATCTGGGTCATCCCACGCTCTTTATTTTGAAGGATAAGTTTTTCTACTTCTAATCGCAATTCTGGGTCTAAGGCTGATGTAGGCTCATCATATCCAATAATTTCTGGGTTTATCATCATGGCGCGTGCTAAGGCCACCCGTTGTTTTTGCCCACCTGAAAGTGAGAATGGAAAGGCATCTGCATGTCCAGCTAACCCAAGCTGTTCTAACAAACCACGCGCCCTCTTCTCAGCAACTTCCTTCTCCATGCTCATCGTTTTTATGGGCGACAGAGTTAAGTTATCTAGAACTGACAAATGCGGAAAGAGTTGAAAATCTTGGAAAACAAATCCCAGAAGATTGCGCTTTTCTAGTTCGTCTATAGCTAGCGATTCGCCGTTATAGTAGATTTCCCCCGAATCGATGGTTTCCAATCCAGCTAACATACGTAATAGGGTTGTCTTTCCGCCTCCTGATGGACCTACGATTGCAAGGATTTGCTTTTCAGGAATAGATAGGCTGAAGTTGGTTAAGATTTGTTTGCCACCAAAGGCCTTGTTGATATTTTGTAATTCTAACATAGCAATCCTCCTATCTGTAATAACTGTACTTCTTCTCAAGTTTTTTCGCTACAATGGTTACAAGACCAATCATAATCAAATAAATCGCTCCGGCTAAGAACATAGGAACAAGACTAGCATCTCGATTGGCTGCTGTCCGACTTGCCAAAATCAAATCTGAAATCCCAAGGGCATAAACCAATGAAGTATCCTTGACCAAACTCATAATTTCATTAAAGACGCTCGGTAAGACAATCTTTGTAACCTGAGGCAAAATAATATAGCGCACTGTGTCAAAAGGACTAAACTTCAAGACCTTAGCAGCTTCATATTGACCTTTAGGAATGGTTTCAATCCCACCACGAAAGATTTCAGCAAAGTAGGCTGCATAGTTCAATACAAAAGCGATCACAGCAGCAGGCAAACGATCTAAACGTATCCCAATGCTAGGGAGAACATAGTAAATAAAGATTAATTGCAAGAGCAAGGGAGTCCCTCGCATCACCCAAATATAAAGGTCAATCAGATAATGGAGGGGTTTCCAGCGGACTTGTAAAGCAAAGGCAACGACAATACCTAAAGGAATTGAAAAGATCAAGACCAGAGCAAAGACTTGAAGTGTCATACTTGCACCGTTCAATAAACTTGGTAATATCTCAAACATATAAGACATACTGCACCTCCTAAAAATTATTGTTCCTATTATAGCATAAATAAACAATTTAGCAAGGGTTTTTGTAAAAAAATTCTATAATTATTGAACTATACACCTTTATCTAAGAAATCAGAGCGAAATATCATCTTACAGAATTCGAAGAATTATAAGGATTCTAGACGAGAATATAGGTTTAACTTCTAATTCTGAGAGAACAATAATCAAAATATTTTTATCAAATATCTATAAAGATTTCAATGATATAGAACTCTATTTACTCTCATTCACTTCATACCTCTAGAGATATAAAAAAGAACCACTTTATAAGAATAGTATCATTTCTACTATCCATACAAGTGGCTCTTTGATGATGCCATAGCAAGGGCATCAAAATTTTTCAACTAGATTATTTAACTTTTTTGAAACGGAATAAGAGAATGGAACCAAATGCAAGTACTACTCCTACAACAGTAAGCAAGATAGTCATTTCAGATGTACCAGTATTTGGTAGTTCTTTATTTTCTTCTGGTTGTTTAGGTTTGTTATCTGAAGAACCCGGAGTCTCAGCAACATAAGTATTTATGATGGTTGGATTATTACCTGTAACTGTTGCTACAAGTTGACCTTGACCATTGTCTACAACTTTTACTGTTACTGTATAAGCATTTTTATCATAAGTTACACCCGTTTCATTACCAGCTTTTTCAGTGATCGTGTATGTGTGAATTCCTGCAGCAGTGTATTCAATCGCTGGGAAAGCAACTGTTCCGTCTGCAGCATTCTTAGCTGTAGCTACAAGTTTGTCGCCTTCTTTCAATTCAAATTCATATTTATCTGCCTCAAGAGTTTTACCATTTAGGACTTTTTTAGCAGTAATTGAAGTTGTTGCAGATTTAGCAGAATACGAATTTACAAAAACTTTATTGTCATATTTAACACTTGCAAACTTCTCACCATAAACATCTGTTACAGTAACTTCTGCGTTAATAGTCTTATCATCGTAAGCAAAACCTGGTTTTTGATCATTAACTTCTTTGATCTGATACTTATAAGTACCCACTGTAGAGAATTTAACGGCTTTAAATTTCACTTTGCCATCTTTATCATTCTTAACAGTTTCCACAACTGATCCGTTTGGATCAAGTAGTTGGAAGCTAAATTCTTCAGCAGCTAAGTCTTTTCCTTTTAACTGCTTAGAAACCTCAAATGAAACTTCTGTAGAACGTGAACCTGAACTAATACCTTCAGTTGTGGTTAATGGTGCAAAACCTTCTACATCAAAGTTTTCAGTCGAAGTCGTAATTTTAACGTTATTGAAAGCTTTCTTTGTTGTATTATCAACTGGAGCTGTGATACGAGTCTTATAAACTACATACAAACCTTGGTTGATTAGATCACCATTACCATTTGGAGTAATAGTGAAGCGATTAGAATCTTGAACAACAATGTGACTTGGATTCAAAAGAGGATGATGTTCATCCTTACCCCATTCAGTAAAGTAGTAACCTGTAATCTCACTAGCTAATACTTGCCCTTCAGGGATTGTATCTTGAATCGAAACGCCTTCATAAGGATTAGCATATTTGTTTACGCGAATATACCAATTAATATAATTTGGATCGTTCGTATCTTGAACTCCCCATTTAGTAAATCCTGTTGGATCCTCATCTGGAACAATACGAGTCAAATTGTATACTCCTGCTCCAGGAATGTCGATTGGATATGATTTATTGAGTTCAACATTATCAGCCCATACAACAGTAAATAAGGCCGAAATTTGTTTCTCTTCAGGTAAGTTAGCAAAATAATCTTCGTTAGTTACCGTTACAGTCGCTGTATTTACAGACTTATTTGTCGTTAACTCAGCAACTTTAGTGACTCCATCGTTACCAAAGATTTCAGTAGTTGAATCTGTTTCAATTTTGAATTCATTTGGAACTTTATAAACCATAAAGTCACCATTCTTCAACGTTGTTGAGTTGTCGAATTTGTAGGTGGTTTGAAGGTAAAATTTCCCTTCACCATACTCTGCACCGTCAACTAACTTATTATTGTTAATTGTCGGTACTGTCGTTAGCGTATAGCTACTAGATGGTAGTTCAGCAGCTTTAACCACATTGCTAGTTCTTAGTACTGGGATAAATACTGAAGCTACTAACAATAGCGCCATGAATGCATGAGAAAGTTTTTTATTAATCTTTTTCACAACATTTGCCTCCTTTATTTTTGGGGATAGATTCCCTTATTTATTATTATATATTCTTATATAAATTTGTCAAGTATTTCATAGTAGTTCGATGTTCAAATCATACCTTTAAACTCTTATTTTATAGGGTGTAGCAGGCTTTCATCGTTCAAAACTTCATCTAAATTGGCTATAAGAAATTCTAACATTTATATTATATTAGTAAAAAAGAAAAGACCTCTGAGGTCTTTCAAATCATTCATTTAAAGTCATTCGTTTCTGTTAATAAAATTTTACAAAAAATAGAAATCCTTAAAGTGTCTCTAATAGTTCTTGCATCTGAACATCATCTGGAACGAGTTTTAAATAAGCTTCAGCTTGCACTTTGGCTTCTTCAAAATACCCCAATTCACGTAGGAGATAAGTATACTGCTCCAGAAATTCAGGATTATCCTTGAGATCAAGCGATAGTTCCTGATAGAGCTCATAGGCCTTATCTAAATCCTCAATTTCCTGATAAGAACGGGCAATCATCCACTTGGTCAGGAGGTTTTCAGGTTCTTGACTTTGGAGAGCAATGATATCTTCGTACCGCTCTTGTTCCATATAAATGGTTGCAAGGCGAAGGAAAATTTCTTCTGTATCCTCTGCATCTTCTTTGGCAGTAAGGAGAAATTGCTCTGCACTACTAGGATCATGCAATTCATACGAAAACTGAGAAGCAGCCAGTAAGAGCCGAGTTTCAAATGGATTTTTCTCCAAACCTTGTTTAGCGATACGAAGGGCCTCTTCCACCTGATGTTCCTTATGCAAAGCTTGACTATAACCATATTCATATCCTTCAAAGTCAGGTGAAATGGTATCAATCTGCTTAAAGTAAAGAACAGATTTTTGATACTCTTCTTGGTCAAAGTAAAGACTAGCCAGTTCAAAGGCAGTTTGGTCATCGTATTCTAATTCTAAAGCTTTTTCTAAGAATTCAGTTGCAGCTTCAAACTTGCCTAACTGGGCATAAGCGTAGCCAATTCGTTGATAGGTTGAGACACCCGTTTGCTCATAGATGGAGCGATTGTCTAATTGAGCATAACCCTGAATAGCTTCCTGATAATTTCCTAACTCACTATCCAACTCAGCCAAACCAAAAACTAATAAGGGATCGTCTGAGTAGTTTAGGGCTTCCAGTAACTTTTCACGCGCTACATCTGTCAATCCTTCCAACTGATAGAGGTCAGCCTTCAAGGCCAAAGCCGACACGTACCAGTCACTTTCGGGTGTGATTTCCTCAAGGTGAGCAAAGGCTTCCTCAACATTGCCATCCTCACTAGCAATACTTGCTAAATTCAGATTCACTTCTGGAAATTCTGTAACGATTTTTTGGTAAATTTCTTTTGCTTGAGGATAAAAGCCAATTCCCTCTAGATAGCTTGCTAGTTCGTAAAGAACTTCACTTGAATCTGTTTCGAGGGCTTTGTGAAAATACTGATCCGCTTTGATTAAATCCTGTTCATCCAAAGCCTGGAGCATGTGTTGACTATTGTTCACTCTTGATTTCCTCCCCTTCTTCTTCATACAAACCGCTGACTTTTTTATACCAGTTAAAGATAGCTGAGATAACGACCTTGGCAGAAGCATAGACAGGAATTCCCAGCAAGACTCCCCAAATACCAAACATAGAACCTGAAGTTAGGAGAACAAATAGGACATTGATTGGATGGATGTTTAGCTGACTACCTAAAATAAGCGGAGAAACGAAGCGACCTTCAATCGTTTGTTCAACAATAAAGACAATAATCACTTTCAAAAGCATCACAGGTCCTGCTATCAAGCCCAAAACCAAAGCAGGCAACATGGCAAGAAAACTACCCAGGTAAGGTACTAGATTGAGGATACCAGCCGTGATCCCCAGAGTCACAGCATATCTGAGACCAATAATCTTAAAGAAGATAATAAACATAATTGCCACGATAATAGCAACTGTAACCTGCCCTCTAACATAGTTTGACAACTGTTTATTAACATCTGACAAAACTTGTCCGACAGGTTCTTTTAACTTGTTTGGGATAAACTTAGTCAAATAGTCTCGTAGACCTTTCCCATCTCTCAAAAGATAAAAGAGCATGAAGGGTACGATAATAACCGCAACAATGACCTGGGAAACGCTACTGATAAAGGCGCTAACCCAGTTAACAGCTTGAGAAGAGATTTTGCTGGCCCACATGGTCGCCTCACTAGAAACATTGGAAAGAACCTGCTCCAACTGTGGTCTAAAATCATCTGGCAAGCGTTTGGTTACAAGGTCATTGATCACCTTATCAGCATCTTCCAGGTATGTCGGCACATTCTTCGCAAAATTTAAGACTTGACGTTGCAGATTAGGAATTGCGACTGCCAATCCCCAAATGATAAAGAGTCCGATAATGACAAAAACAATACTAATGGCAAGAACACGATTGATCTTGTGCTTCTCCATCCAGTCCACAATCGGATTGAGGAGGTAATAAAGTAAACCAGATAAAATAACTGGCAACATGACAACCCCTAAAAAGTCCAATACCGGTAAAAAGATAAAACTAATCTTACTTAGAATAAAAATGTTTAGCCCCAGTAACAAGGTTACTAAAAATACAGTGATGGCTTTATTATCTAAAAACCACTTAAAAAACCAAGATAGGCTAAAATGTTTCTCTTTATGTTCCATAAATACATCCTTTCTGTCATTCTCTCATTATACCATTTTTAGACTAAAATAACTCTTTTTTAAAGTGCTTACATGGATGAATCTGATGCTTCATGACTGCCATTTTGTGGTATAATGAACTTATCATTATTAAGAGGTATGGACATGAAAGAAACTGTTTATTTTGGAACTTACACTCGTCGCTTATCTAAAGGGATTTACAAGGTAGATTTTGATACAGAAACAGGCCAGCTTGCAGATCTTGAACTCTTTGCTGCTGAACCAAGTCCGACCTACCTTGCCTTTGACCAACAGCAACACATATACACCGTAGGAAGCCAGGATGGCTTAGGTGGAATCGCTGCATACAAGACAGATGGCGCTTTGCTAAATCATGTGGTTGAAGAAGGCGCTCCCCATTGCTATGTGGCAGTGGATGAAAAACGTGGTCTCGTATACGGAGCTAACTACCACAAAGGCCAAGTTCTAGTTTATAAGCGCCAAACGGATGGTAGCCTCATCCAAACGGATCTAGATCAGCATAGAGGACAAGGCCCTCATGAAAACCAAACTTCTCCACATGTACACTTTACAGATCTAACACCTGACCAGTATCTCGTCACCTGTGATCTAGGTACAGATGAAGTAACGACCTACGATGTTAGTCCAGAAGGAAAACTAAGTAAGCTCCACACTTATCACGGCCAAGCTGGAGCAGGTGCTCGCCACATCGTTTTCCACCACCACTATAAGATTGCCTATCTCATCTGCGAACTTAATAGCACTATCGAGGTCTTGATTTATGATGGGGTCGGTGAATTTGAACGCATGCAAGTCATTTCAACCTTACCAGATGGATACGAAGGCTTCAATGCTACTGCTGCCATTCGTCTTTCAAAAGATGGCAAATACCTCTATGCATCTAACCGAGGTCATGATTCCATTGCAGTCTATACAATCCTCGCTGATGGTAGCTTGGAATTATTAGAGATTGTACCAAGTCATGGTAAAAATCCACGTGATTTCGACCTAACTCCTGATCAAGAGTTTCTCATTGCTGTTCATCAAGATTCTGATAACGCAACCGTCTTTAAACGCAATCCTAAAAGTGGTCGTCTTGCAGAACTTTCTAACGACTTTCATGTCCCTGAAGCAGTCTGCATCAACTTCCCACATTAAAAAAAATGAACTTGAGTTTCAAGTTCATTTTTTTATAGTCTATTTCCGACATTGATACGGTTGATAGCACGTTGCAATGCGATTTTTGCACGACGCTCTTGGTCAATCAAATGCTTGTCATGGGCTTCTTCGATTTCTCGTTCAGCGCGAAGTTTTGCACGTTCAGCACGACTGATATCGATATCACGAGCACGTTCTGCTGAGTCTGCTACAATAGTAATGATGTCATTGGCAATCTCGATAATTCCTCCGTTCACTGCAATCCAGTTCACATGAGTATCATCATCGATACGTTTTACCTTCACTTCATCAACCGCTAAAACCGCAATCATATTTTCATGTCGTGGCAAGATCCCCATCTCACCATCCAGAGTTCGTACCGATACAAAGCTGGCATGGTGATCATAGACGAGGCCATCTGGTGTCACGATCTGGACAGTTAAATGAGCCATAGATCACCTCTTAAAATCCCATTTTTTCTGCCTTAGCAATGACGTCTTCGATTGAACCGACACCACGGAAGGCATCTTCTGGTAACTGGTCATGTTTTCCTTCAAGGATTTCCTTAAAGCCACGAACTGTTTCCGCTACTGGCACATAAGAACCAGGTTGACCAGTAAATTGTTCTGCAACGTTAAAGTTTTGAGACAAGAAGAACTGGATACGACGGGCACGTGCAACCAAAGTCTTTTCTTCATCAGAAAGTTCATCCATACCAAGGATAGCAATGATATCTTGCAATTCATGGTAACGTTGAAGGACACGTTTAACCTCAGCAGCAACTGCGTAGTGCTCCTCACCAACAATCTCAGGTGCCAAGGCGCGTGAGCTTGAAGCTAGAGGGTCAACGGCCGGGTAGATACCCAACTGTACCAACTTACGTTCCAAGTTTGTTGTTGAATCCAAGTGAGCGAAAGCTGTTGCTGGCGCAGGGTCAGTGTAGTCATCCGCTGGCACATAGATAGCCTGGATAGAGGTTACAGAACCCTTCTTAGTTGATGTGATACGTTCTTGCAATTGACCCATTTCCGTAGCAAGTGTTGGTTGGTAACCAACGGCTGAAGGCATCCGACCCAAAAGGGCAGATACTTCTGAACCAGCTTGAGTGAAACGGAAGATATTGTCGATAAAGAGAAGCACATCTTGGCCTTCTACATCACGGAAGTATTCAGCAATTGTCAAACCAGTAAGAGCAACACGCATACGTGCTCCAGGTGGCTCATTCATCTGACCAAATACCATGGCTGTTTTCTCGATAACGCCTGATTCTTTCATTTCCCAGTAAAGGTCGTTCCCCTCACGGGTACGTTCTCCAACACCGGTAAATACTGAAATACCACCATGTTCTTGGGCAATGTTGTGAATCAACTCTTGGATCAAGACAGTTTTACCAACTCCGGCACCACCGAAGAGTCCAACTTTCCCACCTTTAAGGTAAGGGGCAAGAAGGTCGATAACCTTAATTCCTGTTTCCAAGATTTCAGATGAGGTAGACAATTCATCAAAAGTTGGAGCTTTCTTATGAATTGGCTGACGCTCAGCGTCCTCAGCGAAAGGAGCATCCAAGTCAATGGTATCTCCCAAAACGTTGAAGACACGTCCCAAAGTTTCTTTACCTACTGGAACGGAGATTGGACGGCCTGTGTCCAAAACTTCCATTCCACGAGTTAAACCATCTGTTGATTCCATGGCGATCGTACGGACCATACCATCACCCAACTCCAAGGCTACTTCAAGGACGATTTTTGTTTTTCTTTCGTCATTTTTGTAGACGACAAGTGCATTGTTAATCTCAGGAAGTGTTTCCCCTGCTGCAAACAAGACGTCTACAACGGGTCCGATAACCTGAGCAATTTTACCTGAACTCATCTCCTTCTCCTATTCTATATAAGATACTGTCGGTTCCTAGTTCAACTAGGTCCTAATACTCTTCGAAAATCAAATTCAAACCACGTCAGCATCACCTTACCGTACTCAAGTACAGCCTGCGGCTAGCTTCCTAGTTTGCTCTTTGATTTTCATTGAGTATAAGTTCATTTTCATACGAGCTGGACTAAATCCTATTCTAAGGCACTAGCCCCCGCTACGATTTCTGTAATTTCTTGTGTAATCGCCGCCTGTCTAGCACGGTTATACTGGATTGTCAAATCATTGATGACCTTCTTGGCATTATCAGTCGCCGTTTGCATGGCGGTCATACCTGCAGCATTTTCAGCTGTCTTGGCATCGATAATAGCCCCGTAAATCATACTTTCGGCATACTGTGGCAACAACTGCTCTAGAATCTCATCACGGCTCGTTTCTAACTCAAAGGTCAAGCTATACTCTTCATCCGCTTCATTTGGATCCAAGTCAACAATCGGAAGCATTTGTTCCACACGCATTTGACTTGTGAGAGTATTGACATGATGGTTGTAGCAGACGTACAATTCATCAAAAAGTTCGTTTTGGTACATCTCAATCGTTTTTGAAATAATTTTACGAACTTCATCAAAACTGGGTTGATCTGCCAAGCCACGTAGTTCATAGATTGGCTGAATACCACGAGCCTTAAAGAAATCAGCTCCCATACCACCAATACAGATTATCTCAAAATCTTTACCATCTGGATGGTATTCTTCTTTCAACTCCATAACGGCTTTAAGGATGGAAGCATTATAACCTCCAACCAAGCCACGGTCTGAAGTAATAACGATATAGCCTGTTTTCTTAACTGGGCGACTGATGAGCATCGGATTGGTTGAACCACCAGATCCATTACCATGCAGAATATCCGTTAAAAGCTTACGAACCTTCTGAGCGTAAACTTGGAAGTTGCGCGCTGCTTCTTCAGAGCGACCTAACTTGGCAGCCGATACCATTTGCATGGCATTAGTGATTTGACTCGTATTTTTGGTTGAGGCGATTTTTGTTTTAATATCATTTAGAGATACTGCCATCTGACACCTCTATTCTTATTGGAAGCTGGATTGATTGAGAAACTCTGTAATCGCAGCATCCAAGACTGCTTCTTCTGGCAAGTCTTTTGTTTCACGAATAGTTTCCAAAATCTCTGGATGTTGTGCATCAAAGAAATCATGAAACTCTTCCTCAAAACGAACAATGTCATCTACAGGAATCGTATCCAAGAAACCATGTGTCAAAGCATAAAGAATGGTTACTTGTTTCTCAACAGGTAATGGTTTATGAACTGGTTGTTTCAGAACTTCAACGGTACGACGTCCACGATTTAACTTAGCTTGAGTAGCCGCATCCAAATCAGAACCAAACTTGGTGAAGGCTTCCAACTCACGGTATGAAGCAAGGTCGATACGAAGTGTACCAGCTACTTTCTTCATAGCTTTGATTTGTGCCGAACCCCCTACACGGGATACAGATGAACCCGCATCAATGGCTGGACGAATACCTGCATTGAAGAGACCATCACCAAGGAAGATTTGTCCGTCAGTGATAGAAATCACGTTGGTTGCGATATAGGCAGAGATATCTCCTGCTTGTGTCTCGATAAATGGTAGGGCTGTAATAGATCCACCACCAAGCTCATCAGAAACTTTAGCTGAGCGCTCAAGCAAACGACTGTGAAGGTAGAAAACATCCCCTGGGAAGGCTTCACGACCTGGTGGACGACGAAGCAAGAGGGAAAGTTCACGATAAGCGACTGCTTGTTTTGAAAGATCATCATAAACAATCAAAACATGCTTGCCTTGGTACATAAACTCTTCTGCCATAGCTACCCCAGCATAAGGAGCTAGGAAAAGCAATGGAGATGGTTGTGAAGCAGAAGCTGTCACAACGATTGTGTAGTCCAAGGCACCGTACTGGCGAAGTGTTTCTACTTGTGTACGGACTGTTGATTCTTTTTGTCCAATCGCTACGTAGATACAGATCATATCTTGACCTTTTTGGTTCAAGATTGTATCAATCGCAATAGTTGTTTTCCCTGTCTGACGGTCACCGATAATCAACTCACGTTGACCACGACCAATCGGTACTAGGGCGTCAATAGCTTTCAAACCTGTTTGTAATGGTTCTGATACAGACTTACGTTGCATAACGCCAGGAGCTGGCGCTTCTACTGGATGAGTCCTGTCAGTATGGATATCACCAAGACCATCAACTGGACGACCAAGTGGGTCGACAACACGTCCGATTAGGCTGTCCCCCACAGGTACTTCCATAATTTTACCTGTACGGCGAATAGTATCACCTTCACGAATATCTGTAAAGTCTCCAAGGATGATAATCCCAACGTCTGTAGACTCCAAGTTTTGCGCCATCCCATAAGAGCCGTTTTCAAAGATCAACAACTCTCCACTCATGGCATTTTCAAGACCGTGAGCACGCGCAATTCCATCCCCGATATAGGTTACAACACCTGTTTCAGACACATCAAAATTGGGTTTGAAATTTTCAATTTGTTGCTTAATTAAAGCGCTGATTTCTTGTGCGTTAATTGCCAAAAGAACACCACTTTCTATTTCAAATTTTCTTTAACAACTCGAAGTTGTTGTTTAATACTCACATCAATTGTCTTGTGATTAGCAAAAATGACAAAACCACCAATGAGTCCTTCATCAATTTGTTCTTTAATGCTCCGTACTTTCAGAGACATTTTTTTCTCTATCAATGGGAGCAGACGTTCCTTCTGTTCATCTGTTAAAGGATGAGCTGAAGAAATCGTGACTACAAAATGATTGGTTTCTCTTTCAAGACGATTCAAACAATCAACAATGATATCATAAAAAAGATTTGCTCTGTGATTGTAAATCAGAACCTGAATAAAGTTTTGCATTAAAGGTGAGACAGAGTCTTGAAAGAAACCAACGGTTTTTTCCTTATCAGACTCATCAACTGCCACCTGAGCTAAAAAAGAAGGTAAGCCCGTTTCTTCTGCGACTTGCTTGATTTGATCCAAGTCTGAAAAAATCCGGTCCTCTTCTCCTTTTTCAATCACTAATTGGACAAAAGGCATGCTGTATTTTTCAATTACCTTTGCTGTTTTCTTGTCCATTAGGCTTCTCCTAGCTGATCGATGTACTGATCAATGAGTTCTTTATGGGCTTGTCCGTCAAGGTTTTGTGAGATGATTTTACCAGCGAGACTAATCGTCAAATCTGCTACCTCACCCTTAACGCTTTGTAAAGCTTCCGCTTTATTTTGAGCAATTTCTTGGTTAGCTTTTTCTTTCAAGCGTCCTGCTTCCAGTTTCGCCTCAGCCAAGATGTCAGCTCTACTTTTCTCAGCTGTTTCCTTTGCATTCTCGATAATTGTCTTAGCTTCCGAACGGCTACCTGCCAACTCAGCTTCACGTTTGCTAGCGAGTTCTTCGGCCTTCTTACGGGCAGCTTCTGCTCCGTCAATATCTGAAGAAATTTTTTCAGCACGTTCATCTAAAATATTGGTAAGATTTCCCCAGGCATATTTTTTCACTAAAAAAATTAATAAAAGGAAGGAACCAGCGATAAGAATAAAGTCACCAATAATGGTACTAATAGTTAAATCCATCTTCTAATCCTCCTCTACTTACTCTTCCCCAGCATTTATCTTCTTACCAATGTACATCGATGACAACATGGTAAAGACATAGGCTTGAATACATGAAATGAAAATTGAAAAGGCTGTCCATAACATGTTTGCGATAAAGGCAAAAGGATACCAATACAAAGCATTTTGTGACAAGGCTAATAGCAATCCAGCTAAGACCTCACCGGCAAAAATATTTCCGTAGATCCGAATCGCCAAGGAAGCAAAATTGGTGAACTCTTCTAAAATGTTCATCGGAGTCATAAAGCCAGGTGTAACAAATGCTCTCAAATATTCTTTAACGCCTCTACGACGAACTCCTTCTACATGGGCGATCAAAGTGATCAAGAATGATAGGGATAAATCGTATCCAAGGTTGGCTGTTGGAGAAGTCCACAAGTTATAACCGTTTGTTGTTTGTACTTTTGCCATTAAGCCGATATTATTGGCAACCAAGATAAACAGAAATAGAGAAAACAGAAATAAGGAATAATCCTTGATGTATGATTCTCCAATGTTTGGTTTGGTAAAACCAATCACAAAGTCGTAAATCATCTCAAGAGCATTTTGTTTGCCCTTTGGACGGATGGTCATTTTACGACTTGCCCAGTAGACAAAGGCAAAAACCATCAAAACAGTTACAAGAGACATGGCAAGCAGGGTCAAATCAAAGGATATTGGTCCAATATTAACGGTTGGATTCAAACTTTCTTCCATGGTTTGACACCTCCATTTCTAAATAGAGTTGTCTATTTAATGACAAATGACATCGCCAAGGTTACAAAGAATGTTCCTTCGATAAAGGCAATCCCCATGATCATCAAACTACGCAATTGTGGGATGATATCTGGTTGGCGTGCTGCAGACTTGAACAAACCGTTCATCAAAAATCCTTCTGCAAGGGATACACCCATACAGGCAAGACATAGACCGAAAAATGTTAAATTCATGATGAATTCTCCTTTTATTTAAAATTTACTTACTTAGTTTAGTCCTAAAATTTGTTTTTGTCAACTTTTTACTTACGTTGGAAGCGTTTCAGATGATTTATTTTTATTTTTGCTATTTTTATACCACTGTATAGATAAGTTTCTCATTTTATGATGAAATGTGTTTCCACTTTTTCTATATTTTCCGAAATAAATTGAAAAATCCAAGTTTAGAACTTGGATAGATTCATTTTATTTGAAATAGTAGGAATAGTGTTGTTTACACCCTGGATTAAATGGAGATTTGCAATAAGGGCAGGCTATTTGTTTTTGATATTCTTGAAATGTTATTGTCCTCATACAAGCCCCACATAAAATCGGTCGATCCTCCGCAAGCGTCAAGGGGTAAGGTGAAAACAAATGCGTTTCTATAGCATTGTGGCACTGATAGCAAGCATAGTATTTTTTACACTCATAGCACTGGAGGGAAATAATATCCTTTTCACCATGATAGTGAACACATCTGCTTTCATTATCTACCAACAATCCTTGCACTTGAATCATTCACTTTTCCTTATCTAGGCACGAACTGTGACACTTGTCCCGTCTTCCTTATAGAGATTGATAAGACCTTCTTTGAGAGCTCGAACCATATCCCCAGCTTGCACAGGTTGAGGAACCTTAATGGTCAAGAGTTCCATTGGATTTGGAGCACGGTCGATTTTATTGCCTTTAGAATCGTGAAGATTTTCGATATAGGTTTCAAAATGACGGAAACCTGGTCCATAAAACTCAACTTGATCGCCTTCATTGATAACATTCCGTTGACGAATGGTTGCTGTCTGGGTTGCATCATCATAAGAAACCACCTCAGCGACAAACTTGTATTCAGGGATTTTACGACGTGCACCAAACAACTGTTCATTTTCTGTAGGTGTGCTATAGTAGAAACCTGTTGCCAATTCACGTTGGGCAACCTTCCACATCTCATCTACCAGGTCTTGTTTAATAGCTTCAAATTTTTCTGGGCTTTCAAGGTAAGCATCCACAGCCGCCTTGTAACAGTTGGTCACAGTTGAAACATAGTGGATTGACTTCATACGACCTTCAATTTTTAGACTATCCACACCATTTTCAATCATATCTGGAATATGATCAATCATAGACATGTCCACGGCTGACATCGAAAATTCTTCAGGAATTTCACCTTTAAGACTCTTGCGTTCTTGGCCAAAAGGCATGTCGTAAAGGTCGTATTTCCAACGGCAAGACTGAGAACATCCACCACGATTGGCATCACGCATACTCATGTGGTTTGAAAGCGTACAGCGACCTGAGTAAGAAATACACATGGCTCCGTGAACAAAGGCTTCAATTTCTACATCAGTGCGTTTGCGAATCTCTGCCAATTCTTCCATTGAAACCTCACGCGCCAAAACGACACGAGTCAAGCCCAGTTCTTTCCAAAATTCAAGCGTTTCATAGTTCGTCGCACTGGCTTGGGTAGAGAGGTGGATTTCAAGACCTGGTGCTTCTGTTGCTGCAATCATAATCAAGGCCGGATCTGACACGATAACTGCCGCAATCCCAATGTCACGCAACTTACGGAACCACTCACCAGCCCCAGCTTCATTTCCTTCGTGCATAACCATGTTGGCAGCTACATAGACCTTGGCACCATACTTGGCAGCGAACTGCACGCCTTCTTCCATCTGTTCAAAAGTGAAGTTTCCTGCACGGCTACGAAGACCATAAGCTTGTCCACCTATAAAAACAGCATCAGCTCCATACCGAACAGCCACTTTTAGCTTCTCTAAAGTCCCTGCAGGCGATAAAACCTCAGGACGTTTTAATGTTTTTGTCATTTTTTCTCCTATTTGCAATATAAAAGTTTGACGTTTTTCCTTCTCATTTTATAGTAAATAAAGGATAAAATCAAGCCTAGACAGATTGTTTTGACAATTCTAATCTTTTAAGAAAACAAAAAACTAGCCTTTCTAAACTAGTTATTTTCAAGATAAAATTCAAAGCGTTCACCCACGTATTGACTCTTTACATATTCGAAAGCTGTCCCATCTTCAAGATAAGAAACCTGAGTCAAGGCTAAAATCGCATGCCCCTTTTCGACTTCTAGATAGTCAGCAATTTTTTCCTTAGCCAATCTCGCATAAATAGTCTGTTGGGATTTGCCAATCCGGTAGCCATACTGCTGCAAGGTTTGGAAGAAATGACTGGTGATTTCTTCTTTTTTGAAATCCTTAATAAATTTCTCAGGAATGGATGCGACTTCATAGACTAGTGGAACTTGGTCAGCATAACGCACCCGTTCCATGCGGATAATATTCTCTGTTGGAGTAATCCCCAGCTTTGCGACCTCTTGCTCATTTGGAATGGTTCTTCTGTAAGAAATGAGTTGGCTGGAAGGTACTTTCCCCTGAGATTTGACAATCTCCGTAAAACTGGTTGTTCCTCGCATTTTTTCTTGGACACGAGTGCTAGAGACAAAAGTCCCACTTCCTACACGACGCTCCAAAACTCCTTCCTCGACCAAGAGAGAGATAGCTTGGCGTAATGTCATCCGGCTAACTTGAAACTGTTCAGCTAAATCTCGCTCACTTGGAAGCCTCTCTCCGATTTTCCAATGATGCTCATCTATATCCTTCTTGATCTGATCGTGGATTTTCATATAAGCTGGTAACATGATTCTCACTTCTTTTCTTTATTTTCTCCATTGTACCGTATTTGCTAAGAAAAAGTCAAACTTTGCCTTGTTTAGTTGGTAATTCGCCCCTATTTGTGATAGAATATTGAAAAAGATATTTCTTTTGAGAAAGGAAAAAGATGAGCAACATTTCAACTGATTTGCAAGATGTCGAAAAAATCATCGTGCTGGACTATGGTAGCCAATACAACCAGCTGATTTCACGCCGTATTCGTGAAATTGGTGTTTTTTCAGAGCTAAAAAGTCACAAAATCTCAGCTGCAGAGGTTCGTTCGATTAACCCTGTAGGGATCATCCTCTCTGGTGGACCAAACTCTGTATACGAAGATGGTTCATTTGATATTGACCCAGAAATTTTTGAACTTGGCATTCCAATTTTGGGAATCTGCTATGGTATGCAACTTTTAACTCATAAACTTGGAGGAAAAGTTGTTCCTGCAGGTGATGCTGGTAACCGCGAGTATGGCCAATCACCACTTACTCATACCACTTCTGCCCTCTTTGAAGGGACTCCTGAAGAACAAATTGTTTTGATGAGTCATGGCGATGCTGTTACAGAGATTCCAGCTGATTTTGTTCGTACTGGCACTTCTGCTGACTGTCCTTATGCAGCTATTGAAAACCCAGAAAAGCACATTTACGGTATCCAATTCCACCCAGAAGTGCGCCATTCTGTATACGGAAATGATATCCTTCGCAACTTTGCCCTTAACATCTGTAAGGCTAAGGGAGACTGGTCAATGGACAACTTCATCGATATGCAGATCAAGAAAATCCGTGAAACTGTAGGTGACAAGCGTGTCCTTCTCGGTCTATCAGGTGGTGTTGACTCTTCTGTTGTTGGAGTTCTTCTTCAAAAAGCAATCGGCGATCAATTGATCTGTATCTTTGTTGACCACGGTCTTCTCCGTAAAGGGGAAGCAGACCAAGTTATGGACATGCTTGGTGGTAAGTTTGGGTTGAATATCGTCAAGGCAGATGCTGCTAAACGATTCCTTGATAAACTTGCAGGTGTTTCTGACCCTGAACAAAAACGGAAGATCATCGGTAACGAGTTTGTTTATGTCTTTGATGACGAAGCAAGTAAGCTAAAAGATGTGAAATTCCTTGCTCAAGGAACGCTTTACACTGACGTGATTGAGTCTGGTACAGATACTGCTCAAACCATCAAATCACACCACAACGTTGGTGGTCTTCCAGAAGACATGCAGTTTGAACTGATTGAGCCTCTCAACACTCTTTACAAAGATGAAGTTCGTGCTCTCGGTACAGAGCTTGGTATGCCAGACCACATCGTATGGCGCCAACCATTCCCAGGACCAGGTCTTGCTATCCGTGTCATGGGTGAAATCACTGAAGAAAAACTAGAAACTGTTCGTGAGTCTGATGCTATCCTTCGCGAAGAAATCGCTAAAGCTGGTCTTGACCGCGATATCTGGCAATACTTCACTGTCAACACAGGCGTTCGTTCAGTCGGTGTTATGGGTGATGGTCGTACTTATGACTACACGATTGCCATTCGTGCGATCACTTCTATCGATGGTATGACAGCTGACTTTGCCAAAATTCCTTGGGATGTCCTTCAAAAGATTTCTGTACGTATCGTAAATGAAGTGGATCACGTTAACCGTATCGTCTACGACATTACAAGTAAACCACCTGCAACCGTTGAGTGGGAATAGGCCAATCGCACTTAAAAAGAACTCTGAATCAGATTCAGAGTTCTTTTTTATATGTAGGGAAAGCATTTCTGCTTTCCTTTTTTTATTTGCGTTTCTTCTTCGCTTTTTTCATTTTGTTGGCCATGCGTTTCATAGACTGTTTCATGGCGAATTCGCCAATTTTACCTTTAAGTCCGCCACCAAACATCTGGGTCATATCTGGCATGCCTGCTCCTCCGAGAGCTGACATATCCGGCATACTACCTTGCCCCATCATTCCTTCAAGGGCAGACATATCCATTCCTCCCATATTTGGCATATTTTTAGGGAGGTTATTTGGATTGATGCCCATTTGTTTCATCATCTTGTTCATATCACCAGACATGACACCTTGCATGAGCTGTTTGGCCTGGTTAAAGTCCTTGATGAATTTATTGACTTCGACAAAGGTATTTCCAGAACCTGCAGCAATACGACGGCGACGACTTGGATTTAACAAATCAGGGTTTTCACGTTCTTCAGGTGTCATCGAAGATACGATGGCACGTTTGCGCGCAATCTGGCGCTCATCCACCTTCATATTTTGAAGGGCAGGGTTGTTAGCCATACCTGGAATCATCTTGAGTAAGTCTTCCATTGGCCCCATATTTTGCACCTGATCCAATTGATCGATGAAATCATTGAAATCAAAGGTGTTTTCACGCATCTTCTCAGCCATTTCAAGAGCTTTTTGCTCATCGTATTCCTGAGAAGCTTTCTCGATCAAGGTCAGCATATCCCCCATGCCAAGGATACGGCTAGACATACGATCTGGGTGGAAGGTTTCGATATCTGTAATCTTTTCACCCGTACCAGTGAACTTGATAGGTTTACCAGTGATGTGGCGAACAGACAAAGCCGCACCACCACGAGTATCCCCATCAATCTTGGTAAGGATAACACCAGTCACTTCTAACTGAGCATTAAACTCACGGGCAACATTAGCCGCCTCCTGACCAATCATGGCGTCCACTACAAGTAGAATTTCGTTTGGTTGGGCCAATGCTTTTACGTCACGAAGCTCATTCATGAGAAGTTCATCAATCTGTAAACGACCTGCCGTATCGATCAAGACATAGTCGTTATGATTGGCTTGTGCTTGCTCCAAACCTTGACGAACAATCTCAACAGCTGGAACCTCTGTTCCAAGTGCAAAGACGGGAACATCAATCTGTTGTCCAAGTGTTTTCAGCTGATTGATGGCTGCTGGACGATAAATATCTGCCGCAATCATCAAAGGACGAGCATTTTCTTCCTTCTTAAGTTTATTAGCCAGCTTAGCAGCAAATGTCGTTTTACCAGCCCCCTGCAAACCGACCATCATGATAATGGTTGGAATTTTTGGTGACTTGATAATCTCTGCCGTATCGGAACCTAAAACAGCCGTCAGTTCCTCATCCACGATTTTGATAATCTGTTGTGCTGGATTAAGGGTATCAATGACGTCGTGTCCTACTGCACGCTCACGAACCTTCTTGATAAAATCCTTTACAACAGGCAAGGCAACGTCAGCTTCCAGCAAGGCCAAACGAATCTCTTTGGTTGCTTCTTGGACATCAGCCTCAGAAATTTTTCCCTTTTTACGTAGATTTTTAAAGACGTTCTGCAAACGTTCTGTTAAACTTTCAAATGCCATTTTTTTCTCCTATGTTTCATTAATTCGGTGGAAAACGTCCAAAATCTTGTAAACAAACAAGTTCTTCTGGAGTGACTTCTTTCATTATCTCATTTGGATATCCCCAACAGCTAAATCCCTCTTGAAGAGCTCGAAAGATAGAATTAGACGAGAGGATTTGTAGCCTTGTGGGAAAAGGAGTCTCAGCAGCTAATAGTTTACAGGGTATACCTTTGTAGATGACTATACTCCCCATACTTATTCTCTATTATCAATACTTGTTAAAATTTCTATCTGCTCCTGCAGAAAGTCATCCTTGGGATAACGCTCCAAGATCTGGTCAAAAATCTGACTGCGGACAATGTAGTCCGAATACATGTGCAGTTTCATCTCATAATCTTCTAGAATCTTTTCCGTCCGCTTGATATTATCATAGACAGCCTGACGACTGACACCGAACTCTTCAGCAATCTCAGCAAGACTATAATCATCAGCATAATAGAGTTCAATATAGTTCATCTGCTTGTCTGTCAAAAGCGCCGCATAAAATTCAAAAAGGGCGTTCATACGATTGGTTTTTTCGATTTCCATAACTTTTATTATACCAAAAAAACTATTATACTGCTAGAGTAGAAGCACTTCAAATAGAGTAAGGAGAAGAAAAAAAGAACCTTGCAAGGCAAGATTCTTTTAGTGTCTGACTTAAATAATTGTTCTTCTGGGAACTTAATCGAATTAAGCTTCGATTTCTGTAACCATACCTGAACCAACAGTACGTCCACCCTCACGGATAGAGAATGTAGTACCTTGTTCTACGGCGATTGGGTGGATCAACTCAACGTCGATAGTCACGTTATCACCAGGCATTACCATTTCAGTACCTGCAGGAAGTTCGATTGAACCTGTAACGTCAGTAGTACGGAAGTAGAATTGTGGACGGTAGTTGTTGAAGAATGGAGTGTGACGTCCACCTTCTTCTTTAGTAAGGATGTAGACTTCACCTTTAAATTTAGTGTGTGGGTTGATTGAACCTGGTTTAGCGATAACTTGTCCACGTTCGATTTCGTCACGTTGAACACCACGAAGAAGGACACCTACGTTATCTCCAGCAAGACCTTCGTCAAGTTGTTTACGGAACATTTCAACACCAGTAACAACTGCTTTTTGAGTTTCTTCTTTGATACCAACGATTTCGATTTCGTCGTTGACACGAACAGTACCACGGTCGATACGTCCTGAAGCAACTGTACCACGTCCAGTGATTGAGAATACGTCTTCGACTGGAAGAAGCAATGGTTTTTCAGTGTCACGTTCTGGTTCTGGGATGTACTCATCAACAGTGTTCATCAATTCCATGATGATGTCTTCGTATTTAGAGTCACCTTCAAGAGCTTTAAGAGCTGAACCTTGGATAACTGGAAGATCGTCACCTGGGAAGTCGTATTCTGACAAGAGGTCACGGATTTCCATTTCAACCAATTCAAGCAATTCTTCGTCGTCTACCAAGTCAATTTTGTTCATGAAGACGATAAGGTGTTTAACACCAACCTGACGTGAAAGAAGGATGTGCTCACGAGTTTGTGGCATTGGTCCGTCAGTTGAAGCTACTACAAGGATAGCTCCGTCCATTTGAGCAGCACCAGTAATCATGTTTTTAACGTAGTCCGCGTGTCCTGGAGCGTCGATGTGAGCGTAGTGACGTTTTTCAGTTTCGTACTCAACGTGCGCAGTGTTGATAGTGATACCGCGTTCGCGTTCTTCTGGAGCAGCATCGATAGACGCATAGTCTTTAGGTTGGTTAACTGCTGAAGGCAAGCGACGTGCCAATACAGTTGTGATAGCTGCTGTCAAAGTAGTTTTACCGTGGTCAACGTGTCCGATAGTACCAATGTTAACGTGTGGTTTACTACGATCGTATTTTTCTTTTGCCATTTGAGTAAAAGCCTCCAATAAAATATATTTTATAGATAGACAGTAGGCAATACAGTCTAACTTTCCTTACTATTTTATCAAATTTCTGCTAAATTGCAAGTGTTTTACACATATTTTGTGAATTAATCTAAATCTTATCAAATCCTGTTCTTCTGCTTCTTTATGGCAATATGAATTCAAACTTCTTTTCGTTTGGCGATAGTCTTTTCATCAAAAAAATCAGGTCTCCCTGATTTTAATTTGATTCTGTTTTTTCCAGTTCCTTAGCTTCTTTATGGTTTTCATATAATTTCGCTAGGAACTTAGTAATTTCTTTAAAAATAGAGTAAGTAGGTACTGCTACGACCATCCCTATGACACCGTAGATATTACTTGACAGTAAAAGGAGCACCAAGATCGTAATCGGATGCACTTTCATAACCCCTCCAACGATACGTGGATAGAGAACATTTCCGTCAATCTGCTGAATAATGAGCATATAAGCAACCGCAATCAACATACGATGAGGATCTGTGAACACATTGGCAATCACCATTGGAATCAAGCCAATACTTGGACCAACATAAGGAATCAAATTTGCGATTCCAGAAAAAATAGCAAAAACTAGGGCGTACTTTAATCCGATAACGCTATAGCCAATATAGGCTAAACATCCAATAATAACCGCATCAATCGCAATTCCACTGATATAGCGCGCTATGGTTGTATTGAGATTGGTTAAAAGGCTAGAAAGATTCAATTTGTCATGTTTTAAGATGGTACGTTCCAACATTGGTAGCAACTTATGACCATCCAACAAGAAATAAATCAAGAATACAGGGGTCATAATGAGAATCAGAACCGTACTAAACAAAGCTGAAAGAACGCTTCCTAAACTGTTGCTGACGCTATTAAGGATATTCTGGAGGATATCCACATAGGAGAGATTCAGTTGTTGAATTGTTTGTTGAATATCAATATTTTGGAAGACTGGATTCATGGACAAATCGATGATCAAATCTTGTAGTCTACTATAGATGTTTTGACTAGAAATAATCAAGCTGGTCAACTGATTAATCAAAATCGGCAAGAGATAAACGACCCCTACAACGATAGCACCAATCAAGGCACAAAGAGTGACCAAGACACCAATTAGACGATTGATCTTACATCTCTTTTCTAAGAAAGTAACGACTGGATTTGTAATGTAGTAAAAAAATCCACCAAGCAAAAATGGAATCATGATGGTATTCACAACTGTCACGAAGGGAGTAATGATGGCTCCCATTTCTCTCCAAAGATAGAAAATCAGTGTTAATAATAAAATTTCAGCTGTCCAAAAAAATAATTTGTTTCTGCGGAACATAGGTATCCTCCTTCTCTCTATTTTACCACATTTCTGAAAAAGATAAGATGGCTTTAGTAAAAAAGCGAGAATATTTTTTTTCTTTATGATAAAATAAAGCTAATATGAAAAAAATAATTTTATCTTTTATGACACTTTTAGTTTTTGGAGCAGCTTCTACTGTTTCTGCTCAGGAGTTTGATGTTGCTGCTAAACATGCTATTGCTGTCGAGGCTACAACTGGAAAAATCCTCTATGAAAAAGATGCAAATCAGCCTGTAGAAATTGCTTCTATTACAAAACTAGTTACAGTTTATCTGGTCTATGAAGCTCTGGAACAAGGAACTATCAGCCTATCTACACCTGTTGATATTTCGGACTATCCTTACAAACTTACAACTAATTCTGAGGCGAGTAACGTCCCTATGGAAGCTCGAAATTATACTGTTGAACAACTATTAGAGGCTACAATGGTATCCAGCGCAAACAGTGCTGCGATTGCGCTAGCAGAAAAGATTGCTGGTTCTGAGAAAGACTTTGTAGACAAGATGAGGGCTAAACTTCTTGAATGGGGAATTCAAGATGCAACTATTGTAAACACTACTGGTTTAAATAATGAGACCCTTGGCGAGAATATCTATCCTGGTTCAAAGAAAGACGATGAAAACAAGTTGAGTGCCTACGATGTTGCAATCGTCGCTCGTAACCTCATCCGAGATTATCCTCAAGTTTTGGAAATCACCAAAAAGCCAACTTCTACCTTTGCAGGGCTTGAAATCCACTCAACCAACTATATGTTGGAGGGAATGCCTGCCTATCGTGGTGGTATTGATGGACTAAAGACAGGTACTACTGATAAAGCTGGTGCTTCGTTCGTTGGAACAACTGTTGAGAAAGGGATGCGTATTATTACGGTTGTTTTGAATGCAGATCAACAAGATACCAACCCTTATGCACGTTTTACTGCTACTTCTGCACTTTTAGATTATATTTCTGCAAACTTTGCCTTAAAAACCGTCGTTCAGAAAGGTGAAGCATACAACGATAGTAAAGTAACAGTTCTGGATGGTAAAGAAGATAATGTGACAGCTGTCGCTAAGTCAGACATTTCCATCGTCCAACGCATCGGTAGCAGTACTACACCAGCTCTCCAATTCACACCGAAATCAACATCAGAAATGGCTCCATTGGAAGAAGGCAAGGTTGTTGGTACTCTAACCTATGATGACCAGGATTTGGTCGGCCAGGGCTATCTCACTTCTGACAAACCATCTTTTGAAATGGTTTCTGAAAAGAAAGTTGAAAAAGCCTTCTTTTTGAAGGTTTGGTGGAATCAATTTATCCGCTTTATCAATGAAAAACTATAAAAAAATCGCGAAAAATCGCGATTTTTTCTTTATTTCATTTCTTTAAAAGCCGCTTCTGCATCAGCATTGCTAATAGCACCAAATTGGATTTTTCCAATTTTACCTTGACTGTCAATCAAGTATTCCGTTGGAATACTACGAATTTGGTAGGCTTGGAAGGTAGTTGCTTGCGTATCATATAGAACTGGAATATCCTTGTAGCCTTGTTCTTGGTACCATTTTGGAAAGTCTTGAACTGTTTTTTCACCTTGTAGACCAGGTGCGATGACACTCAAGATTTCAAAGTCTCGATCTTGTTTGGCAGCTAATTCCATCAACTCAGGCATACTTTTTTTACATGGTCCACACCAAGAAGCCCAGAATTTTAAATAGACCTTTTTCCCTTTATAGTCTGATAATTTCACTTCTTTGCCATCCATAGACTGCAAGGTAAAGTCTGGTGCATCCTTACCGACTGCGATTTGTTGTACAGCAGGTTGTTTTGTACTGCTTGTCTGTTTGGTTTCTTTTTCACCACAGGCAATCAACAAGAATAGAGACATGAGGCTCAATCCAGCAAAAATAACTTTTTTCATCTTTTTCTCCTTTTATCCAAGAATTCCTGATAAGGCATTTAACTGCCCTAGCATTAATAATAATCCCATCAAAATAATCAAAGCTCCCCCGATTTTCTTTAGTAGGATCATATGGGGTTTTAATTTACTAAAATAGGGCATAATCCAGCCCGAAGCCAGAGCCAAAACAATGAAAGGAAGGGCCATTCCCAATGTGTATACTAATGTTAACACGGCTCCTTGCCAAGCACCATTGCCACCTGAAGCCGCTAGAGCTAAGACCGAACTTAAAACCGGTCCGATACAAGGGGTCCAACCAAAACTAAAGGTTATCCCAAGTAAAAAGGCTGACAGATAGTGATTAGACTTTGATTGTTTGAAGGTGACTGTCTTTTGAACTTCCAGTTTATTGAAATGCAAGATTTCCATCTGGTGAAACCCTAAAAGAATAATGACTATTCCCATAGTATAACGAAACCAGTCTGCATAGAGCATGTGCCCTAGGAATCCGGCTCCAAATCCTAAAATAAAGAAAATGAGGGAAATTCCTGCAATAAAACACAAGGTCCGAATTAAGCCTGACCAGGCAATGTCTCTTCCAAAAAAGCGGAAACTTTTCGAATTTCCTTGATCATCCAGTAAAATACCAGCATAGACAGGTAGCAAAGGAAAGATGCAGGGTGAAAAGAAGGACAGAATACCTGCCAAAAAAACGGATACTAGAAATATAATCGACTCCAACGAATTACCTACTTTCTCAAAATTCTAATCTTATTTTACTATAAAAGAAAAAAATTGTGATAACTTTGCTACGTTTATTTATTTTGACTAAATTTGACACAAAAAAAGGAGCTAAGCTCCTTTTTTTTAATACGTTCCTTCTTCACCTTGACTAGTCAAGATAACAGGACCGTCTTTGGTAATAACAAACTGGTGTTCATATTGGCAAGACAGTCCACCATCTATAGTCTTATGAGCCCAGCCAGTCTTCATATCTGTATCAATTTCCCAGTCACCAGTATTGATCATGGGTTCAATGGTTAGTACCATTCCTTCACGGAGACGGAGTCCACGACCTGCAATACCGTAGTTAGGAACCATTGGCTCCTCGTGCATAGTTGGACCAACACCATGACCAACCAAATCACGAACGACACCGTAACCGCGACTTTCAGCGTATTCTTGAATGGCCGCACCGATATCACCGATACGATTTCCAACAACCGCTTTCTCAATCCCTATATACATAGCTTCCTTGGTCACGTCCATCAAGTTTTTCACTTCTTCAGACGGTGTACCAACCGCATAAGCCCAACATGAGTCTGCTAAACCACCAGTATAGCTTTGGGTGTATTTTTTCATTTGCTCAACATTGTTGAAGTTAAGTTTAGATACATTGAGGTCGGATTTGGCAATCGGACCACCCAGTACCATGTCAACCTTGAGCAAATCGCCATCTTTCAAGATGTAATGACGTGGAAAAGCGTGAGCTACTTCGTCGTTGAGAGAGCAACAAGTGGCATAGGGGTAATCCATGACTGCACCATCCACACCAATCTGTAAAGGAAGAAAATTCTCCTCTTTGCAACGTCGACGAACATACTCTTCGACTTCCCACATATCTACGCCTGGCTTAATCAAATCACGTAAGCCGATATGGATACTTGCTAGAAAATCACCAGCCTTGTCCATGGCTTCGATTTCACGTGCTGATTTTAAAGTTATCATTTTTTCTCCTAGATTCTAATTAATTTTAACTGTAACATTTGCTTTTGAAACAATCTGATGACCATGATAAATATCATAATCAATAATAGCTGAGCGTCTCGTGTGGTGAATAATACGAGCCTGAATCCGCAAAATATCATCTATCTGCACAGCCTGCAAGAAATAAATCAACATCTGCTCAATGATGAGATTACGTCCGCTATTGACAACAAGGTCTTGGGTCATATGGTTGAGAATTTCAGCCAAGACTCCATTAGCAAGGACTCCATTTTTCTCCAACATGAAGGGCTCAACAGTTATGACGACTTCATCATGATGATAAGAGAGTTTTTGCCCGATTTGCTCTGAGAAGGTCGGCAAAGCAGAAACTTGGGAACGGCTCATCTTTTCCATGACATCTCGTCGTGTTACGACACCAAGTAGAGTTTGGTTACTTCTGACAACGGGAACCATCTCAAAGTCTTCTGCAATCATTCGTTGACTGACATTGGCAATATTCGTCGCTAACCCTGTTACGAATATACTGCGCGTCATCACCTTGTCAATCGTCGTGCTGGGAGACTTGTCTCCTGCGTCACGCATAGTAACAACCCCAACAACCACTTGGTGTTGGTTAATGACTGGAAAACGGCTACTTCTGTTCTTACGAACCAAGTCTAGATAATCTTTGACTGTATCGGTTTCTCTCAAAAAACCATACTCATGACTGGGGCGATAGAGCTTTTCAACTGTCAGAATATCGGTTTTGATTTGAACGTTTGAGAGGGCTTTGTTAATCATGGTCGCTACTGTAAAAGTGTCATCTTTACTTCTTAGAACTGGAATCCCTTTTTTATTGGCCAACTCAAGAACATCGTCCTGAACATAGAAACCACCTGTCACGAGGACCGCATTTTCATTTTCCAAGGCTAGAAGTTGAATACGAGTACGGTCACCTACGATCACAAGACCACCATCATGGAGATAGGATCGGATATTCTGCTCTGTCATGGCCCCAATGGAAAATTTGCTAAACTCTCTCTCCAGCCCTTCCTGACCGGCTAAAACCTCAGAGGAGGTGACTTCAGCGATTTCAGCATAGGTTAGCCGTTCAATAGCCACTTTCTTTGGCTTAACTCGTATGGTTCCACTACGTGGCCGAGTTTCAACGATGCCACGATTTTCAGCTTCTTTGATAGCTCGGTAGGCGGTTCCATCACTAACACCTAGGTGATTAGAGATACTGCGAACACTAACTCTTTTCCCAATTGGCAACTCTTCCAGATAGGACAAAATTTCCTGGTGTTTACTCATTGAATTCTCCTTTTATATATCGAAATTCAAGATAGTCCCTCATTTTTCGTGTATAGCGGTCGCTCCCCTTAAACTGTCGGAAGAGACTAAAGCCTGATTTTAAGGCTACTTTTTGACTAGCTTGATTCTCCAGATGAGTGATGATGGATAATTGTTTTAAACCAAATTCTTCAAAGGAAAGCTGACAAAGCTTGGTAACTACTTCTGTCATAAAACCTTGTGACCAAGAATCCTTTTTTAAGAAATAACCAATTTCTGCTTCTTTTTTGATTTCATCAATTTTTTCAAATTTAATGGAGCCAATCATTTCCTGATTTCCTTGGAGACAAATTGCCCAAACACCTAGAGGATTCTTCATAAAATAGTTGGCAAGCGCATATTGACTTTCTTCTAAACTTGATTGACTGGGAAAAATAAACTGCAAATTTTCAGGATTGGAAGCAATATCGAAAAACGCTTGACTGTCACTAAAAAAGAAAGGACGCAAATACAAGCGCTCCGTTTCAAAAAAAGAAAACATTGCTAATTTGGTCCAAATATTCATAATCACCTCAACGGTTTAGTCTTCAATGAGTGTAATATCCGCTCCAAGACTACGCAATTTCTCAATAATATCTGAGTAGCCTCGCAGGATAAACTCAATATTTGTAATTTCAGTTTTACCTTCAGCCATCAAACCAGCAATAACAAGCGCTGCACCAGCTCGCAAGTCTGTAGCTTTTACGCTTGCCCCGTGCAATCTACGACCACCGTTGTAGATAATATGATCATTCGTAGTCGTAATATCCGCATCCATTTTTGCTAATTCAAAAACATGGTTAACACGTTTTTCATAGATCGTATCAATAATGGTTCCACGACCTTGAGCAGTCAACAATAGCGGAGTTATAGGCTGTTGCAAATCGGTTGCAAATCCAGGATAAGGAGCTGTTTTGATATTGATAGCCTTCAAATCAGACTGTTCTTCAACGAAGATACTGTCTTCTGAGACTGTCATATGAACGCCCATTTCCTCTAGTTTGGCGATAAAACCTTCTAAGTGCTCATAGAGAACGTTGTTAATGCGAATTCCTTTTCCTACCGCTGCAGCAAGTGAAATATAGGTTCCAGCTTCGATACGGTCTGGAATGACTTGGTGACGCGTTCCATGAAGTTTCTCAACACCATCAATAATGATGATATCGGTCCCCGCACCACGAATGTGGGCACCCATATTGTTCAAAAGGGTAGCGACATCGATAATTTCCGGTTCACGAGCCGCATTTTCAATGACAGTGCGTCCCTTAGCTTTAACCGCAGCAATCATAGTGTTAATCGTTGCACCAACGCTGACGGTATCCATGTAAATACTTGCGCCATGAAGTCCCTTACCTTGGGCAGATAAATTCATATTATCTCCCTCATAGCTGACCTTAGCACCCATGGCTTCAAAGGCTTTTAAGTGAAGGTCAATCGGACGAGGTCCCAGATCACATCCACCAGGAAGTCCAACTGTAGCTTCACCAAAGCGACCTAAAAGACTTCCGTAGAAATAATAAGAAGCACGTAAGCTATTAATCTTACCATAAGGCATAGGAATGTTTTGAACGCCTCTTGGATCAATTTCCAAGACATCGTCATAACGCTTAACAGTTGCCCCCATAATCTCCATGATTTCGACAAGACTAGCAACGTCTGAAATATCTGGAACACAATCTAAAGTGACAATATCATCTGATAAGATAATAGCTGGAATAAGTGCTACAACACTATTTTTAGCACCACTAATGGTGATCTCACCTTGCAATGGACGTCCACCATTGATGACAATTTTTCTCATGTTTTACTCTTTCAAAATTTACTAAAAAGGTCTTTTCGTTCTATTATACCACAATTTTCAATTTTTTCCCATTCCTATTGATTAAACATTCCATTTCGATAAAAAAACCTATCATTCAAGCTGTTCAGCTTGAATGATAGGTTTTAATGTTAGATTAGCGTACTGTACGGATGCGCATTGTGTTTGTACGAACAGCTTCTCCAACTGGTACACCTGCAACGATAACGATATCGTCACCAGATTGTACAAGACCTGCTTCAACTGCTTTACGTTCAGCGATTTCGAACATATCGTCAGTTGATGATGGAGCATCTGTCAACATTGGGATAACACCCCAGTTCAACATCAATCCACGTTCTGTCAATTCGTCAAATGTCAATGCCAAGATATCAGCATTTGGACGGTATTTAGAAATCAAACGTGCTGTGTGACCTGTCTTAGTAAGAGTTACAACCAATTTGATGTCCATTGAGTTAGTAGCGTCTTTAACAGCTGAAGCCATAACTTCTGTCTTAGAGTTACGTTCGAAAGTATCTGAGTTCAAACGTCCGTATTCATTAAGAAGAGTTTGTGCGTTCTTGTCAATTGTAGCCATTGTTGCTACTGACTCAAGTGGGTATTTACCATTTGCAGACTCACCTGAAAGCATTGTTGCGTCAGTTCCGTCGATAACAGCGTTAAATACGTCTGATACTTCTGAACGAGTTGCACGTGGTTTTTCAGTCATTGTTTCAAGCATGTTTGTTGCTGTGATAACAACTTTACCTGCTGCGTTCACTTTAGTGATAATCATTTTTTGGTAAACTGGAACCATTTCGAATGGTACTTCGATACCCATGTCACCACGAGCGATCATGATACCGTCAGCAGCTTCAATGATTTCATCCAAGTTTTCGATACCTTGTTGGTTTTCGATTTTAGCGAACAATTGAACGTGGCCGTTACCAGTTTCTTCACAGATTGCACGAACTTCGTTAACGTCTTTTGCAGTACGAACGAATGAAATCGCGATGAAGTTAATACCTTGTTCAAGACCAAAGCGGATATCATCGTTATCACGTTCAGCAAGAGCTGGGAAAGGAATTTTAGTGTTAGGGATGTTTACACCTTTTTGTTTAGCGATCACACCGTCATTTTCAACTTCAACTACAAATTCACGAGTTGCATCGTCTTTTTCCACAACGCGAAGACCAAGTTTACCATCGTCAACCAATACTTGGCGACCAACTTCAACGTCATCATAGATGTCAAGAGCACCAGCAACGTTCAAAGCAATCACTTCACGAGTTGATTTGATTCCTTGTTTAGTTGCAACACGGATTTTTTCACCAGTTTTGTATGAGTACTCTTTAGCTTCACCTTCGAACAATTCAGTACGGATTTCTGGTCCTTTAGTATCAAGAAGGAAACCAACTTTTTTACCTGCAAGTTTTTCTGCAAGTTTAACAGTTGCCATACGTTCACCTTGTTCTTGGTGGTCACCGTGTGAGAAGTTGAAACGGAAAGTGTTAGCTCCTGCTTCAATCAATTTAGCAATGTTTTTTGCTGAAGCTTCAACGTCAAGTTTTTCACCCCAGTATCCGTCATCACCGAATTTTTTCCCACCACGGATTTCAACCGCAGGACCCAAAGTTGCAACGATTTTTACACGTTTATTCATGATTTGTGACTCCTTTATATAATTTGACCTTTATGGTCATTTTACCAGATTAGTTAAAGTTGATTATGACAAGCTCTTGTTCAAGCTAGCAAGTCCAAGGTCAGCTTTGTGAGGGTTGTTAACAACGATTTTGCCATCAGCTGTCAGGCTGAACAAGGCTCCTTCTTCTGCTGTTCCAAGAATTGGGTTTTCAACCATTTTTTCGTTACGGATACCAACAGCGACACCACCGATTCCTTGTTTAAGAAGTTTAACAGCGTGTGCTCCCATACGTGACGCTAATACACGGTCACGAGCGGTTGGTGAACCACCACGTTGGATATGTCCAAGCTCAGTCACACGAAGGTCACTAGTATCTCCTGCTTCCTTGAGTTTCTTACCGAATTCATCGGCTGACATAACTCCCTCGGCCAAAACGATGATGTTGTGTTTTTTACCACATTCATAACCAGCTTTGATACTAGCTACGATATCTTCCATCTTGAAGCCTTCTTCAGGGATAATGATTTCATCAGCACCAGTTGCAATACCTGCCCAAAGTGCGATATCACCAGCATTACGTCCCATTACTTCAACAACGAAAGTACGACGGTGACTTGATGATGTATCACGAATCTTATCGATTGCATCCATTGCAGTAGTAACTGCGGTATCAAATCCGATTGTGAAGTCAGTACCTACGATATCGTTATCGATTGTACCTGGAAGTCCGATAGCAGGGAATCCATGCTCAGTCAAGCGCATAGCTCCGTGATAAGAACCATCACCACCGATAACAACGACACCTTCGATACCGTGTTTTTTCAACTGCTCAATCCCTTTAAGTTGACCTTCAAGTTGTGCAAACTCAGGGTAACGAGCAGAGTGAAGGAAAGTACCACCACGGGAAATGATGTCTCCTACTGAAGCAGCATCAAGTGGATAAATTTCGCCGGCAACCATACCTGCATACCCATCATAGATACCAAAAACTTCCATTCCTTCTGAGATTGCTTGGCGAACTACTGCACGGATGGCAGCATTCATACCAGGGGCGTCTCCACCACTGGTCAAAACAGCAATACGTTTCATTTGGTTTTTGCTCCTTTTCCTTTTAACATTCTTACTGATTATACCACATTTAAATCGAAAATTCTTCTATTTTTCGTATTTTTAGTGATAAATCGTTTTCATGGTAATTTCCTTTAATTTCTCCTGTAAAGCAGGCTCTTTTTTTACAAAATGCCGTGTAGAAACAACTGTTTTTTGCTCCTCTTCATACCTGATAATGACAGGAATTGGGCCTTTGTATTGTTCTAGGATATTTGAAATCTCTTTATCGTATTCATGATTTTTAACTTGAATCCAGAATCGTTCCGCTACTGCTTCCTTCAAATCTTGTGCAATCATTTGCAGACGACCATCTCGAGATTGAACTTTGCCATTGATGTAGTAAAATTTCCCTTCGGATAAATTGGAAGCAAATTTTCTATATTGGTCTGAAAATACAGTTACATCCATCCGAGACTTACTATCATGAACCTGTAGAAAAGCCATACTCTCGCCTTTCTTGGTTCGAATCACTTTAATCTTTTGCACTTCAACTAGGAGAGTGGCTTGAGCTCCCTCGGTTAGATTAGTGATTGGAGTGGTCGGATATAGGGCTTGTTTGGCAAGAGTTTGGAGAGGATGGGGACTGATACCTACCCCAATCAGTTCCTGCTCTTTGTAAAATTTCTCTGCCTCAGTAAAATCATCAGCTTCAGTCCAACTATAATTTGTATCCGCAAAGAGTCCACCTAACTCCTCAACAAAGACAAATAAGTTTGGTAGGTTCACTAAGATTTTCTGGCGATTCTTGTCAAATTCATCAAAAAGTCCTAGTTCAACCAAAGGCGTCAGAAGCGACAGTTTCTTGTAATTCTTGGGAAGACGTGTGACGAAATCTTCAATGCTTGAAAAAGGACGATTTTCAATAATCCAGTAAGACAAATCTCTCGGCATTCCCTTAATGGCTTTTAGACCCAGATAGATTTTCTTCTGAGCAATTTTATCATGATAGGGAATGCTGTTTATTGCTAAAGGAGCTACTTCAAAGCCCATCTGCAATGCATCTACAATGTAATCACTGCTAGAATAATTCAACATAACTTGGAAGAAAATAGCAGGGTAGTGTGTCTTGAAATAAGCTAGTTGGAATGCCAGTGCTGAGTAGGCATAAGCGTGGGATCGGTTAAATCCATAGCCTGCAAACTTTTCCATCACTGCAAAAACTTGGTTGGCCTTTTCTTCTGTATGCCCCAATTTCATAGCTCCTATGATAAAATCTTCCTTCATCAAGTGCATCTCTTTAGCATTTTTCTTACCCATGGCTCGTCTGAGAATGTCAGCTTTACCAAGACTGAAACCTCCAAAACGCTGAGCTACCTGCATGACTTGCTCTTGATAGAGCATAATGCCATAGGTTGATGACAGAATGTCCTCCAAGGCAGGGTCTAACACCGTCACCTTTTCTTTACCGTGCTTCCGAGCAACAAAGTTATCAATATAATCGCTTGCCCCCGGTCTGTTGAGTGAGGTTGTGGCTACTACCTCTTCGAAGACTTGCGGCTGAACTCGTTTCAAGAGTCGAATGGCGCCAGGTTGTTCAAATTGGAAAATCCCCTTGGTATTTCCAGTAGCAAAGAGGGCCAGAGTTTCTTTGTCTTCCAAATCAATATCCTCTATTCTCAGATGAATACCTTCTGACTCTGACAGTAATTCTTGCATTTTTTGAACAAAAGTTAAGTTACGCAGACCAAGGAAATCCATTTTTAGAAGTCCATTAGCTTCAACACCATGAGCATCATACTGGGTGATCAGCATATCCTCACCGTATTTGAGCGGGATATAGTCCGTCAGGTCTTGGTCACTCATAACGACCCCAGCTGCATGGATAGAGGTCTGACGAGGATATCCTTCAATCTTTCGAGCAATCTCAAAAGCTTTTTGATATTCCAATTTGCTATTGATGATCTGCCTAAACTGTAAATTCTTTTCATAGGCTGTCGTTAGCGTGTCTCGAAAACTGATTTTTTTCGTAATATTGGTTAATTCGTACTCTGGAACACCATAGCGTTTGAAAACATCACGAATTGCCTGTTTTGCTCCAAAGGTCGAATAAGTGACAATCTGTGCCACGTGTTGGCTGCCATAACGATCACGAACATAGCGAATGAACTCTGGTCTATAGAGGTCAGGGATGTCGATATCGATATCAGGCATGGTGTAGCGCTCACGATTTAAAAAGCGTTCGAAAATCAAGTTCTTTTCAACCGGATCAATTCCTGTAATATCCAGTGAGTAAGCCACCAGACTACCAACCGCAGAACCACGCCCCATTCCCATATAATATCCTTGGGAACGTCCAAAACGGAGCAAATCCCAAACTACAAGGAAATAATCGTCAAAGCCCATATCATGAATCACAGCCAATTCCTCATTCAGTCGCTCATGATAAATAGCTGAGGTCAACCCCTTGTCACTCAAGCCTTGCTCAGCCCTCTCTCGAAGTTCTTCTACTGCTGGTCTTTCAGGATTAAAGCGAGGGAGTTTTAAACTTGGGTCGATTTGATAGCTTACATTCTCTATCAGACCTTGGAGATTGGCAAGCGCCTGAGGGAAGCGATTTTTAAACTGTTCTTCCAAGTCTGAAGCAGGTAAAAAAATCCTCTGTTGTGAATGTACATCCACTTCTCTCAGGCTGACATTGTCCTTGACTGCTGACAAGATTTGTAAAACCTGTAGGTCTTCTTTTTCAAAAGAGTTGACTTGATAGAGTGGAAGAATGGGTCTAATAAAGACTTCTTGAGGAGTATCTGGACTAACGCCGATAAAATAATCAACCCCCAAATCCAACTGTTCGACCCCATTAAAATAGGGAACAATAATAGCAACATCTTCGAGGTGGGAGGTGAAGTCAGACCAATTTTTCCGTCCAGTCATTTTTAAAGTGGATAACTTCATCAACTCTTGATAACCTTTAGTGGATAGGGCTAGAAAACGTAGAGAGAGATTCTCCTCATCTTTGACCAAGGTCATTTCTAAACCAATTAAAGGCTGAATGCCATGCTTACGAGTTGCTTCTAGAAAATGATAGGCTCCATAGAGATTATCCACATCCATGATAGCAAGATGAGAATAGCCGTATTCTTTAGCCATTTGTACATATTTTTCAATCGAAACCACACTTTCCATAAAACTATAAACAGTCTTGGTGTCGAGCTGTGCAATCATTTCTTCTCCTCCTTGCTTTCGTTTTACTACTATTATACCATTTTAAGCTGGATATTGAAGCAACTCTGCACTTTCTTTTCAATATCATCAGTTACAAACTTCTTCTCTTCTTACTGTTAAATTCTTCATTTTTCAAAGGAAGAAAATAAAAAATTAATATTATATAATAGTTTTTAATGTAAATTTAGATATATTTATACCAAACGAAGAATAATAAAGATAGGAGTTATATGCAGTTTTACATATAAAAATCTCTAGAAAAAGGCTTACTTCTATGGTATTTATTCAGCATTTTATAATAACTTACCAAATAGATATGCTGGTTTAAGAAATTTATTTCATTTAAGTTTATTTATTCCATTTTTCCCTCTTTTTTGATATAATAAATCCAGTCTGTTTTCAAAGGAGAGAAACATGCGTTTTAATCAATTCAGCTACCAACCAACCACTAGTTCTCAACGATTTGAGGAATTAGAAGGTCTTGGTCTAAAGCTGTCACCCCAACTGTCCTTAAAAAGACAGTTTGAAGACTTCATTCGTTGGAGTTTTTTCACTTATTCTAACACGGATTATGCCTTGTCGACTTTGGCTGCGGATAAAGAAACAGATTTAGTAACTTTTTTCCAGTCAGACCGTGAGTTAACTGCGGAGATTTTCTACACAGTAGTTTTTCAACTTTTAGGATTTAGCTATCTTGTTGACTTTGAGGATGCCGAACAGTTTCGTAAAGAAACTGGTTTTCCTATTGTTTATGGAGATCTCATTGAAAATCTTTATCAGTTACTCAATACGAGAACGAAAAAAGGAAATACGCTCATCGATCAACTTGTTAGTGATGGACTCATTTCAGAAGATAATCACTACCACTACTTTAACGGTAAGAGCTTGGCAACCTTCTCTACTCATGATGTCATTCGTGAAGTCGTGTATGTCGAGAGCCGTGTGGATACTGATAAAGACGGACTCCCTGACTTAGTCAAGGTCAGCATTATTCGCCCGCGTTATGATGGACAGATTCCTTCAGTCATGACTGCCAGCCCTTATCACCAAGGGACCAACGATAAAGCCAGTGACAAGGCTCTCTACAAAATGGAGGGAGAGCTTGAGGTCAAACCGCCCCACACCATTGAACTTGAGGAACCTAAGCTGAATTTAGTCGAACCTCATGGTCAAGCAGAAGTCGTCTCAGAAGCTGAAGAAAAGCTATCTCATATCAATAGCTCATATACACTCAATGACTACTTCCTCCCACGTGGATTTGCCAATCTCTATGTATCAGGTGTTGGAACCAAAGATTCTCAAGGTCTCATGACCAATGGGGACTACCAGCAGATTGAAGCTTATAAAAATGTCATTGATTGGCTCAATGGTCGTTGTCGTGCTTTCACGGACCACACGCGCAAACGTCAAGTTAAGGCTGACTGGTCAAACGGGAAAGTCGTAACAACAGGAATTTCCTATCTCGGCACCATGTCTAATGGTCTCGCCACCACTGGTGTTGATGGCTTGGAAGTGATCATTGCGGAAGCAGGTATTTCCTCTTGGTATAACTACTATCGGGAAAATGGTCTGGTGACCAGCCCAGGTGGATACCCAGGTGAGGATTTTGACTCACTTGCTGAATTGACCTACTCCCGCAACCTCCAAGCTGGTGACTATATTCGTGGCAATGAAGCTCATCAAGCAGACTTAGAAAAGGTAAAAGAACATTTAAATCGCAATACTGGTGACTACAATCAGTTTTGGCATGACCGCAACTATCTGCTCAATGCTCATAAGGTTCAAGCTGAGGTCGTCTTTACACATGGTTCCCAGGATTGGAATGTCAAACCTCTTCATGTTTACCAGATGTTTCATGCCCTTCCTAACCATATCAATAAGCACCTCTTTTTCCATCATGGTGCCCATGTCTATATGAATAACTGGCAGTCGATTGACTTCCGAGAGTCCATGAATGCCTTGTTAAGTAAGAAATTGTTAGGACTTGACTCAAGCTATCAACTTCCGACTGTCATCTGGCAGGACAATACCGAACCGCAAAGATGGCAAGGTCTTGATGACTTTGGCAAACAGGATGAACTGCATACCTTCTCTCTTGGTAATGAGGAAAAAGTGATTCAAAACCATTATGATCAAAAAGATTTTGATCGTTATGGTAAGACTTACCAGACCTTCAACACTGAACTTTATCAAGGAAAAGTCAATCAGATCACCATTGACCTTCCAGTAAGTCAAGACATTCACTTAAATGGGCGAGTGGAGCTGAAACTTCGTGTCAAATCGAGTACGAACAAGGGCTTATTATCAGCCCAACTGTTAGAACTTGGACAAAAGAAATATCTGCAGCCTTATCCAGCTGTTTTAAGTGCTAGAACCATTGATAATGGTCGTTACCACATGTTAGAAAATCTCTGTGAACTACCATTCAACCCAAGTGCCCAACGTGTCATCACCAAAGGTTACCTTAATCTTCAAAATCGAACCAATCTCTTGACGATTGAAGAAATCCAACCCAATGAATGGATGGACTTCAAGCTAGAACTTCAACCAACTATCTACAAACTTAAAGAAGGAGATACTCTCCGTTTGGTTCTCTACACAACAGACTTTGAGATTACAATTCGAGATAATACAGACTATCAGTTGACTGTTGATTTAGCACAGTCTAGTCTTATCCTACCTTGTCAAAAGGTATAATGTACCAGACTTTCAATATGGAAGTATTCAAAGGAAAAGTCGATGAATTTGACCATTGAACTTCCTATAATCAAAGTTTTCCACTTGAACAGTCGAATCAAACATAAACTTTGTATCAAATTCAGTTCAAATAAGATTTTTTAGAAGCTCCTAGATGGAACTTGGACAAAAGATACTAACACCCCTAACCAACATGTGTCACCATTTCTCATATACGCTACTAGACAGCATGTTGAAAATCTCTGTGAATTGACATTTATAGGAAATTCACAACAAGCCGTGACAAAATGCTACCTAAATTGAATGATTCACTGTCATTAAAGAACATCAATGTAGATAAACCGATTGCTACCCAGTTTATCTGCGCGAAACTAGTGACAAGTTAAAAGAAGGAGATTCTCTCCGTCTAGTTCTTTATCCTACTGACTTTGACATCATCATACGTGACAATACCGCCTACCACCTGACTGACGTTTGCGTTCAGTCCACGCTACTGTACCTTGTAAAAGGAGTACTTACTTTATGAACAAATCAGAACACAGACACCAACTTATCCGCGCCCTCGTTTCAAAAAACAAAATCCATACTCAAGCTGAATTACAAGCCTTATTAGCGGAAAATGATATCCAAGTTACTCAGGCTACCTTATCACGCGATATCAAAACCATGAACCTTTCAAAAGTGCGCGAAGAAGATAATTCTTATTATGTGCTGAATACAGGTTCTATCTCCAAGTGGGAAAAACGTCTTGAAAATTATATGGAAGACGCTCTTGTTATGTTGCGTCCTGTGCAACACCAAGTTATTTTGAAAACTTTACCCGGTTTAGCCCAATCGTTTGGATCTGTAATTGATTCCTTGGCCTTTCCTGATATCGTTGCAACCCTTTGTGGAGACGATGTCTGCATGATTATCTGTGAAGATGCTACAAAAGCGCAAGCTTGTTTTGAAAGTCTTAAAAAATATGCGCCACCATTTTTCTTTAGTGAATAAAACAAATCCCGTGATCAAAAGATCACGGGAATTTTTTATTTCTTTGACTGTGTTTCTTCTTTCTTTGTACGCGCCAATCGAAGAGCACGTTTAGGGTTGAGACGATTAAACAATTCTTCTAGTTTCTTTTCATTCCATACATCTGCTGCAGAAACAAAATTTCCATCTGCATCTCGGAATGATATCGGTTTATCTCCCATATCAATCTCCTAGTCTACAAATTCAAACTCAAATTTACCGATGCGGACCAAATCACCATCTTTGGCTCCACGCGCACGAAGGGCTTCATCAACCCCCATACCACGAAGCTGGCGGGCAAATTTCATAACTGATTCGTCACGGTCAAAGTTGGTCATGTTAAAGAGTTTCATGAGTTTTTCACCAGAAAGTACCCATGTCGCATCATCATCACGACTAATCTCAAAGGCTTTTTCTTCCTCGTGAAAACCGTAGTACGCCTCTTCTTCCATATCAGACTCATCATAGATTGGAAATTCTGGAGTCTTGTCTAACAATTCAGCTGTCGCATCCAAAAGAGTTGACAAACCTTGCTTGGTCAATCCAGAAATAGGGAAGATGGCTGGAAGTTCCTCAAACTCGTCGTAGTTTGCTGCCAACTTTTCCTTGAAAGTTTTAAGATTTTCCTGACTTTCAGGCATATCCATCTTGTTGGCTACGATGATCTGCGGACGTTCCATGAGACGAAGGTTGTAGGATTCCAATTCTTTATTGATAGCAAGGTAATCCTCGTAAGGATCACGTCCTTCGCTAGCTGACATATCGATGACATGGAGGATAACTCGTGTACGTTCGATATGACGGAGAAACTGGGTTCCAAGGCCAACACCTTGACTAGCCCCTTCAATCAAACCTGGAAGGTCAGCTACTGCAAAAGATTCACCTGACTGTGTACGAACCATACCCAAATTAGGGACAATCGTCGTAAAGTGGTAAGCACCGATTTTGGGTTTAGCTGAAGTAATGACACTGAGCAAAGTTGACTTGCCGACAGATGGGAAACCGACTAGACCAACATCTGCCAAGATTTTCAATTCCAGTTGCAACTCACGTTCTTGACCTGGTTCTCCATTCTCAGAGATTTCAGGCGCAGGATTTTTTGGTGTTGCAAAACGGATATTTCCACGACCACCTCGACCGCCATGAGCCACGATAAATTCTTGACCATGTGCAATCAAGTCTGTAATGACTTTACCTGTTTCTGCATCACGTACAGTAGTTCCCTGTGGCACACGAACACGAAGGTCTTCTGCACCACGTCCATGCATCCCTTTGGTCATTCCTTTTTCACCAGAATCAGCCTTGAAATGACGGTTATAGCGGAAATCCATCAAGGTACGCAAGCCCTCGTCTACTACGAAAACAACGTTACCTCCACGTCCACCATCACCACCCCAAGGACCGCCATTCGGGACATATTTTTCACGGCGAAAGGCAACCATGCCATCGCCACCATTACCAGCCTTGACCTTAATCTTGGCTGTATCTAAAAACATACTCATATTTCTTCTCACTTTAAAAAGGCTGGGGAGAACCCAGTCATTAGTTATTGTTTCTATCCTCGCAGCTTGCTTAGAATCTGCTAAATGCTCCAAGCGCTGTCGCAAAGATACCAGCAAGGGTTACAAACAACATGATGAGCACGACAACAAGTGTCACTTTCTCAAACAATGTTTTTTTACGTTTTCCATTATCTCCAAAAGCCATAACTTCTCCTTTTCACTTTATAATTCTAGTTTAATAGTCTGTCGAAACTGGTGCAACCACCCATAAAATGATGTAAGCAAGGATTCCTGCTCCATAACAAAATGCAAGAACACCCCAAACAACACGAACAATTGTTGGGTCAATATCAAAATAATGGGCAACTCCTGCACAGACTCCACCAATTATTTGATTTTTTCCACTTCGCATTAATTTTTTCATAGTATTTTCCTCTTATTCTATTATTTGAATTCATCTTTCCAATAATCTCTGATGCTGGATAATTGCTTCCGAGAAGCCCGCAAAATACGCTTAGACTCTTTTACTGGGCTTGTAACAGCCTGTTGGGGTAGATATAAAATCGTTTTCAAAAAGCGCTGACTAACAGGTTTCCCATCATGTAATTCATGTTCAAAGTTATTTGAGATAATGGCATCGAGGTAAAACTCATGTACTCGTTTTCCAAAATTTTCAGCCGAAATTTCGTACAACTTATCCGCCAACTTTTGTTCAGACATATCCGGAGTAGCGATTAAGGCTTCAAGGACGGCCCCTGCTAACTCCTGTTCTCCATAGTAGAGGGTTCCAAACATTTTGTCACTGATCAGGTTATCAAGATAAGGATTGCCATGAGCAATGACGGGCGTTCCACTGGCTAAACTCTCTAGATAAGTTAATCCTTGGGTTTCACTAGTAGAGGCAGAGATGAAGAAATCTGCAGCCTTATAGTATAAAGCTGTCTCACTTGGAGCAATCATCCCTGTAAAAATCACATGTTTTTGCAGGTTTAATTTCACTGCTTGCTCTTTCAGACTGTCCAGATAAGGACCATCTCCAGCAACGACCAGCTTTACTTTATCTTCTTCTTTCAATACTTCAGCAAAAGCATCTAGAACTGCTTGGATATTCTTCTCGTAAGAAATACGCGAAAGGCTTAGTAGCATTTTCTCGTCTTCCTGAATACCTAACTTCGAACGAAGTTCTTGCAAGTTTTCCTCTTTAATCTCAGGTCGTTCAAACTTAGCTAGCTCAATTCCAGTTGGGATGACCCGCTTTTCAACCTTGACTTTGTATTTCGATAAAAGGTCACGAACAATCTCACTAGGGCAAATCACGCCATCTACATCATGAAGGAAGCCACGCACCAAATATTTTACCATACTCGGACGAATTAGCATGCCCTTAGCAATGTAATGCACATAGTCTTCATACTGAGTATGGTAGGTATGAATAACTGGAATTTTCAATTCTCTCGCAATCCAAATCCCTAACAAACCAAGCGAAAATTCTGTCTGGGTATGAATGATATCGAGTTGATACTGCTTGGCAATTTCAAGCGCCTTTGTAAAACCTCGGTAGGCAAATCGTCGATCCTTAAACGCAAAGAAAGGGACACTCGGAATGCGAATAATCTGCCAATCCTCGTATCGGTTCACGTCTTTATCAGTTGTTGTAAAGATAAAGACTGCATGTCCTTGCTTTTCAAGCTCCGTCTTCAAGGTCCGAATACTAGTCGCGACCCCAGAAACTTGAGGGAAATAGGTATCTGTAAATAAACCAATTCGCATAAATTACCTCACTTTTTGCCCAAAGCAGCCTGTTCTCGATAAAATTTTAACCAGATTTCCAACAAATGCTCCTCAGAGTACTCTTTGGAGATCTCGCGAGCTTTTTCTTTCAAGTCTTTTAAGGCTTCAGGGTCATTCTTGTATTCTAGGATTGCTTCTCTCATCTCGGAAACATCACTTGTAGCACGATAATTCCCATCAAGAATAACCTTATACAAATCCAAATCTCTTAACATAATAGGAGCCTCGCAACTAGCGGCCTCTAAGATAGTCATAGGGAATAATTCATTGTAACTTGGTAGCAAGAATAGATCCGCCATAGCGTAAAGCTCCCGCATCCGTTCCGGTGACACAATTCCAGGGAAAATAAGATTTTTGGGTGGATTGTCCATTATCTTCTTGTAGCGTTCATAACCATCTGTCATCCCACCAAATGAAAAACCACCTGCCCAGATAAAGGTAATTTCTGGCAATTCCTCAGCAAGACGGATAAAATCATCAATTCCTTTACGTTTCTGAACCTGACCCGCACCGATTACGACAAACTGATCTTCCGCAAGATCCATTTCCTTCCGGAGTTGTGCAACCTGTTCAGCTGGTAATGGATGCCATTTTTCTTTGTTTACAAAATTTGGAATATAAGTTACTTTTTCACGCGGAATACCAGCAGCCACTAAATCCTCGATAAACATGGGATTGACCACCACCAAATGTTCCATTCGGTTGTAAAAGGAAAAAACATAGCGTTTGACAATTCCTTTTAGGAAAAATGGAATCTTCAAACTCCCCTCAAGCGTATCAGGCAAAAAATGCACATAGCCAATTTTTCTCCCAGAGCGTTTCTTTTGGAAAGTAGATAAATAATAGGGGAAATCAATGGTATGAAAGTGAGTTACATCCGCCTCTACAGGAAGATTCTCTGTAACAATCAACTGGTCTTTGGCATCACGGTGAAGGAGGCTAACCAATTCTCGATAAGCTCCTGACACTCCTTGACCAGCTACTTTTTCACTTGAACTTAGCATATTAATACGCAATTTTTCGTTTTCCATACCTTTCATTATACCATTTTATTTCCAGAAAATCAGCAAAAGAAAGAAGAGACCAAAGGAAAAAGGATAAAATTACCTTATTTTCCAATCGTCTCTCACATTTTTCTTAGTCTTTATTTAATTCCTAGGGCGATACGTGCGTATCGGCTCATTTTTTCAACTGTCCAAGCTGGATACCAGACTAATTTAACTTCGGTATTAGTTACCTCAGGCACATCTGTCATCGCATCGTGTATCTGGTCTGTCAAAAGATCAGCCAATGGGCAGCCCATAGTTGTCAAGGTCATATCAATTTCAGTGTGACCCGTTTCACCATCAAATCGAATTTCATAAATCAAACCTAGGTTGACAATATCAATCCCCAACTCAGGGTCGATGACTTCTTCCAAAGCATTTAATATGCGTGTTTTGATCGTTCCAATTTGCTCTTCTGTATAAGCCATGTTCATCCTCACTCTTAGTCTTCAATAAAATCACGAAGGGGTTTGCTGCGACTTGGTTGACGTAGTTTTCTCAAAGCCTTGGCCTCGATCTGACGGATACGCTCACGAGTCACGTTAAAGACTTTACCAACATCTTCAAGGGTACGCATTTTCCCATCGTCTAGCCCGAAACGAAGGCGCAGAACGTTTTCTTCACGGTCTGTGAGAGTATCCAAAACCTCATCCAACTGCTCACGCAAAACGATACGAGTTGTGTAGTCTACTGGATTTTCAATAACTTCGTCTTCGATAAAGTCCCCAAGATGGCTATCGTCCTCTTCACCAATCGGTGTTTCAAGTGATACTGGTTCTTGAGCGATTTTCAAGATTTCACGCACCTTGTCAGGTGTCATATCCATACGCTCAGCGATTTGTTCAGGAGTTGGATCTTGACCCAATTCTTGAAGGAGATTCCGCTGTTCACGGACAAGCTTGTTAATGGTTTCTACCATGTGGACAGGGATACGAATGGTGCGGGCTTGGTCAGCGATAGCACGAGTGATTGCCTGACGAATCCACCAAGTTGCGTAAGTAGAAAACTTAAAACCTTTTGAATAGTCAAACTTGTCCACGGCCTTCATCAAGCCCATGTTTCCTTCTTGAATCAAATCAAGAAACTGCATACCACGACCTACGTATCGCTTAGCAATCGAAACCACCAAACGAAGGTTGGCTTCTGCAAGACGCTGTTTGGCTTCGATATCACCAGCTTCAACAGCTAGGGCCAATTCTTTTTCTTCTTCGTTGGTCAAGAGAGGAACGACCCCAATTTCCTTCAAATACATACGAACAGGATCATTCACCTTAGCAGAGGTTGAGCCAATCAAATCCTCATCACTGAGTTCTGGCTCTTCTTCTGTACTAAGGACACGTGCACTTGGATTCCCTTCGTTATCCGTGATAGAAATTCCAGCATCCTGAATCCGTTGCAAAAGGTCTTCAATCCCGTCTGCATCTAAAGTAAAAGGAATAACTAGACTTGAGTTGATTTCATCGTCTGTTGCTGTTCCTGTTTTTTTGTGGTTACGGATAAAGTCTGCTACTTGCACATCAAATGTAGTTACTTCTTTTTGTTTTGTTGCCATTATTACTCCATTCTTCTCTTTTGGGAAATCAATCGTTGCAATTCTTCCAAGGCTGTGTCTGTATCTCCTACATGACTAGCCTCCTGCACTTTCTTTTTAATCCTTAAATTGTCCTTGCTGAGGAGGGCACGGTTACGAGTTTCTTCGACTTCAGAAAGTTCTTGAGGCGACATCTCAGCTGGCAAATCTAGACCAAGAACATGGTACCAGGCATTTTCAACCTCAGGAGTCTGATGAGACAGTTCCTCTGATCCGATTTCTCCCTCTACACTTAATAATTCGTAAAGAATTTGAAATTCTGGGGTATCAAAGAAAAAATCTTCTCTTAATCGGTAGTCATTTAAAACAACTGGATTCTCAGCCATCCTATAAAGGAGATGAGCCTCTGCTCTCATAACTGCTGTCAGTTGCCGCGTCACAGGCAAACTAATCACTACTGGCGTAGGATGCTCCTTGACTCTCTCCTGCCTTTGAACAATCCGACTTTCATTTACAATCTGTTCTACTTGCTGATAATCAAAGGAAGGTAGGTTATCCGCCAGAATGTGGATATAAGAATTCTGGGCAGTGATAGACTTTTCTTTGGCGATTAAGGGCGCAATCTTTTCAATGAATTCGATTTGCGCTTGCAAGTTATCACTATTCTCAGGTTTGAGTTGGTGAATATAGAACTCTATGGGACTAATCCGAGTCTTGGTTAAAAGGTAAGCCAGGTCTTCAGCAGAATTCTTTTGCAAATACTCATCTGGGTCCATGGCATCAGGTACTCGAACAACCTCAACTGAGAAGTCTTTTAACTCCTCTAGAGCCTTGGCTGTTGCTGCCTGCCCTGCCTTGTCGCCATCATAGCTGAGAACAATTTTTTTGGTAAAGCGTTTGAGGTGGTCAACATGCTCCTTGCTTAAGGCTGTTCCCATGGAAGCTACAGCATTTTCTATACCAGCACGGTAGGCTGCGATCACATCCATGAAGCCTTCCATCAGATAGAGCTCTGTAATCTTACCTGTTCCCTTTTTTGCCTTGTCCAAATGGTACAATTCGTAACTCTTGTTAAAAATTGCAGTCGAGCGACTATTTTTATATTTGGCAGTCTGACTGTCAGTTTCTTGCCAGATACGACCTGAAAATGCAATGACCTGTCCCTTGTCATTGGTCAAAGGAAAGATGATCCGTCCAAAAAAAGTATCATAAAACTGATTGCCATCTGACAGGTAAAACAGGCCAGAATCCAATAAATCCTTTTCCTCAAACTTGTCAGCCAAACGTTGATAGAGATAGGTTCTCTCTGCTGGAGCTAGTCCAATCTGGAAGTGCTTCAGAACATCGTCTGTCAATCCGCGTTTGTAGAGATAAGCCCTTGCTTCTTCTCCCATCTTTGTCGTCATGAGGATGGCATGGTAAAAGCGTGCAGCTTCTTCATGCATATCATATAGAGCTTGATGGGGGGAAGCTTGTTGAGGACGAGACTGGACAGGCATAGCCAGTTGAATACCGACGCGCTCTCCTAAGAGCTGAACGGCTTCCATAAAGGACACGCCTTGGTATTCTTCGATAAACTTAAAGACATCTCCTGAACGCCCACATCCAAAACAGTGATAAAACTGCTTGTCTTCCACAACGTTGAAAGAGGGGGTCTTTTCACCATGAAAAGGACAGAGCCCTAAATAGTTCCGTCCAGCCTTCTGTAAAGAAATCACATCACCTATGACTTCCACAATGTTGGCATTGTTTTTGATTTCTTCAATGACTTGCTTGTCAACCATACACAATACCTCCATCTTATCATAGTTTCACGTAAACTAGTATAGCTTATTTCTGAAAAAAAGTAAACCATTTCATACGCTTTCCGTAATTCTCTTTGCCTTATTTTTCCAGATAGAAAGAGGAGATAAAAAACTCAGAAACACTTTCATGTTTCTAAGTTAATTTTCACTATTTTTTGATGATTATTTAACTCACCTATTCAAATAATTGATAGTAGTCTGAGATTTTCATCTTAGCTTTTTCTTCTTTATTGAGGTCTTGGATAATACGACCTTCCTTCATGACTATCAGACGATTTCCATACTTCAGTGCATCCTCCATATGGTGGGTAATCATCAAGGCTGTTAGATGATCCTTGCTGACAAAGTCATCTGTTAACTCCATCAAGGCAACACTTGTTTTTGGGTCAAGAGCTGCTGTGTGTTCATCCAACAAGAGCAACTCTGGTCGCTTCAAGGTTGCCATCAAGAGACTCAAGGCCTGGCGTTGACCACCTGATAGAAACTCAATCGGAGTATCTAGATGTTTCTCAAGCCCATTTCCCACTTTTTCAATGGTAGCCTGAAACTCTTCCCGATGACTTGATAGCCTTCTAGGCAGGAGTCCTCTCTTCTCACCACGAAACTTGGCAATTAAGAGATTTTCCGCCACCGTCATACGGGGAGCCGTACCCATCTTAGGATCCTGAAAAACACGAGACAAGTACTTAGCCCGCTTTTCAGGTGAAAAATGCGTCACATCCTCGCCCATGATACGGATACTTCCACTTGTTAAGGGCAAGGTACCTGCAATAGTGTTAAAAAGCGTTGACTTCCCTGCTCCATTTCCACCTAGGATAGTAATGAAATCATGTTCAAAAATTTCAAGAGAAACATCATTCAGAATGATTTTTTCCTCGTCAAAGCCATTCGTGATGACTTTGGTGGCATTTTTTAATTCTACAATTGCTGTCATCTGCTAAACTTGACTCCTTTCAGGTATTTGCTTTTGAAGGTTGGAATCATGAGGCAAACTGCCAAAATCAAGGCGCTGTACAAACGAAGATAACTTGTATTAAACCCAAGAGCAATCACTCCCCAAACGAGGAACTGATAAGCAATAGACCCTACAACGATGGTCATGAGTCGCTCTGCCAAAGTCAAACTCTTGAACAAAACCTCACCAATAATCAAGCTAGCAAGCCCTACGACAATCACGCCAATTCCTCGAGAAACATCCGCGTATCCTTCTTGTTGAGCAATTAAGGCTCCTGCAAGCGCGATAATCCCATTTGAGAGAACCAAACCCATAAGTTCCATACGACCCGTATTGATACCAAAGCTACGAGCCATATCGGGATTGTCACCTGTAGCGATGTAGGCCTGACCTAGTTTGGTATCAAGGAAAAAGAGCATAAGGCCAATAACAAGAGCTACAAAGATTAATCCAGTCAGGAGTTGGTTAAGATCTGAATCGAAAGGCAAGACATCCTGTATTTGTTTAGTTCCAAGAAGCCCCAGATTGGCACGCCCCATAATCATGAGCATGATGGAATGGCAGGAAGTCATGACCAGAATCCCTGATAAGAGGGTTGGGATTTTTCCTTTGGTATATAAGAGTCCCGTCGCCATTCCAGCTAGACAGCCCGCTCCTACTGCAGCTAAGGTCGCTAAGAATGGATTGACTCCCTGTGTTATCAAGGTTACAGCTACTGCTCCCCCTAGAGGAAAAGAACCTTCAGTAGTCATATCTGGAAAATTCAAAATTCGAAAAGTCATAAAGATTCCCAAACCTAGAATCGCCCAGACCATCCCCTGTGAAATAATGGATACTATCATAATCTTTCACTCATTTCTTTCTTTAGTAAAAATGGGAGGAGATGTGTCCAGCTCCTCCTTTATCTTTATTCAATCACTTGTCCTGCTTCTTTTAGAACGGACTCAGGAATGGTGATACCAAGTTCCTGCGCTAGTTTTTTGTTAATCACTGACTTACCAGTTGAAAAGACATTAACTGGCGTATCAGCTGGTTTTTCACCTTTCAATACTTTGGCAATCATCTTACCAGTAGCCACTCCAAGATCGTGTTGGTCAACTACTACAGATGCTAATCCACCTGCTTCTACCATGGCAGTGGCACTTGGATAGATTGGCTTTTTAGCTGTTTGGTTGCTTGAAACAACTGTTGAAAATGCGGATGCGATGGTGTTATCAATTGGAACCCAAATCGCATCGACCTTGCTGGTCATAACATTGACTGTTGAAGCAATTTCATTGGTTGATGGAACGGCAAATGTTTCGACTGTCAAACCTGCTTTTTCAGCATAAGCCTTGAATTCTTCAACTTGTGATTTTGAGTTATCTTCACTGCTTGAGTAGAGAGCTCCGATCGTTTTGACATTTGGTGTGAGGGTTTTAATCAACTCTACTTGCTGTTCAGCTGGGTTATGGTCTGACACCCCTGTGATGTTGCCACCTGGTTTTTTCAAATCTTTGACCAAGTTAGCACCGATTGGGTCTGTAATAGCAGCCATGATAACAGGTAGGTCTTTTGTAGCACTAGCAAGTCCTTGAGCAGCTGGTGTTGCGATCCCAACAACAACATCGTTTCCATTAGCAACCAATTGTTTACTCATGGTTGCAACCTTGCTCTGATCGCCTTCAGAGTTCATAAAGTCGATTTTTACCTGGTCGTCCTTATAGCCTTCTTCAGCTAGTCCATCTTGAATTCCTTGGTAAATCAAGTCCAAGGATGGGTGACTAACAAATTGAAGGACACCAACCTTAGCGACCTTTTGCTCTTCCTTAGCTGCTGGTTTGTTCATTGATGAATAAATCAAGCTAGCCACCACCAATACTGCTAATCCAGCGACAATTCCAATCAAACGTTTATTTTTCATTTTTCTTTCTCCTTAATTCTTTTACCTTAACTTTTTAAATCACATCATCAAGCGATGCCATCGTTTAAATTCCAATATCTTTCCTCCCCATAGAAAAAGTCCTCACACAAAAAACTTGTGTGAGGACGTCGATGCGCGGTGCCACCTCAATTATAGGAATATTCCTATCGCTCTTTCTCGCAATAACGAGTTGCACTGTAAGGTGTGCTCACCGAATTTTTATGATTTCAAATTCTTAAGTACATTCAGCCCAATTTCATCACTTTCATCTATCTGCTTTCACCAACCACAGACTCTCTAAAAAATGAGCAAGATTACTTTCTGAATGTTTAAATTATATCATTTTTCAACTACTTGTCAAGCTTATTTTTAGAATTTTTTAAACAATTCAAAAACTTCCCCTTGAAAAAAGAGGAAGTTTGTAGAATATCAGCCTGAATTACGCAAACCAGTTGCAATTCCGTTGATAGTTGTATGGATCAGTTTTTCTTCGTCTGCCGACAATTCTCCGCGACGTTGACGTTTGATCAACTCCAACTGGATGTAGTTAAGGATATTAAAGTAAGGCATACGATAGTTTAGACTGTCTTTTAGGTAAGAGTTTTCTGCCAAGAGTTCGTCATAACCTTCGATAGCTAAAATAACGTCCTTAGTCAACTGCCATTCATCTAAAATAGTGTAGTAGATAGCTTGTACTTCTTCGTCTTCACAGAGCTTGGCATATTCAAAAGCAATATTCATATTAGACTTAGACAAGACCATGTCCACATTGGAAAGCAAAGATTGGAAGAAAGGCCAGTTTTGGTACATATCACGAAGGAACTCGATATTCTTTGGATCTTGATCTATAAACTCTTTAAAGCTGGATCCTACTCCATACCATCCAGGAAACATGACACGGCTTTGTGACCATGAGAAGACCCAAGGAATGGCACGCAAACCACCAATTTCAGTGATGGTCTTACGAGCTGCTGGACGCGAACCGATATTGAAGCTTGAAATAGCTTTGATTGGACTTGATTCAAAGAAATAGTCATAGAAATGTTCATTTCCAAAGACCAAATCACGGTAGATATCATAACTACGGTCCACTACTTGATCCATGATAGCTTCGTAACGATTTGACGTATTGATATCACTCTTCTTCTTGGTAATCATGCGGTTAATGGCTGCAGAAACCAACATTTCAAGGTTATAATAAGCAGCGTCTTTGTTTCCGTATTTATTTCCAATGACTTCTCCTTGCTCAGTCAGACGGATACGGTCCTTAATAGACTTGAGCGGTTGAGATGTGATGGCTTCATAAGTTGGTCCACCACCACGACCCACAGTACCACCACGACCGTGGAAGAAAGTGACCTTAACGCCAAATTCATCACCGATAGCAGTTAGTTGTTGTTGCGCCTTGTAGAGAGTCCAACATGAGGACAGGTAACCACCATCCTTGTTACTATCAGAGTAGCCAAGCATGATTTCTTGGTAGTTGTCTTTTGAAGCAATCCATTTTTTAGCCAAAGGAAGAGAGAAATATCTTCTCATGGTTTCTTCCGAGTGATCCAAGTCTTCAATCGTTTCAAAGAGGGGAACAATCTGAACTCGTGCTTTTTGGGAATCAACCAAGCCTACTTCCTTGAGCATGATTGCTAGCTCTAGCATATCTGATACACTGGTTGCATGTGAGATAATGGTTTGACGAATGACATTTTCACCCAGTTTATCCTTCAACTTGCGGGCAGCTTTAAAGATAGACAGTTCCTTCTCAAGAAGTTCTGACTTTTCAGCATGAGTGGCTGAGAGGATACGAGGATCTTCTTCCAACTCTTTTAAGAGAAGGCTACATTTTTCGTCTTCAGACAGATCGCTATAGTGATCGTTGATACCAGCTGATGCTAACAATTCAGCCACACAGGCTTCGTGAACGCTAGAATCCTGGCGCATGTCAATAGAGGCAAGGTAGAAGCCAAAGATTTCGACAGCTTGCATCAACTCGACAAATTCTCCAGAAATCAGGTATTCCCCTTTGTTTTCAAGGAGAGAGTCCCGAATGGCCAACAAATCTTGATAAAATTCATCTGCAGTGGCATATCTAGGCTGAAGTTCCTTGTCTTCAATGAGATAAGCCTTAGTTGCCTGCATCTTAGCTTGAATGTCAAAAAGAGCACGACGATAGAGTTCTTTTTCACGGTAAATGGAGTTATCTTGTGACTTCAGCGCCATCTCACGAACCTTGTCGCTGACATTCACGATGCTGGTTGACAGTGAAAATTCACGATAAAGATTATAAATCTTTTCATCATAGTAGTTCATGATGACTTCACACTGAGTCAAGGCTGATTTATTGAGGGTTTCCGCTGTTACGAAAGGATTTCCATCACGGTCTCCTCCGATCCACATCCCCATGGTAATCGGTTTTGGATGTTGGAGATCGATACCTTGTTCTTTTGCCATTTTTTTATACTCAGCTGTCAAACGTGGAACAGCATTCAGGAAAGAACTTTGGTAGTACTCCATCACGTTGGTGATTTCGTTGGTTACTTTCAATTTCTTCTCACGAATCATGTCCGTTTGCATGATAATTTCAATGTAACGACGGAGATCTGTGTGCCATTTTTCTTTATTAATCAAGCCGAGTTTGACATCACGGTACTTGCGCAAGAGCGTATGGATATGGTTGGTCAAATCCAGCATACTCTTGCGTTGTACTTGCGTTGGATGGGCGGTCAAGACAGGAACGACATTTAACTTTTCTAAAATTTCGGCTGCATTTTCTTTTTCAGCTACCATCTTAATCGTTGTAGATAGTTTTCCTAGATAGTCTTGGTCCACATTGTTTTGGTGATTGATTTCATAGGCCAAATCCACATCCTCAGAGATATTAATCAAAAGTGGAAGGATAGAGAAATAGCGTGAAATGTAAATCATTTCTTCATTCGAAAGACTGGTCACTAGGTCATTGAGCCCTTGATAATTCTCGCTAGTTGATAATTCCTTCAACTGGATAATCTTTTCAAAGGTTTCTGGCGCCAGCATATTTTTTGTGATATCTTCTAATAGCTCAGTCAGAATCAAGACTTCTTCTTGGACGACTGCTTTATTACTATAGTTTTCTAATTTTTGAAGAGACATATACTTTCCTTTCCATACAATCCTTACAGACTTTCATCGGTTTGATTCTCGTATTCTCTGATAAGCTTGGCACGTTTTTCACTGGCATCAATGTTCAGTACAAGCGCGATGGCTACGGATAATACCAGTAGACTGTTCCCACCTTGTGAAAGGAAGGGGAAGGTTACCCCTGTAGAAGGAATCAACCCTGAAATCCCACCGATATTGACAAAGACCTGAACAAGGATCATCCCTCCGACACCAATAGCAACCATGGAGTTAAAGGGATCCTTTGCTCGAATACCAACCAAGATGATTCGCAAAATCAAGAAGAAGAGTAAAGCCAAAATCATACTAGCTCCTACGAATCCAAACTCCTCGATGACAATCGAAAAGACAAAATCCGTATGGGCTTCTGGCAGATAACCACGCTTCTCGATAGAATTCCCCAGTCCCAGTCCAAACCAGCCACCATTTACCATTGCATAGTAGGAATTTGCGAGCTGGTGTCCTGCACCTGCCAAGTCATTAAAGGGATTAAAGAAGGCACTAAAACGTTTAGCAACGTAACCAAATACAGGAATTTGAGAGAACTTTTCAACCCCAACAAAGCGAATGACAGACAAGACTAACATTGAGCTCCCTGCCAAGAGAGCCAAAATGGTCGAGAACCAACGATAGGCGATCCCACTAACCGTATACATGATGAGCGCCACCAAGACCAAGATGGTCGCATTTCCCAAGTCTGGGAAAATTCCCAAGCTACCAATCAGAACTAGCAGAACAAAACGCCAGTCGTTAAAAGCTCGAGGTAGCCACTGATTCTGTGTCAAAACCTGGAAGTCATAAACCGCAATCTCATCTTGTTGTTTTGAAAATCGATGTGCCAGGTACCAGATGATGATAATCTTAAGGTACTCTGCAGGCTGAATCGTTACAGGTCCTACAGAAATCCATCCGTATGCTCCATTGACAGGTGTCCCGACCAGTCGCGCCAGAGCTAAAAGAACCATCTCCACAATCATTACGATAAAGATGAGACGCCCATTTCTTAGGAAACCTAATTTTAATTTATAGATTAAGGCAATCAAAATCAAACTAGCTATCCAGAAGATCCCCTGGTTACGCACCAATTGAAAGGCGCTTTTCCCTTCTTCGATCAAGGTTGCACTCGTTGTCGAGTACACCACAATCAGTCCCAAAATCGATAAAAGGAAATAAGGAATCAAAATGGAATAGTTTAGTAGGTGCCTTTTACTAATTTTCATATTTCACCACTCTAATAGGAACAGACGCTTCTGTTCCCAATTCCGTTTTATTTTCTAGTTTTGATTGCTATTATACCACTTTTTCAGAAAGAAAAAAACTCTTATCCTTTAATCCTTCGAATTTTACTCATTTTCTAGTATCAGGTATAAAAAAACAAATCTCTTTTGAGATTTGTTTTTTGCTTACTTAGTTAGATGAAGAACTGCTGCTTGAGCTTGAGTCACCACCACCGATGTATTGGGTGAAGATGTTTTGGAAGGCTTGGTCTTTAACCTTGATGTTTGCTGCTTGCAATTCTTTACCAATTACTCCTTGAACAAAAGCTGAATCATTTTGTTTTTGAGTCAAGATGATAGTCTTCAATTTTTCTTTGTAATCCTCTATATTAGAAGATTTTTCTGTTTTCTTCGTTACTTTGATGATGTAGAACTGACTGCTATAGGCTTGTGTTCCAGTAGCTGTAATCACATCAGAAACCCCGTTCACATCCAAGGCAAAGGCTGCTTTCTTGACTTGTTCTGGAAGTTCTGTTGAAGCAGAGTCAAAAGTGATTTCTCCACCATTTTCTTTTGTTTTATCGTCATTAGAGTTGTCTTTTGCCAACTGAGCAAAATCTGCATCTTCTGCTTTAGCTTTCTCAAGTACTTCTTTTGCCTTGTCTTCATTATCCAAACGGATGATTTGAGCTGTTACATCTGGTGTGTAAGACTCAAAAGCTTTTTGGTAGGCTTCGTCTGTCAACTCACTCTCAGCAGCCTTTTTAACTGCTAATTCAACCAATTTGCTAGTGCGGATTTGAGCTTTACGAGTCTCAGGTGTCATACCTGCACGTTGAAGCACGCTGTTGTAGCTATCGCCGTATTTCTTTTGTTCTTCAGCAACAGCATCATCCACATCTTTATCCGTTACTTCTGATCCATATTGTTGTTCAAATACTTTTTGGATGGTCATATTGAGCAAGACTTGTTGTGCAGTTGGATTGTTCTTTACTTCTTCAAAGAATTGATGCTCTGTAATCACATCGCCCTTCATGCTGATCAAATCTTTTCCTTCAGAACTGTTTGAACAAGCTGCAAGTGTTGCTACTGATAAAAGTGTGATGGCTCCTGCCATAAGTTTTTTCTTCATTTTTACTCCTTTTACGGTAAGTGTTACCTTATCTATTTTACTATAATTTCTTAAATTTTTCTGAAAATCATTCGCTCTCAGGAAGCTCTACTTCTGCTAGATTCTTTCGTAACATGAGAATGCCGTCTCCAAGCGGAACTAGAGTTGCTGTTAGACCTGGATTGTCCAACGTTGCGTCGAAAAGTCTTTGCAAACCACGGTAAATGGTGCGTTGACCTCGGCGGACTTCCATGATGTCCTTGGCAACATCTCCTCCTTGGAAAATATCATCCAAGACCACTACTCCACCAACTTCCAAGTGCTTGAGGATTTCAGGCAGAAAGACGATGTACTTGGACTTGGCCGAATCCATAAAGACAAAGTCATAAGTTTCTGTCAAACTGGATAAAACATCGACTGCATCTCCCTCTAAAAGAGTGATTTGCTGACGACTGTCAAACTGGGCAAAGTTTTCCTTGGCAAAGCCTATCATTTCTGGATTACGATCAATCGTTGTAATCTTGGCATCTGGCGCATGTTCCGCCATCAGGAGGGCAGAAAAGCCAATTGCCGTTCCAATCTCCAAAATGTTCTTAGGTTGCATAGTTTCCATAAGAAAACGGAAGTAGGCAACTGTTTCATGGGGAATGATGGGAATGTTCTCCTTGCGAGCAAAGGTCTCCAATTCTTTCAAAGAACCTGTCACCTGCTTTTGACGCTGCCGCATGAGTTCTACGATTTCTTCTTTAACGACGGGACGTCGCATATTGTGATTGGCATTTTTACTATAAGACTCTACCATCTTAAGCTAGTCCCAATTTTTCAACAAGAGCTTCAAACTCGTTCAAGCGACGTTCAAAGACTGCAAAGGCATCGTTAAGATAGTCTTCCTTCTCCATATCAACACCAGCTTTTCTCATGACATTGAGCGGATAGTCAGACTTACCTGCCTTGAGGTAGTCGATATAGCGGTCACGGTCTTCTTGACTACCGTGGACAATCTTCTCAGCCAAGGCTGAAGCAGCTGCAAAACCAGTTGAATACTGATAAACATAGTAGTTATAGTAGAAGTGAGGAATGCGTGCCCACTCGTATTGGATCTGAGGATTGTCTTCCTTGCTGAGTCCATAGTACTCTTGGTTCAAGTCAGCGTAGAGCTTATTGAGGAAATCACTTGTCAAGACTTCTCCATTTTGGTCTGCTTGGTGGATGGCATGTTCAAACTCAGCGAATTGAGTTTGACGGAAAACTGTTCCACGGAAACCATCTAGGAAGTTATTGAGAATAGCAAAGCGAGTTGCATCGTCTTCTACTTCTTCCAACAATTTCTCTGTCAAGATATTTTCGTTAGTCGTTGAGGCAATCTCAGCCAAGAAGATAGAATAATCTCCGTAAACATAAGGTTGGGTTTCACGAGTATAGCTAGAGTGCATACTGTGACCTGTTTCATGGACAAGAGTAAAGAGATTATCTAGATTGTCCTGCCAGTTGAGAAGCATAAAGGCATTGGTATCGTAAGAACCACCAGAGTAGGCACCAGAACGCTTGCCTTGGTTTTCATAGACATCAATCCAACGCTCACTGAAGGCACGTTTAACACGGCTCAAGTAGTCGTCACCTAAAACTGCCAAAGCTTCTTCTGCCTTTTTCAAGGCTTCTTCGTAGGTAAAGCTATAATCTACTGACGAAAGCGGTGTGTAGACATCGTACATCTTGAGGTCGGAAATACCCAAGATTTTAGAACGAAGTTCTAGGTAACGATGCAAGAGCGGCAAATGCTTGCGAACTGCTGCAACTAGATTGTCATAGACACTTTCTGGAACAAAGTTTGCTGCGAGAGCTGCATGGCGAGCACTCTTATAGTTGCGAACTTTTGCTCGGTAGTTTTGCACCTTAACATTTGTCTGCAAAGTCTTAGCGTAAGTGTGTTGGAATTGCTCATATGTCGCATAAAGGGCTTCATAGGCACCACGACGCACTTCACGGTTCTTAGACTCCATCAAACGGATGTAAGTACCGTGTGAGAGTTGCACTTCCTTGCCTTCGTCATCAAGGACATATGGGAAGCTAATATCCGCATTGTCCAAAATAGCGAAAGTTTCACTAGCAGAGCCAAAGATTTCTCCTGCTCCAGCAAGCAATTCTTCCTCACGTTGCGAAAGAACATGGTCTTTCTTTTGCAAGAGCTTGTCAAAAAAGTGCTTGTAAACTTGGAGTTTTGGTTGAGCTTCTAGGAAGGCCGCATACTGCTCTTCGCTAATCTCCATAAACTCAGGTTCATAGAATGAAAAGGCTTGTTCTAACTGACTGTATAGGGTCATTGCCTTGGCATAGTACTCTTGATACTTGGCTTCACGCGTGTCCTGGTCATTTTTCATATGTGCATAGACATAAAGCTTTTCAACTTGGCGTTCCAAGTCAAGTGAAAATTCTGTAATCTCAAGCAAACTGTCTGCGCTATCCAAGAGATGCCCCTCATACTGAGATGCTGTTTGTACTTTTTCAGTTAAATCTTTCAAGGATTCTTCCCAAGCTTGGTCTGTTGGGTAGATTGTTGAAAGATCCCATGTATCTTTTTCATTTATTTCATGTCGTTGTAATACCATAAGATTCCTCCATCCTTTCTATTTTACCACATTTTTTGAGAAATATAAGTGATAAAAGGCTGGTGGATAGAGCTTTTGGCGATTATTTTTCGGATTTTTTTGATAGTAAGCCTGAAAATTTCTATAATAGCTAGTCAGATCCGTTTCAATCTGCAAAAAATCACCCGATTCTATCGGTCTGATCTGGGGATACCAGTCGTCTAGTTGATAGTTTAATAGATTGTCTCCTTGATGATAGGCCTCCTCTTGCTTCTTCATCCAGTAAGGCGTTTGGTAGTACAACTGCTGGCGAATATAGTGACAGATAGTGGTATCTTGCACAACTGCAAAACGAGGCAGTTTTTGTTTTTGATAAGGAAATCGTAAGATTTCCAAGAGATTTCCTTGACCATAGGGAAATTCTTTGACCTGAAAATAAAGCTTACCACGTAGGTCCTGATGCAAAAGATATTTGAGTCTCAGAACTTGTTTTTTGAGATCCAGTTCCCAAGCATAGAAACCCATATTTTGGCTAAAATAGAGAAATCCCCTTTGCAGTTGTGTTAATCGCTCTTTTAACCAGAGTTTTTCTCCCAGTAGCCAGATAACCTGATAGGCCTGGCTACGGTAGCCTTGACTTCTATCGCCTAAAAGCTTTTGAGACAAGGGACTGCACTGGATCTCCAGAGCTAGTTTCTCATTGACTAGAACATCCGCTATCTGCTGAATCTCAGGCAAACTATATTCTAAGGCGACCTGATTGTCCTTCTTGGCCCAATGATAAAGGGCCTCTTTGTTGCCCAAGTGTTCTGGACTTTCATTCTCAAAAGTAGCTATACAATCTCTTAAAGATTCATGAGCGAAATGCGTTCGAATGCTCTGTCCTTGGCGTAATCGTAGCCTGCCCCCACAGGCTGGACAAGTATAGGCTTGCTTGGTCACATCTTTTTCGAGGGCATTCACCAAATTCCCCTTGGCATCTCTAGCTACAAACATGGTCTACCTCCTTTTCTTTTCTATTCGAAAAAGAAGAAAAAAAGACTGGAATTCCAGCCTTTCATGATATTATTTCTCATCTTTTTTGTCTCTTAGAATATTTTTTTATCATGGGAATGAGATTGGAAATCTGCTCACTTCTAATGACCAGCACGCCGTATTCCTGGCAGCGATTGGCATAAACAGGATTGATTTTCCCCGTACAGACAATTAGCTTGAGGCAACTCTCCCCAGCAAAATGATTAGCGTAAACTTCTAGTTCATTGATGGCTTCGACTGATAAATCTGTCATCTTGCAGGAGATAAAGGTAATCGAGCTTCCCTTTCTCAGAATGACATCAATCTCATTTTGAACATTGTCTGCCTCTGGAAAGATGCCATTCCAATCAATCTCACCACCTATCATGCACTCATCAAACAGCTGAGACTCAAGTGCCAAGAGATAGAGATATACCTCTAAAATATGTCCCTTGTTGCGGCAAAAGACTTGAGCTTCTTGACTTGGAAAGCTGTATGCTACTCGTTTCTTGCCTTCGCTTTCCATACAAAGCATCCCCGCTTCCACAAGTAAAGGGATAAGGGATTCTGGGTAGTGATAATACTTGCCGTTGTTTTCCAGTATCTTTTCGGTCTCAGCATGCAGGTCATTGGTCTTAGCTAGAGAGAAAAATTGGGTCACCTGATACCAGTGGGCAGGGTTGGCAATGGCAGAGCTGGCTAGTTTTTTGATGGCTGCAATTTGCTTAACTGAGTGGATAGGGCGTTTTGATTTGAGCATTTTTCCACCACGCAAGGCTATCAGCTGTTGGATGTTTAGGGTTGGAATGTCCAAATCTTCTTTTTCTAACTGACCGGCTACCCACTTGTATTGTTTTCCTCGCTCGACATCCATGGCAACGATGGGGAGGTGGCGATCCAAGCCGTATTGATAGAGAGATAAGGCTAGTAGCGAATCCCCACCAAAAACATCGAGAAGGACTTGGTCATAGCATGCTAGGCAATAATCTAACTGATCCGCTAGTTGTTCTAAGGATAACTGACGAAAGGTCACTCGTTGGATATGAGGCACCTCTTCCATGATGAACTGACGGAGAGAGAGTTTTTCATTATTGCTTATTTTCGTCAAAGAAAGGAAGAGAATCTCGTCACAATCACTGATAAAGGCCTGGTAGACATTCTTTTCCAATACATGCCGATCATACAATTCCACCAAAAGACTCGTCATTGGACCACCTCCATCATCTACACTTTCTCAAGCCGAGAGAAAAATAATACAGCTCTACTGCTCACATTTCCTACTTCTAGTATAGCATAAAATCCTGCTTCCCCACTCTACCATCGCAAATAAAAATGAATAGAAACCTTGTAAAGTGGTTTCTATTCACTGGGTTAAGTTTGATTTACTTGATTTTTTTAGCTAGCATAGTCGCAAAGCGTAGTTGAATGCGATTACCATTTTCATCACGACGGTGCAGATGTCCTGGGTTTTCATTGTACTTAATCAATTCCCAATCCTTGTAGTAGTCCGCCAACTCCCCTTCTTTAAAAGTGAATGGGAAGTTGATTGAGCAAGGATAATCCTCTGTATCCATGGCACAGACGATAAGATTGTAACCACCGACCGTGGTGTGCTCCTGCATATTTTGGATAATAGCTGGAATGCGGTTCGCTTGTAGGAACATCAGAACAACTGTTGAAACGATAAAATCATAGTCTTGGCTAACACTGGCAGAATTGATATCATAAAGTCCGACAGGCATGTCTAGATCCTCTTGTTCCACAATGCTTTGCAAGATTTCAAGGGACAATTCATTTTGATCCACAGCTGTCACATCAAAACCATTCTGTGCGAGAAAGAGAGAGTTACGCCCCTGACCACAACCCAAATCCAAGGCTCTTCCAGGTTTCACCGTCTGCATAGCCTCTAGGACCTCTGAATGGACTGGATTAGTCTGGTATTTCTTAGGGAAATAATCCTCAGGTTTACAATAAAATTCCAAGTACCACTCTACATCGTCTGTTGCAGCCTCTACTCGGTGCCAGGCTTGCGGTTGCGCCATGGGATTGTCAGCCCCTGCCTCAAAGAGGTGTTCAGCTAGAACCTCACCATCTTCAGTCAACTCAATAAACTTGAGAGCCCCTTTCAACACAGTAATTTTTCCCCAAGTGCCGACTTTAGTATTGTGCTTTTGCTGAACAGCTTCAGGCATGGTTTGTTTATTCCACAAGGGCATCCGTTTATAGGCAATTAATTTTTCCATTTTACTTCCTCTTCTTAACGCTGGTTGACAGCTTTCATCACACGCGCGATGTCGCGGTTTTGTTCACGACGCTTGATAGACTCCCGTTTGTCATAGTCATGTTTCCCTTTAGCAAGTCCTAAAAGGAGTTTAGCATAACCATCTTTAATATAGACTTTAAGGGGAACAAGGGTCATTCCTGTCCCTTTGGTCTCTTGTTCCAATTTTTGAATTTGTTTTTTATGGAGCAAAAGTTTACGACGACGTTCTGGTTCCTGGTTCCAGATATTGCCCTCTTCGTAAGGGGCGATATGAACATTGCTCAGCCAGACTTCCCCATTTTTTACTTGGGCAAAGCCGTCCTTGAGATTGATTCGAGCAGCTCGAACGCTCTTGATTTCCGTTCCTGTCAGCACCATTCCTGCTTCAAGCGTATCAACGATTGTATAGTCGTGGTGCGCCTTTTTATTTTGTGCGACGACCTTTCCCTCGCCCTTTGCCATGCTTGGCTCCTTTCTTAGCTACTTCTTTGTAAAAAGGTTTCTTGCCTTTTTTCTTTTTATCTTTTTGTGAATGCTTGTACTTATCATTTGAGCGTCCTGATTTTCTCTTGTCTTCCTTCTTGTCTGAACGACGACTTGAACCATGACCTCTGTCTTTGCGCCCAGCTTGTTTCAAGCCTTTTTCGATGACATCAAACTCACTTGGAATATAAGAGAAATCAATCTCTCCCGTCATCTTATCGGCTCTTTCAACTTGAATGCGAATTTGCTGTCCCACACGGAAGGTTGTTCCTGATTTCTCTCCACGGAGAGTCAAATCTCGCTCGTTGAAATGATAAAATTCAGACAAATTGGTAATGTGAATCAAACCTTCGACTGTATTTGGCAATTCAACAAAGAGACCGAATTTGACGATGCTGGATACAACTGCGTCGTACTCTTCACCCACATATTCTTCCATGTACTCAGCCTTTTTCATGGCTTCGACTTCACGCTCAGCCTCGATGGCACGACGTTCACGGTTGGAAGACTGGGTTGCAATCTCTGGAATCACTTGTTCAAAATGCTCTGCTATTTCCTTAGAACGACCATAGTCCCGAATCATACGGTGGACTAGAAGGTCTGGATAACGGCGAATAGGACTGGTGAAGTGAGTGTAATAGTTAGCGGCTAGTCCATAGTGACCGTGATTGTGCTCAGAATAGCGAGCCTGTTGCATAGAACGGAGAAGCATCATGGACAATACATCCGCATAGGGTTCTCCCTCAACAGCACGCATGATGTCTTGGAGAGCCTCTTGGCTAATCTCACTGGCAGTTCCATAAATTCGTAAACCAAAACTAGAGGCGTAATCAATAAACTTCTGAACTTTTTCAGCCTTGGGCTCCTCGTGAATTCGATAGATGAAAGGTAGATCCAACTTGCTAAAGTGCTCGGCAACCGTTTCATTAGCAATCAACATGAAGGACTCAATCATCCGCTCAGCAATACCACGTTGGCGAAGAACGATATCCACAGGCTTGCCTTTTTTATCCACCAAGATCTTAGCTTCGCTGGTATCAAAGTTAAGGGCACCACGCTTCTCACGCATGCTTTCTAGCCTTTCATGGAGCTTGGCCATGAGCTCGATACTTGGAACAATTTTCTTAAACTCTTGTCTTTTTTCCTCATCGCCAGCTAAGATATCATTGACAGCGCTATAGGTCATACGAAAACTAGTCTTGATCACTGTTTGGGTAATGGTGTAATGAACCACACGACCATGTTTATCAATTTCCATAATAGCAGACTGGGTCAAGCGATCTACTTGAGGATTGAGAGAGCAGATGCCATTTGACAAACGCTCTGGAAGCATTGGAACCACTCGGTCTGTCACATAGACAGAAGTCGCGCGGTTAAGGGCTTCCTTGTCAAGGGCAGAACCCTCGGTCACATAGTAGGAAACATCTGCGATGTGAACTCCGAGTTCGATATTGCCATTCTTTAAAGGCTTGATGTGTACTGCGTCGTCTAAGTCCTTGGCATCCGCACCGTCAATGGTAAAGGTGATTTCATCTCTCAGGTCCAGACGACCTCCCATATCCTTTTGAGACGGAGCTTCTGGCACACTTTCTGCTTCCTTGAGAACAGCTTCTGGAAATTCTGAAACAATATCCATGGATTCCAAGACTTCAAGAACGTCAATCCCAGCATCAGTCGAGTGCCCCACCACGTCTAGCACACTAGCGACAAAGAAATCATGTTTCTTACTTGGGTATTTGTCAATAAAGACCTTGAGAACTTCAGTACCTTCCAACTTGATAGCCGGTTTCTTCACATAAATCGGTTGGCTGATTTTTTGATTTTTGGAACGAATATAGCCAGCATACTTGGGCTTTTCCTGATCCAGAACAATTTGACCGACAACGGTTGTCAGGCTGTGTTCTAAGATATCAATAATTTTGGCTTCTGCAGCAGTTCCCTTGTTGCGGTCAGCAACTTTCTTTATGACCACCTCAACTGTATCGCCATCAATGGCATAGTTGACATCGTTTTTTCCTACAAAAAGATCGTCCTCTTCCCCTTCTAGAGTAACAAAGCCAAAGCCGTTTTTATGGGCATGAAAAACCCCTTTGAGGGTGATTTCATGTTTCTTCTTCTGGTCCAAGGTGAGGCTGCCATCTTCTCCAAATCGAATCTGGTGCTTTCTTTCCATCAGAGACAGGGTTTTAATCAACTCACGGAAATCCTTGGACCCATCCTTTCCGAGAGCCTGAGCCAGGTCATTTACCGTCACTCGCCCCTTCTCTTGCAAATATTCTTTAATTTTATCTTTCATGTTTTCTTTCTAGATTTTTTAATTTTCTTTTACTGTAAGACCTTCTCAAACATCATTTAATACTCAATAAAAATCAAAGAGCAAACTAGAAAGCTAGGCGCAGGCAGTACTGGAGTACGACAAGCCGACGCTGACGTGGTTTGAATTTGATTTTTGAAGAGTATAAAAATAAAAATAGGCAAAGACCTAGTCCTGCCCATTTCTTATCTACTTGATAATACCGTCAATGCTAAGGCAATGGCTAGCCAGAAAAAGACTAAAATACCTGTCAAACGTTGCATCACAGCTTCAAAACCACGCGCTTTACTACGTTCAAACAAATCACCTGAGCTGGCATCAAATACATTGCTGGATTGGTTCTTAGTTGGTTGCATGAAAATCGCAATCACAATCACAACAGATAATACTAATAAAATGGTTAATAATAGGTTATACATATCAAACTCCTTAAAATCCCTATTATTTTACCATAAATTCTACTTAGATTCAAGATGTAAAGTTACTTTTCTTTCCTTTGGACAATATTTTAACACCTCAATCTTGTCTGGATGGGTTTTGGAGTTCTTACTGGTTAGATAATTCATGCTGCCACAAGAGGAGCACTTGAGATTGATTTTTACTCGCACTAGATTTCCTTTACTTTTAATAATGATCTAAATTGCACTAAGTTACATAAACAACTGAAAGCCACACAGGCTGCTGTCGCATAAAAGACAGCATGGTAGCCCAAATATCCTGCAACTGCGGATCCCGCCATAGGTCCAATCACTCCACCGAGATAAAAAAAGACTTGGTTGAAGGCGAAAATCCTTGAAATACCTGATTTTGGAGTCATTTTGCTAAGAAGGGCATTGACACCTGGTATGAGAGCTCCCGTTCCCAGACCAAAGAGAAAACGATACAAGCCAAGTTGAAGGGGGCTGGTTGCATGGGCACAAAGAAGGTAAATGATGACGGAATAAATCTGAGCCGCGACCAACAATCTATGATTCCCTACCTTATCGCCAAGTTTTCCTAGAATTCCAGCACTCATCATGCTAGAAAATCCCATGCTGGATACGATTAGTCCTGATACAAAGAGGAGATTCTCAGTCTGTCCTAAGTCCCGCACATAGAGAGCTAGAATGGGGCCAATTGATTGAGCTGAAAATTGAATGACAAAGCTCGTCAAAAATAGATTCACTAAAAGCCTAGGATACTTGAAAGAAGAAAATACTTCTTTCGTTGGGATAGTCTTCTCCTTAGCTACTGGCTGAAAATCTTCCTTGATAAAGAAAATGGTTAGGATTGCAGCTAAAAATAAGAAAGCGCCTACCAATAAAAAAACATTACGAATGCCAAAAATTTCAGCAATAAAGCCTCCAACAAAGGGGCCCGTCAGTGTTCCCGCAACTACACCTGTAGATAGAGTCCCCAGAGCCGCTCCCGACTTATCTTTAGGTACCTGACTAGCAATCAAGGCTGTTGCATTGGGAACGAATCCAGTAAATACACCATTGAGCAAGCGCAGAAAGAGTAGCCAATAGATATTTGGCACGAAGGCCAAACCTCCCATAGTGATGGTCATGGCAAGCCCAGCTCGAATCATCATGGGCTTTCGACCGTACTTGTCAGCAAGAATACCCCAGATAGGAGAAACTAGAGCTGCTGAAACAGCCGAAACTGAGATGGCTAATCCAGCATAAAAAGCAACTTGGTCTCCTTCAATTCCCAACTGCTCCACAAAGATAGGCATGAAAGGAACGATCAAGGAAATGCTGGCGCCCGTTAGAAAACTACCGAACCAGGCGACACGAAGATTCTCTTTCCAACTAATCTCTTGCACAGCTATCGCCTCCTTCAAGTAACTTCACTACTTGAGCCACAAGCTGATCACGACTGCCATTGTTGTCTAGAACATGACTGGCCAAATCTTTCTTTTTCTCTAAAGACCATTGGGCGGCCAAACGAGACTCTGCTACTTCCTTAGAAAGATGATCCCGTTTCATGAAACGTTCCACCTGAACATCACGGTCCACATAGACCAGCCACGTTTCATCAAACCAAGCACTGTAGTCCTGTTCAAAAAGCAGGGGAATATCCATGAAAAAAACCGTTTCTGTCTGGGCTAACTGGTCTCTCAGTGCAGCCAATTCCTCACGAATAATCTCTCCTTGGGTTTGTTTAGACCATTCCCGCTCCTCAGGATTTGAGAAGATGAGACTAGCTAGGAGAGGGCGATTGAGTTCTCCATTTTCAATGATGATTTCCTGCCCAAAGTGTTGAACTAAGAGCTGATAAAGACGACCACCAGGTTTTTGTAGTTGGTGGACGACTGCGTCAGCATCCACTACTTGAAAACCTTTCTCTCTTAGGAAATTTGTCACAGTTGACTTACCTGAGGCAATTCCTCCTGTGATTCCAATGATTTTTCCCATCAGCCCCTCCTTTGACACTGAGGACAAAAATGAGTTCCTCGTCCACCGAGCTGGAATTTCTCAATCACTGTCCCACAGCGCGAACATGCTTGTCCAGTCTTATCATAGACCTGATGGAAGTCCTGCATGGTTCCGTCTTCCCCAAAGGCATTGGTATAGGTCCGAATGGTGGAGCCGCCCTTTTCAACTGCCTGCCCCAAAACAGCAATGGTCTGGTCATGAATAGCTGACGCTTCTTCTGCAGTCAAAGTTTGGGAAGGTCTAGCTGGATGAACCTGTGCTCGCCAGAGGACCTCATCCACATAGATATTACCTAGACCAGCTACCAAGGTTTGGTCTAGGAGATGAGATTTGATAGGCTTTTTAGACTTGGCTAGGGCAGCTTGAAAGACCTGCAAATCAAAGTCCTGCTCTCTTGGTTCAGGCCCTAGTTTTTTAGAAACAAAGTAGGTTTCCAAAAGGCCCGGTGCCAAGAGTTCCATGGTGCCAAACTTGCGTACGTCCTCATATACAAGAGTGCCGCCATCCTCAAAATGAATGAAAACATGGGCATGCTTGCGTTCTGGAACTTTGTCTGGGTAGTAAAAATACTTTCCCTCCATCCGCAAATGAGAAATCAAGACCTTGTCTGTTAGGTAAAAAAGCAAATATTTTCCACGACGCCCCATGGACTCAATTACTTGACCAGGCACTTCCTTTCGAAACTCGTCCAAATCCGTCTTGATCATCTTAGGATAGCGAATTTCTACACTCGAAATCCTCTTACCCAGAATCAATTTTTCTAAGCCACGACGAACCGTTTCAACCTCAGGTAATTCAGGCATAAATCCTCCTTCTGTAAAAACAAGAAGCAGGCATGAGCCCACCTCTACTTAGTATTCTTTTTCATTATAGCCAAAGTCAGCCAAATCTAGCTTTTTATCACGCCAGTTTTTCTTGACCTTGACCCAAGTTTCTAGGAAAACCTTATCCCCTAGCATGAGTTCGATATCACGACGGGCCATGGTCCCAATTTTCTTGAGCATAGCCCCACCTTTTCCGATGATAATGCCTTTTTGGCTATCACGCTCGACCATGATGGTTGCACGGATATGAACCTTGTCTGTCTCTTCATCACGCTTCATGGAGTCAACTACCACTGCAACTGAGTGAGGAATCTCTTCTCGAGTTAGGTGCAAGACTTTCTCACGAATCATTTCTGAAACCAAGAAACGCTCAGGATGATCTGTGATTTGATCAGCTGGGAAATACTGGAAACCTTCCTCTAGATTTTCACTGAGGATGTCAATTAAACGAGAAACGTTATTTCCCTGAAGGGCTGAGATCGGAACAATCTCCTTAAAGTCCATCTGGTTACGGAAGTCATCAATCTGAGTCAAAAGCTGGTCTGGATGGACCTTGTCAATCTTATTGACCACCAAAATAACTGGAACCTTGGCAGCCTTCAGACGCTCGATAATCATATCGTCGCCCTTACCACGTGGCTCATCAGCTGGCACCATGAATAGAACAGTATCCACTTCACGCAGAGTACTGTAGGCAGATTCCACCATAAAATCTCCAAGAGCCGTCTTAGGCTTGTGAATCCCCGGCGTGTCGATAAAGACGATTTGCTCCTTATCCGTGGTGTAAATCCCCATGATTTTATTGCGCGTTGTCTGCGCCTTGTCACTCATAATGGCAATCTTTTGCCCCATGACGTGATTCAAAAAGGTTGACTTCCCAACATTGGGACGTCCCAAAATAGCTACAAAGCCAGATTTAAATGTCATAATTTCCTCTTATTGTTTAAAATAATAAATCCCAAATGCGTGGGAGAAAGATAAGTGCACCAATCACTGCAGCAAGAAGGGAAACCACAAGTACGGCACCAGCTGCCATATCCTTGGCTTTCTTTGCCAACATAGAAAAGTGATAGTGACTGGCTAGATCCACCACATTTTCAATAGCAGAGTTAATAATTTCAAAGGCTACTACCAAGAAAATGCTCATCAGGAGAAAGAGCCATTCGATTCGTGACACCTGAAAAACAAAACCTGCAAGGATGACTACTAGAGCCGTCACTGCATGTTTTCGCATATTACGTTCTTCCTTGAAAGCAGTCAGAATTCCTGTAAGAGCAAATTCTAAACTGGATATCAGGTCACGATTTTTCCATTTTCGTTTATTGTCTTGTGAGTCCATAGGCTGTCAAAATTTCTTCTTGTAAACCGAACATCTCCGCTTCTTCTTCCGGAGTGTAGTGATCGTAGCTGTTAATGTGTAAAAAGCCGTGTACTGCCAAGAAGCCCATCTCACGCTCAAAGCTGTGACCGTATTCCTCAGCCTGCTCATGCGCTTTATCGATAGAGATGAAAAGTTCCCCAATATAGGCATCGAACTCAGACATCATTTCTGCTAATTCAGGGTTTTCAAGCAAATCTTCCTCGTCAAAAGTAATGTCCAATTCCGGTTTATATTCAAGGCTGATGACATCTGTCGGGCGATCTGTATCACGGTACTCGAGGTTGAGTTCGTGACTACGCTCATTGGTCACAAAAGTAACTGCCATCTCCTTGTCTTCTTTTCCTATTTTTTGGGCTGCAAATTCCAAAATTTCTTGGGTTTGGTGCAAGATTTCTTGTGAAACTTGACCAGTTTCATCTACCATTTCAATATACATGTGCTTCTCGATTCTCTTTACTTGGCTTTATTATACCATATTTCCATGATTTTATTCTACCTTTTTGATATAATACTATGGAATACAATCACAAGGAGAGAACGATGTCATTTGACGGATTTTTTTTACACCACATGGTTGAGGAATTACGAAGCGAGTTGGTCAATGGTCGCATTCAGAAAATCAATCAGCCTTTTGAACAAGAATTGATCTTGCAAATCCGCAGCAATCGCCAAAGCCATCGTCTGCTCCTCTCTGCTCATCCCGTTTTTGGTCGCATCCAGCTGACCCAAACGACCTTTGAAAATCCAGCCCAACCTTCCACTTTTATCATGGTTTTGAGAAAGTATTTGCAGGGTGCCCTGATTGAGTCAATTGAGCAAATCGAAAATGACCGTATTGTGGAAATCACGGTTTCCAATAAAAACGAGATTGGAGACCATATTCAGGCGACTCTCATTATCGAAATCATGGGTAAACACAGCAATATTCTCCTCGTGGATAAAAGTAGCCATAAAATCCTCGAAGTCATCAAACACGTCGGCTTTTCACAAAATAGCTACCGCACCTTACTCCCCGGATCGACCTATCTCGCTCCACCAAGCACCGAGTCTCTCAATCCATTTACCGTCAAGGATGAAAAGCTCTTTGAAATCCTACAAACCCAAGAACTAACAGCAAAAAATCTTCAAAGCCTCTTTCAAGGTTTAGGACGCGATACAGCAAATGAATTGGAAAACATTCTTGTCAGTGATAAACTGTCTACTTTCCGTAACTTTTTCAATCAAAAAACCAAGCCATGCTTAACAGAGACTTCCTTCAGTCCAGTTCCTTTTGCGAATCGTGTAGGAGAGCCTTTTGCCAGTCTTTCGGATCTCTTAGATACCTATTATAAGGATAAAGCCGAGCGCGACCGCGTTAAACAGCAAGCCAGTGAACTCATTCGTCGTGTTGAAAATGAGCTTCAAAAAAATCGCCATAAGCTTAAAAAACAAGAAAAAGAGTTACTAGCGACAGACAATGCTGAAGAATTTCGCCAAAAAGGAGAATTGTTGACAACCTTCCTCCACCAAGTGCCTAATGACCAAGATCAGGTTACCTTGGACAACTACTACACCAATCAACCTATCACCATCGCGCTTGATAAGGCCTTGAGTCCCAGCCAAAATGCCCAACGCTATTTTAAACGTTACCAGAAACTCAAAGAAGCTGTCAAATACCTGACTGAGTTGATCGAAGAAACCAAGGCAACCATTCTTTATCTGGAAAGTGTCGAGATTGTGCTCAACCAAGCTGGACTGGAAGAAATCGCTGAAATCCGTGAAGAACTGATCCAAACAGGCTTTATCCGTAGAAGACAGCGAGAGAAAATCCACAAGCGCAAAAAACCAGAACAGTATCTGGCTAGTGATGGCAAGACCATCATCTATGTTGGACGAAACAATCTGCAAAACGAGGAATTGACCTTTAAAATGGCCCGCAAGGAAGAACTCTGGTTCCATGCCAAGGACATCCCTGGAAGCCACGTCGTCATCTCAGGAAATCTCAATCCTTCTGACGAAGTCAAGACAGATGCGGCTGAATTAGCTGCCTACTTCTCCAAAGGTCGCTTGTCAAATCTCGTGCAAGTGGATATGATTGAAGTCAAGAAACTCAATAAACCAACTGGTGGCAAACCTGGCTTTGTAACCTACACAGGACAAAAGACCCTCCGCGTTACACCAGACCCAGAAAAAATCGCATCTATGAAAAAATCCTGATTTCAATTGAAATCAGGATTTTCTTTTACATTTTACTCTGCAATTAAGGTTTCCAAACCAACCTTCATCATATCTGTGAAGGTATTTTGATTTTCTCAGCTAGTTTGTAACAAGTCTCAATGAGTGAGATAGTGATCAAAAACTGAAATATCTTCCTCTTTCAAGTAACAAGGTTTTGTTACTATCTTCTAAAATTTTTTTATTGTCTCAATTTCGAAAAAACTTCCCCAATCTTGCCTTCAATGACCAATGTAGCTTGGCTGTCTTGTGGAATACTGGTTTTATTGATAACGACCAGATTTGTTCCAGAAAAATAGTTTACTAGGCTAGCTGCAGGATAAACAACCAAGGAAGTCCCACCAATAATCAGCAAGTCTGCTTGCCGAATAGCTTGTGCAGCTTGACTAAAAACATCCATGTCAAGTGATTCTTCATACAAGGTCACGTCAGGCTTGACCACCTTGCCACAGTCTAAGCAGTGGGGAACAGGTCCCTCGAGGGCCAGAAAAGCAGTTAAGTCATAGAAACGTTGACAACCTAGGCAGTAATTCCGGTCCGCACTCCCATGCAATTTAAAGATCTTTTGGGAGCCAGCCATTTCATGAAGACTATCGATATTTTGTGTCACAACAGCCTTTAGCTTACCTGTCTTTTCCAAAGCAGCTAGATAAGTGTGAGCAGCATTAGGCTTGGCTTCTGGATAAATCAGATATTTTTTATAGAAGTCAAAAAAATCTTCTGGATAGCGCTCAAACATGGTCCGAGAAACGAGTTGCTCTGCCGTAAAATGACGGCCTAACTGATGACTATAAACACCATCTGAACTACGAAAATCTGGGATATTAGACTCGGTTGACACTCCTGCCCCTCCAAAGAAAACAATCCGTTGGCTTTGATCTATCAAGTCTTGTAATTGTTCAATTTTATCCATCACATTTCTCCTTAAGCTGAGTTCTAAAAAAGTTGAAAATCAATAGTTGGATTTTCAACTCTTTCTTTATCATTGCTAAGATATTGAAAATAAATCACTTACAACAGTTCTTGTAACTAATGTAATTGAAAATCTATTCTCTGATTACTCTGCAATCAAGGTTTCCAAACCAACCTTCATCATATCGGTGAAGGTATTTTGGCGTTCTTCTGCAGTAGTATCTTCATCTGGATTGACCAAGCTATCAGAGATTGTCATGATAGCTAGCGCATCAACGTGGTGTTGGGCAGCAAGATAGTAAAGTGCTGCTGCTTCCATTTCTACAGCTTTAACTCCCCATTTACCAAGCTCAATGTTCTTTTCAAAGTAGTTTGAGTAAAAGACATCAGATGACAAGACGTTCCCAACGTGGGTTGTCATACCGAGTTCTTTAGCGATATGGTAGGCCTTGTCAAGCAAATCAAAGCTAGCGATTTGTGGGAAATCATACTGTGGCCAGTCATTGCGGATGATGTTTGAGTTGGTTGCAGCTGCTTGCGCCAAAACCAATTCACGGACATGAACATCTTCATTTAATGAACCCGCAGTTCCCACACGAATCAATTTCTTCACTCCGTAGTCTACAATCAACTCACGGGCATAGATAGAAATGGACGGCATTCCCATCCCAGTTCCCATGACCGATACACGGTGACCCTTGTACGTACCAGTGTAGCCAAACATGTTACGCACTTCGTTAAAACAAACAGCATCTTCAAGGAAATTCTCCGCAATAAACTTAGCACGAAGAGGATCCCCAGGAAGAAGAATTTTATCAGCAATTTCACCCTGCTGAGCAGCAATATGGATAGACATAATATAAGATACCAAACCCGTCAAAAAGCGAAGGGAAAATAGGAGTTTGGTGCAGTGAGCGATGCTCGCTAGACCAACTATCTTTTTCCCACTGCTTTTAGGGTGGGTTCAATTCCTTTCTTTCTTAATTTTTATGATATAGAAGAGAACAGTCCGAGTTCAATTCAAAACCGAACTCCCCTTCCTTTCTGAATTTCTAGAAAAGTTTCCGCTCGTGTTCAAATTTGAACACACGCTCTACCTTTCTTTATTGTATATTTAGGATAGCGACAGAGAACAAAGTAAAAATAGGAAACTGACGAAGCATCGCAGATGCTAGACAGTTTATCTTTTTCACGCAGTTCTCTGCCCGTATTCAGTTCAGCAAATACGGTTTACCCATCCTTTCTTTCTTGATTTTAAATTTAAATATTTCACAGAACAATTAGCCCGAGTTTGACTATAACTCAGATACTCTGCCTTTCTGTAGTTCCTAGTTTACCAATGAATCTAAAAATGCATACAGTTTTGCATTCATTTCAGAATAATCGTTTCCACGTAATTCTTCTGGTGTTTGAACAAAAGGCAACTTTTCACTTTGCTCTCTTAATTTCTCCTCACCATCCGCAGCAATCAATAATTCTACTGCGTCTGGATCAAATTCCAAATGAGCCTGAAAGGCATAATGTTTTGGACTGAAGCGAATAATTTGGCGTGGACAACCTTGACTGGTCGCCAAGACGACAGCTTCATCTGTCAGCCCTGGCATATCACCGTGCCAGTGGCCGGTTTCTATGGTTTCTCCGAACAAGCTGAAATGAGGATCTGTTAGACCTTGCATCGTCAATGTCACAGGATAAACGCCGATCTCGCGCTCTGGACTATGTTCATACTTCGCACCATAGGCAACAGATAGGAGTTGCGCACCAAGACAGACACCAACAATATAGATATCTGCAGCAATCGCTTCTTTCATAAAAGCAAGCTCAGCCTTTGGATCATAGTATGGGAAGTTTTCTCTATCCTCATCAGGTGATTGAGGACCACCCATGACAATCAGAAAATCAATCCCGTCAATTGTTTCAGGAAGAGGTTCTTTTTCATAAACCTTTGTTGATGTAATTTGATGACCTCGTTCTATAGCCCATTTTAGATATGCGCCTGGAACCTCAAATGTCTCATGTAAAATAAAGTGAACTCTCATGACATTACAATTCAGCAAGAATCGCTTTAAGCAAGCCTTTGAAGTCGCCTTTAACACGTTCAGTCACTTCCACAACTTCTTCGTGGTTGAGTTCTTCTTGGAAACCAGCAGCATGGTTAGTAATACATGAAATACCGAGAACTTTCAAGTCAGAGTGGGCTGCCACAATCACTTCAGGAACAGTGGACATACCAACTGCATCTGCTCCCAATGTCTTATAGGCACGAATTTCTGCAGGTGTTTCATAAGTCGGACCGGTTACACCGATATAGACACCTTCATCAAGCTTGATACCAAGTTTCTTAGCCACTTCATGGGCAGTAGCACGGTATTCTGGTGTGTAGGCTTTTGACATATCAGGGAAACGTGGACCAAAATCATCCAAGTTTTCACCCATCAATGGGTTTTGCCCCGTCATATTGATATGGTCTGAGATAGCCATCAAGGTACCAGGACCAAATCCAATACCTCCAGCTGCATTGGTTACAATGACACCTTCACATCCGAGAACTTTCATCACACGTACTGGGAAAGTCACGACTTCAAGAGGATTTCCCTCGTAGAAATGGAAACGACCTTGAAGAGCCAAGACTTTTCGACCTGCAAGGTCACCATATACCAATTTACCAGCGTGACCAACTACTGTCGAACGGCCCCAGTTTGGAATGTCTGCATAGTCTACTACAACTGGATTTTCGATTTCTTCTGCCAATTCTCCAAGTCCTGATCCAAGGATTAGACCGAACTCAGGCGCTTGGATTCCCTTGTCTTTCAGGAAAGCAGCTGTTTCCTTGATCTTATCTAAAAATGTCATTATGTGTCTCCTTTATTATTTTTTAGCATTTGACCGATTTTATCAAAGGTTTTTGCATTGCGAATGGTGATGTTGCGATAAAAAGGCATCTTGAGCAAGTACTTGTGATAGGCAGTTGTATAGTAAGATTCTTCAGAGATCTTCCCCCAGAAAATCCCAAGTCTTCCAAAATGAACCACTTCATCTTTCAGTTCCAAACTTTCAACTGTCTCAATGACTTGATCCACATCCAAGCCTTCTGTATAAAAGAGGACATCTTTTCGAGCCAAATCTTTGGTCCACCATTCAGGCAGATTCTTCAGCTCTGCCTCATAATCTTCCTGACTCAGCAAAGAAAAGCTCTGAATAAATGGATAATGGATTTCAAAGAAAGCCTCTAACTTTTCAACCAATTGGGCTTTGGCATCTGTCGAAGTAAAGAAAATATTGCCACTGTTGATGTAGGTATCAACTTTTTCCACTCCCAACTCTGTCAATTCTTGACGAAGTTGCGCCATAACAACCTTATTCTTGCCACCGACATTAATGCCCCTTACCAGTAAAGCATAGCGTTTCATCTTATACCAATTTATCTAAGAAACTTTCCCCAATCATGGCAGTTTCAACACCAAAGTTATCCGCAACTGTCGCTGAGATATCTGCAAAATGTCCAACTGGAATGACACCATTTCTCTTAAAGCTAGGGCTGTAAGCTAAAAGTGGAATATATTCACGAGTATGGTCAGTTCCAGCATAGGTTGGATCATTTCCATGGTCAGCAGTAATCAAAAGAAGATCATTCTCTCTCATGGTAGCGATAATTTCAGGCAAGCGCTCATCAAACTCATGCAAGCAATCACGGTAACCATGAGCATTACGACGGTGGCCGTAAAGAGCATCAAAGTCAACTAAGTTTGTGAAGGAGAATCCTTTTTCAAACTCAGCAAGTCCCATTGTCTTCAAAAGTGTATCAATTCCGTGGCTGTTTGACTTGTTGTGACCCATGTCATGGTTGATACCAGCACCGTTAAAGATATCGTTGATTTTACCAACAGCATAAGTATCGATACCTGCTTCATTGAGTTTATCGAGAACAGTTGGAGCAAATGGTGAAACTGCCAAGTCACGACGATTAGCTGTACGAGTGAAGTTACCTGGTTCACCCACATAAGGGCGAGCAATGATACGACCAAGAAGGGCAGGACGCTCAAGGGTAATCGAACGAGCATATTCACAAATACGATACAATTCATCCAAAGGAATGATGTCTTCGTGGGCAGCAATCTGCAAAACAGGGTCAGCTGAAGTATAGATAATCAACTCGCCAGTTTCCATTTGACGTGGTCCGAAATCATCGATAACAGCCGTACCTGAGTAAGGCTTGTTGGCTTCACGAATGACCTTGCGCCCTGAAAATTCTTCGATTTTTGTCAGGATTTCTTCTGGGAATCCGTTCCAGAAAGTATCAAAAGGCTCGGTAATGTTGAGTCCCATGATTTCCCAGTGTCCAGTCATAGTATCCTTACCAAGAGATACTTCTTCCAATTTTGTTGCATATCCTGTTGGATTGCTTTCAGCTGGTACAGTCTTTAGAGGCGTTTCGCGAGGAATATTTCCTAGACCGATTTTAGCCATGTTTGGCACATTCAAACCAACTGTTTTTGAAATGTGTCCCAGTGTGTCAGAAGCTCCATCTGGAACTCCTGCATTGACAAAGTTATTGGCATCTGGTGCAGCACCGATTCCCACGGAATCCAGTACCACCAAGTGAATACGATTAAATTTTGACATAGTCTGTCTCCTTATTATGTTGATTAGTTTGCTTTTGTTGAAGTTAAAATCTGAACCCCATCTCGTCCCGCTACGATGACCTTATCCACCATTTGGTTAAACAAGCCGTGCTCTACGACACCAACGACATGGTCCAATTCTTGCCCGAAGGCAATTGGATCTTCAATGACATCCAAAGCTAGGTCAATGATAAAGTTCTGCATATCGGTCACAAAACGTTGGCCGTCTTTTTCACGGAAACTTGGTTTATAGCCAGCTCGCTCAAACCGACGAAAGGCCTGTTCTGCACCATACTGAACCACTTCTACTGGCAATTTAAAAGCACCTAGTTTCTCTACCAGTTTGCTTTCATCTACCACCCAAATGTATTCTTTTGAGGGCGTTGCGACAACCTTCTCCATCAGAAGGGCACCACCACCGCCTTTAATCCCGTTAAACTGGCTATCTACTTCATCCGCCCCGTCAACCGTCACATCGACAAAGTCTACTTGATCAATCGACTTGAGCGGGATGTTAAGACCTTCAGCCTGTTTACTGGTCACACTGGAAGTCGTTACAGCAGTAATCTGCAAACCTTCTTCCTTAATCCGACGGCCAATTTCTTCTACGAAATAGTAGGCAGTTGATCCAGTACCGAGTCCAACAACCATGCCATCCTTGACAAACTCAGCAGCCTTGATACCTGCCATCTTTTTCAGATTCTCCACTTAAACACCTCCATTAAAGAGCTATTTTTATTATAACATGTATCCGTTTTTATTTCATGGATACACTGGAAAAACCCGAACATTTTTATTTCGGGTTTTGGTGTCCTATTTAACCATATCAGGATCGTAATCATAGAATCCTGTATCGAGGAAACGGTTTTTAGGGTGTAACTTGCGCACTTCCTCATCTAACAAGAAGGCTTGGTCATGGCTAAAGTTGCCCTCTTGGATCAAGCCACGTGCTTGGATAAAGAGTTTAGCAATTTCTACAAAATTCTGACCAGGTGTGTAGAGCCCCTCTAGCTTCCAGTGAGTAAAACCATGCTCCACCAATTCTGTCAATTTGGTCATCAAATCAAGGTCGTTATTTGCAAAAATGTGGGTCCCATGATTGTCTTCAAAGATAGAGTAATGGCTCTCAGGGTCACTCGGTTCTGCTAAGAAGAGGTCACGTTTACGTGTCTTTTCATCATCGATGTGCGTGAAGTTATAGTAGTTTTGCAAGAGCGGACGCTTAGAATGATGAATGACACTAGCTCCATAAACCAATACTTCAGCAGGAATTTCCAAAATCTCTGGCATCTTGAAGAGTTCAGCAGATGGAATTTCACGCGCCAAAACAGCCTCAGAGGCGCCTGCCTTTTGACCCCAGAAGTTAATCTGACGACTGCTTGTCACCATGGTTGAAGCATCGTAGATGGTCTTAAAGGAATAGCCATCACGGTTGACTACGTAAAAAACGCCTGCATCCCCAACAGTAATATAGTCTGTCTTGATTTCTTCCAAGAAATCTAGGAAAGGCTTGATACGGTCCATCATATCTTGGTGCATGAGGGCATTAACCGCGACAATCAATTCCTTGCCTGCTTCATGAACCAACTTAGCGATGGTGCGTAAGTCTTCATAACTAAAAGTCGTTGGCAGACGAAGGCCAAAATCTTTCTCACCAACATAGATACGGTCTACGCCAGCTTCGAGTAACTGTTCAACTTGTTCAATACTTTCAGCAGTTGCTGTAATGATAATCTTTTCCATAAGAAAAATTATACCACATTTCTCAAAAATCAGCTATGGTTACTGAGAGTTTCAGAAAAAGTTAAACTTGTTTCTATCTTTCCCAATCAAAAAAATGAACAGTAACTTGTACCATTCACTCTATTTTATGCATGTGTTTCTTCAACTAGGTGGCCATCGTTCATGACATAAATACGATCAACCTTATCAAGAAGGCGAGTATCATGCGTAATCATAACAACTCCTCTACCTTGTTCATGGGCAATGGCAGCCAGCATCTCCGTTACTTGGTAGGCACGCTCAGTGTCAAGACTGGCTGTCGGCTCATCTGCAAGCACAATGCTTGGATTGTTATAGAGCGCTCTAGCAATCGCGGCACGCTGACGTTCGCCACCCGATAGAGCTTTGGGATAATGATTTTGAACTTTTTCCAAATCCAACAAGTCAAACAGCTCTTTTCGGTCACTTTTACTATTTTTTCCCTTATCTAGTCTGTCTATCAAATCCAGCTGTTCCTTGACCGTTAGAAAAGGAATTAAGTTTGAAGCCTGGAGAATGAAACCAAACTCTCTAAAACGGAGATCTGTTTTTTCCTTCTCCGTCAAACTGCCTGTTTCCTTCCCTTTGACTAGAATCTTTCCACTCGATGCTTCCTGAAGTTGTCCTAGAGTTGTTAGAAAGGTCGTCTTTCCAGAGCCAGAGGGCCCAACGATAGCTACGAACTCTCCCGCATTTAGCTGAAAATTCGTCTCATGCAGGGCTACGACTTTCATCTTTCCTTCCCCGTAAGTTTTTGTCACTTGATTCATTTCTATCAATGTTGTCATACTATTCTCCTTATCACTCTGCAATCGCAGTAATCGGGTCCACCTTTAGCAAGCGTGGAAGTGAAATGACACCACCTAGAAGGGCCATCAAGGAAATTACCAAACTTAGGACAGAGTAGGCTATCCAACTTGGATAGAAAAAGAAGGTAGCTGGTAAGACTAAAATCACTCCTCCGATTGCCAGTAAGGCTAAAGCAATCCCCATACCAGCTAGGAGGAAGATTTGACAGAACAGAGACCATATAATGGTTTTGATCTGTATCCCCTGAGCCCGCATTATTCCATAAAGACCTAGTTTTTGGATGGTAATGATATAAACAAAAATCCCCACAATCAAGCCAGTGATAACAATCATAGCAAGAATCATTCCTGAAAATACATTAACCTGAGGTGTGTAACCAGGAATTTTTGATATCATTTTTGGAATGGAAATCTGCTTCAGTCCATCCCCAACCACTTCTATATCATTTTTCAATACCAAGGCAGAGATGGAACGATTGGCTTTCAAGGTTCCTTGTAAGATCCAATAAGTCGTCAGACTCGTAAAGACAACAGGCTCAGTGAAAAATTTATTTCCTTGAGTCAGGCCTACAATCTTATAACCTGTCTCGCTTCCATTGAGCTGAATGGTATCACCTAGCTTCATCCCATAGTTCTCAAAAGACTGATCCACGACAACCTCATCATCCCCTTCTGGGTACCTTCCCTCCGTCAAACTAGGAGAGATAAAAGAGTCCCAGTCTTGAGCAAAAATGGAAACATTGACCTTTTCACTACCATCGACTAGATTGGTTACAGCGAACATATAGCCCAATGGAGCAGCCTCTTCAGAACTCTTGTCCTTGTAGTCCTTTTCAGGAATAAAAGATGCCGTCAAATTATCATTTGCGTAGTCGGATAAAACGACACCCGTCGCTTGCCAATTATCAATAGCTGCTCGGTTGTTTCGCACAAGACCAAGAGCTAGACTGGTCATAAAAAAGACCATAAAAGCGATAAGAAAAATGGTCGTTAAGATCAAACTATATCGAAGTTTGTTTCGTAATATCTCTTTGATAGCAAGATACATGCTTATCTCCTTTAACATTTCCCAGAGGTAGCAAGAATGCCACCCAGTCCAATAGACAGAATCTCTGTCTTATCATCCATTCAAAACAACTCCTATCAATACTCTTCAAAAGTATTCAGGTAGCAACTTAACAAATCATCTTAGGAAAAAGCCTCAGCTTGCTATCAATTTATATAAGTTATCCTTACCTTTCTCAGTATATTTATAATATAGAAAGTTAGGTCATCTGTTTTTAAGTGTAACATCCATGCTATCATTTTCTCTAGTGGGTGTCAAGAAGAGCGACTTAGAGGATGATAAGAGACTTTAGTGTTTTTGTAACAATCCTGTAATAATTCTCTGCATAAAAAATGATAAAATAGTTATGTACTGTTAAGGAGAGAATCATGTCCGCAAGAAAACTAGAAGCTTATGAGTTTGAACAAGCTCCCGAATCGAAACAAACTCCGCTTTACCAAGATTACACACCAGAAGCCCCAGTCGGCCCTAACCTAAAAGAGATTTTATTTTTTGTAAATATCGCTTGTTTCTGTATTTTTATGGCACTTTTTAGTTTTATCTTTTTAGCCTTAAAATTGAACACAGCTTTATCATTTGTTGCTGCAATGGGTCTTAGTTTCGCCCTTTTACAACTTCAAAGAAAGATAATCAAACGAAAATTTTCAAAATAAAGGTTGGTACTACTACCAGCCTCTTTTCTAGTTATCAAAAAAGACAGTTATCTAACTGTCTTTTTATTTATTCTTACGTTTTGAAGGAGATTGGATAGCGATTTTAACTTCAAAAATTGTTCCTCTAGGTTTGTTATCTTTGACGCTAATCGTTCCTCGTAAGGCATCTACGATCTGCTTGGCCAAAGATAATCCAAGACCAAAGCCACCTTTCTGGCGGGTTCTCGCCTTGTCTACACGGTAAAATCGATCAAAGATTTTCTTCTTATCAGTAGCTGAGATTCCAATTCCATTATCCGTTACTGTTAGATAGAGGTGACGATCTGTAGCATGAACTACAAACTCAATTTTCCCATCTTCTTCAGTATACTTGATGGCATTGTCAAATAAGATGGTCATGAGCTGTTTTAGGAGTAACTGATCTGTCATGAAGGGACGATAAATCCGATTTTCATAGTCAAAAATACGATCATTTTCAGAAGCAATCAACTCATAGTTAGCAAAGGTTGTTTTAAAGAATTGTGGAGAAACTTCTGCTATTTCTGGTTTGATTCCATCATCTCGACGTGCAAGATTGAGAAGATTGGTCGTGAGGAAGCGCATGTTGCGAACTTCTTCAAGACTGGAAGCAATACTCTCGCTGGATTCCATGATTGTTGCCTCTGGTTTTCGAAAGAGATTTTCTAAACGATTTTGTAAAACAGCCAAAGGCGTTCTCAGTTCGTGACTGGCATTTTCAACAAAAGACTTCTGCTTTTGCATGCTTTCCAGCAAAGGTTTGACACTGACACGGGCAAGGTAAACACTGGCAATTAAAGATAGGAGCCAGAAACTAGCCATGACTACAACAATTAAATGCTCGTGGTTTTGGCTGATTTGCTCAAGCTGGCTGGTATTAATTAAAACTGCCGCATATTTGACATTGCTTGATACGGAGGAAGAATTGGTTTCCATCAAAATCATCCGATAGGTTTCTTCCTGACCGTAGCTATTGACAACTTGGATTTGCCGAATGTGATTCAACTCCTTTTTGTCCAGCTTGATCTTGTCCAAGCCTAAAAAGCGATTGCCCAGTAAGAGTTGGTTAAAATCCTTGTCAAAGAGCAAGACTTCCGTATTGGAGCTGACATTGGGCTTGATTTCAGCCTTGCTGGCATCCGCAGTTGCGGGTTGAATATCCTTGACCTCTTCGGTGGCCCGATTCAGGGCTAACTGGATAACCGCTTGGGGACTGCTACTAAGGGCTTGTAGTTTTTCATCTACAGAAGTGTAGAGACTCGAGTGCATGACCTGAAGGATAATCAAGGTCATAGCAGAGAAAATCAGGGTGAACACTCCAAAGTTTCGAATGAAATAGCTGAAATCATCCGCATACCATGTTTTTTTTAGTTTATTGAACATCTTTTAAAATATACCCGACACTACGCAAAGTTTGAAGATTTTCAGCAAAGGCTGTTCCCTTCAATTTCTTACGAACTTTTGAGACATAGACTTCTACAACGGAAATCGTCGTATCGCTGTCAAATCCCCATAGACGGTCAAAAATTTGCGTCTTAGGAAGAATAACATTTTGATTTTGAAGGAAATAAACCAATAACTCAAACTCTTTTCCGAGCAGTTCCACAGGCGTGTCTTCCACCTTAACCTCATTCGTTGAAAGGTTGACGACAATATCCCCATAGGTCAAGGTGTTTTCGTTAAACTTACCTGAACGTTTGAGAAGGGCTTGGATCCGCATTTTGAGTTCTTCTAGATAGAAAGGTTTGGTGAGGTAGTCATCCGCACCCAACTCAAAACCATGTCCCTTGTCATCCAAACTTTCCTTAGCGGTCATGATAAGGACTGGGGTTGTAATTCCTTTTTCACGCAATTCTTTCAAGACTTGGAAGCCATTTTTTTCAGGCAACATCAGGTCAAGCAAAATCAAGTCATAAACGCCACTTTCAGCTTCGTAGAGACCTTCTTCTCCATCAAAGACCTGCATGACATCTGCAAAATCATCCAAAAAGTCAAATACTGAGTTTGACAGGCCCAGGTCATCTTCTACTAATAAGATTTTTATCATCAGAAACTCCTCCTTGTTATGATTATTATACCAAAATTGCCTTAAAAAAACTCAACTCTCTCTTCTTTTCAGATAGAAAGTTGAGTTTTTGTTTACATTTTGAACGAATTAAGCCTTGCCATATTGGGCTACAACAGCTTCGACTGCTGCTTTCTCACGCTTAATCAAGTCAACACGCGCTGCGATATCCTTGATCCCCATGCGGATATTACGGCTAAGAGCTAGGTCAGAAAGTTGCGGTTCAAAGAATTCCTTATACTCAGCCAAGCGTTCTTCTGTTTTAAAGATGTGTGATGGGAAGATGACAAAGCTATCAAAGCTCATATCCCCACCAAGAGCTGCCTTGATCCAATCCCAGTTTTCACGCGCCCATACCCAAACAGTTTCTTGAGTTGTTTGGTGTCCGAGGAATTGGAGGTACCATGAAGAAAGGTCTTGTGGTTTCACCACAAATTTGTCCTTCCATGAACGAATCAAGGTTTGGATATTGTCAGCATCTGTACTGTAGGCTAGAGCAGCTGCCAACTGGCGTTTGAAGACCGCATCCGTCGCATGAGTGTAGAGGTCCAGATAAGTTGCGACCAAGTCCTTGGTCTCATAGTGTTTCATTTCATTGATAAGAACTTGTGCACGGATGGCTGCTGGAAGTCCTGCAAGGTTCTCCTTGTGAGCTGCAAAGATTTGGCTAGCGACTTGACTAGCTTCTGCATCATTGGAGCGAATCATCATAGAAACGGCCAACTGACGAACCAATTCATCCTCATCTGATTCTCCGTCTTTGGCTTCAAAGCCAAGACGGTCATAGTTATGACGAGCCAATTTAGCAACCAGACTGTTAAAGGCTTTCTCAGCTTCTGTACCTTCATCGATAAAGCGCTCAAGGGCAGAAATCACTTGAGAAACAGCTGAAACCACCAGATAAGACTCTTCCTTAGCAAGTTTATCAAGGACTGGAAGCAAGTCTGCATAAGAAATGTGCCCTGCTTCAGCCAACAAACGACGTTCTTGAACGATTTGCAGTTTGCTTGTGTTATCAAGTGTCTCTAACTCAGCAAGAACAGCATCTAACAAGTCTCCTTGATAGTCTGTAATGTAGTGGGCAGTATTTTCAGTATTGAGGCGAAGTGCTCCTTTGTTTTCAGCAAGAAGAGCGGCATAGCCAGGGATTTCGATACTTTCAGTTTCAAGTGTGTCTGGCAAACCTTTCCAGTTGCTGTTGAGTGGCACTACCCAGAGGCGGTTCTTGTCTTCGTGCTCACCGATAAAGAATTGTTTTTGCGAAATCTTCAAGACGTCATTTTCAACTTTGACAGTGAGAACTGGATAACCAGGTTGTTCCAACCAAGAATCCATGAAGGCTGCGACATCACGTCCTGATGCTTGACCAAGAGCATCCCAAAGGTGACGACCAATGGTGTTGCTGTATTGGTGTTTTTCAAAGTAAGCGTGCAAACCCTTAGCAAAATCAGCATCACCTAGCCAACGGCGAAGCATGTGCATAAGACGGCTTCCTTTGGCATAAACGATAGCGCCATCAAAGAGCGTGTTGATTTCATCTGGGTGTTTGACTTCGACGTGGACAGACTGAACCCCATCAGTCGCATCACGTTTAAGCGCCGCTGGAACTCCACCTGTTTGGAAGTCTTCAAAGATGTTCCAACTTGGCTCGATGGCATCCACACAGACGTATTCCATCATGTTAGCGAAGCTTTCATTAAGCCAAAGGTCATCCCACCATTTCATAGTCACGAGGTTACCAAACCATTGGTGAGCCAACTCATGTGCCACAACAAGGGCAACTTGTTGACGGCTAGCAAAGGTTGAGTTCTCATCCACAACCAAGTAAACTTCACGGTAAGTCACAAGACCCCAGTTTTCCATTGCACCTGCTGAGAAGTCAGGAAGGGCGATGTGGAGCGATTGAGGAATTGGATACTTAACTCCGTAGTAATCTTCGTAAAACTCGATTGAGCGAACGGCGATGTCCAGTGAGAAATCAAGGTTTGATAGGGGGTGGGCTTTGGTTGAGTAGACACCAACGAGAGTACCATTCTTGGTTTTAGCGGTTACCCCTTGCAAATCACCAGCTACAAAGGCTAACAAGTAAGAAGACATGCGAGGTGTTGTCTCAAACTTCCAGACGCCTGTTTCCTTACGGTCTTCCACATCAATTTCTGGCATGTTTGACAGGGCCACTTCACCTTCCGCTTGGTCAAAACGTAGAGCGAGGTCAAAAGTTGCTTTGGCTTCAGGCTCGTCCACACATGGGAAGGCTTCACGCGCAAAATGGCTTTCAAACTGAGTAGACAGGACTTCCTTCTTGACACCATCAACTGTGTAATAAGAAGGGTAAATCCCTGTCATGTTGTCTGTGATTTTTCCTGAAAAAGCGATGACCAATTCAACTTGACCAGTCTCAGCCAATTCGATATGAAGGGCTTCATTGTCATGGTCAACTGTAAACGGACGAGCTTGACCCGCAACTTCTACAAAAGCGATTTCCAAATCTTTTTGGTGAAGGGAAATACGGTCAGTCTTGGCTTGACCAGTGATGGTCACCTTCCCAGAAAAGGTCTTGGTCTCACGACTCAAGTCTAAAAATAAATCATAGTGTTCAGGAACAAATTGCGTAATAAAATGTTCAACTGCTTGCATAGTTTTCTCCTATTCTAAGTTTAAGAGTTTTACTCTTCTTCAAACAAACTTATTATATCATGTTTTGCTTTAGAAAAAAGGATTGGACGGTAATTTCCAAAACTTTCTTCCTTCTGCAGTCTAGAGTGGGTAGACCTTGCGAAATTCTTCCAAAACAACCTTGCTGTCAGGTGTAAAAGTCAGTCCTGCCTCTCTCAGCCACTCGGCGAAACAGTCCTCATGAACCTGACGCCAATAGGCTAAAGATTTGTCTCCCTCACCTTCCTTATAGGCATGGTCAGCAGAAACTTGATGAAAGGGCTGAACGGAAACCTTAGTAATTTCGACAATGCAGACAGCTCGATCTTGGCTATCTAAAATGATGTCAAAGGTTCCTTCTCGTGGAAGAGGTTCGTCTTCTATTGCATAGAGGTCGTAGGCTGAGGCAGTTGCTGTCTTTTCGCCTTTTAAAACCAAATCTGCCAAGAGATCTGCTTCCACTCCAAAAGCCCAGGCATCTATCTCATCTCCGATAGAGGGGTTGATTTGCTTGTAGTCATTCCACATTTCTTGCGGTGTCATGGGTTGCTCCTTTGTAATTTTTTACTTACTTCTTTTATACGTTTGAGGTGGTCTGGATGATCAATCTCTAAATTAAAAATCTCTGGAATAGAACTGTAGTGGATAATACACTTGATACCCATCTGATTCATTTTTTGTATGAAAGAAGTATTCAGATAGCCTGCTACAGCAAAGTCAATCTTTTTTATCCTTGCTTTATCCTGCATATCTCTTAGCATATCTAACATTATTGGACTTTCCATATCATGCCATTGACTGTTTCTCACAGTCGCAAAAACAAAAGAAGTCAAATCATTCATTCCAACTATAATCTTTGAAATACCAGTTTCCAGTATCCTGTCCAAGTCAAAATAAGCTGACGGTAATTCAATCATTGTGCCGACTTTTCCAGTAAAACCATGCTCACGCAATACTCTAATAGCTTGTTTTAACTGCTCAGCATCATTGATAAAAGGAAAAATAACAGACAGATTGGGATTTGTTTGATAAACTTCTGTAACGACATGTGCTTCAGCCTGAAATTCATCAGGACACGCCAGCAAGCGCCTAGTTCCTCTATAACCAAACAAGGGATGATTTTCATCAAAATGCTCTTTAGTCCCCTCTAAACAATTAGCTTCTGTATTTGTTAACTCTGAAAAACGATACCAAACCTCTTCATCTGAGTACAAGGAGCAAATGGTATCTAGATAATCTTTTACAAATTGTTGACAACTTGCTAATAGGATATTTTGATTGAGCTCTCTCAGTAAGTATTCCCCACGAATCATACCGACGTGGTGCAATAAATGGGGATAAACTTTTTCAACAATTTGTTCGCCACTAAGAGCTAGCTGATTTTGCATGTTTTACCTTCCAATTCTTATAGCTTGTCAGTTCTAATTCAGGAAATCCTCGTAACTCTGCCTTTACCTTCAAAACTAATGGTGATGCATTTTCTTCTGTGATTTTCTGAATATCCATCCAAATATATCCGAGTGAATCATTCGCACCATCAGAGACAGCATCCGAAATAGTAACTTGAGCTTCCTTCTTGTTTATCTCAACATCATACAAGGCCATGATATGGTGAACAGTAAAATTTGTTAACTCTTCCCTGACGAAAACATCGTAGATTCGAGGATTGGAGTAGCTTCTAACAGTATATCCCGTCTCTTCCATAACTTCTCTAATCAGCGTTTCCGTCAATCCTTCACCAAGTTGCTGACTACCACCGGGTAGATCATAACGATGTTGATAAGGGCCTCTCGTTTTTTCAATGCAGAGTAACTTCCCATTTTCAAAGCAAACAGCATAGACTCCAAAGTGTTTTTTGATTTCCATTCAACTCCTCCTACTTCAAAGACCAGCCACCATCAATGGTCAGGATTTGTCCTTGCATGGCGTTCGCTTTTCCACTTGCTAAGAAAAGGCTAATCTCTGCTACTTCCTCTGGCTCAATCCAGCGTTTGATGGGAGTTTCACTAGCCACCCAGTTCGCCAATCCACCTGGTTCAAAGTCCGCAGCGGTCATAGCTGTCTTGACTGCCCCTGGAGCAATCCCAAAGACCTGAATACCAGTTTCAGCATAGTCTAGAGCCAACTGCTTGGTAAAGCCAGCTAAGGCGTGCTTAGACGAGGTATAGGCGTGACCACCTCCGCCAGCTAGACTTGAAGCAATCGAACACATATTGATGATGATTCCTTTTTTATTTTCCAACATTTGTGTCAAATAATGCCGAGTCAATTCAACAGGAGTCATATAGTTGATTTCAAAAAACTCTTGAATTTCCTGCGCTGATTGTTCCAATAGGGGTTTGTAATCATCCAAAACTCCAGCAGTATTGCACAAGACATCCACCTGAGGACACCAGTCAAAAATTGGCTCCAAGTCCAAGGTCAAATCTCTCTGTAAAAAGTGAAAATCACGCTCTAAGAGTGGATTTTCACCTTGGTCAACTCCATAAACTTGATAGCCACTCTCTAAAAAGAGGCGAGCTTGAGCAAGTCCGATACCTGAACTCACTCCCGTAATCAATACACGTCTAGTCATGCACTTCTACCCAATCCGTTGCCAAAACATCACAAGGTGTCGGGCTCCACATGGAAAAACCTTCCCCTTCTCCAGACACGTTGATTAGGAAATAGGGCGTCACTTCAAGTGCAATCCCGTTTTGCTCGATGGTGTCAAAAAGTTGGACATAGTTTTCAGCCTCTCCCCAACCAGTTCGTACATATTTTTTCTTGGCCTTTAATCCAGGCAGGATTTCTTCAAATGTCATGATGTTCTCCTTTAATTCTACATTCTTCAATTAATTATAACAAAAAACCGTTTTCCAACGGCTTTTTGACTGTATATCTGCTAAATTCTTCCTACCACTGCAATCCGGCTTCTCTAATTTCTTTCTTGGAAGCGAATTTACCATTTGGTCTGTGCCATCTTCCGTTTTTATCTCTAAAGTAGCCACCTGAATTTGTTGATTGCGAGTTTGATTCCTGGCTTTCTTCCTTTTCTTGTGCGGCTTGGCGAGCTTTTTCCTGCTCTTCTTCTTTTGCTTTCTTTTCAGCTGCTTCTTTTTCTTCAGCCTCTTTCTTGGCTTTTTCCTCAGCTTCCTTCTTAGCCTTTTCTTTTTCTTCTTTTATCTTTGCATCTTCAACTGTATTTTTAGCCGTACCGTCCAAATAATTGATTTCCGCATTAGCTGAAACATTGTCTAAAACAACATGCGTCACTGAATACTGATCAACCTTTTCTTTACTACCACCCAATTTGATTTCCAAGAGTTTGCCATTTTCATCTATTCCCACATACTGCAATTCAATTTGTCTCGGAATCAATTCATCTTTCTGATAGATTGGGGTCACCTTGTAGTCAAGATAATAGTTTGGGTGATTGGCCAACCAAGAGTCCAATCGATTTTCATAGTAAAGCATGCTACTTTGGTTTTGGTCATCTGTTCCAGAATAATTTCCAGCATTTAGCCAGTTAGTCATTGGAACCAGATTCCTCTTTTCATCATTTAATCCGCTAAATTGGTACCCAACCAAATGACCACGACTCATCAACCAAGCTTCTTTTTTACCATCCCCATAAAAGAATTTATAGTTGTGCCATCCAACTGGATCATAAGTCAACTTGGACTCTCTCTTCTCAGTTGGCTCATCACTGTCCTTAAGTTGAATATGAGCACCCGTTGCGCGTGATTTAGAATCCAATTCCCCAAGTTCTAGTTGTTTCTCATTTTTAAAAGGCAAGAGTCCAGCTTCTTTAAACAACTTCTCATCAAACTTGATTTGCTTCTGTTCAATTTTTTCTTCTGGGACCTTTGATTCCGCCTTATGTCCAGAACAAGCAACTAGGGTTGTGATTGAAATCAAGGCAATTGAGAAGGATAGTAGCTTTTTCATAAAAATCTCCTTTTTATATAGTAATTAGATTAATATCTCCTATTACATTTTACTATCATTTTGTTAATTGTTCAAGAATAAAGAGGCTGTTATTATACTATTTCTCCTCCAATGTCCAAAATAAAAACGATAACCACTTTTCAGTAGTTATCGTTGATTTCTTTTGATTAGTCTTTCCCACCAAGTTTGCTGTTAATGGTCATCATGATGCTAGCAATCTTCTCACCCCAGTATGGATCAGAAGCATAGCGAACATTCATTCCAGTCGCTTTATTTCCAAGGTGGTCTCTGCCATAGTCGATGTAGTTCTCACGAATCCACTTGGCCGCTCCAAGGATTCCTTTATCCACATTATCAAAGCTCTTGGCTGAGAGATATGGGCTCGTATCATAAGCGGCAATACCAAAGAAGTTGTTCTTATCTCTGGCAATTTGACTGCGACCCCAAGCACTTTCAAGGGCACTATGGGCCATCAAGTAAAGGGCATTGACGCCATAACGTTCTTCAGCTTCTTTGAAAGTCGCTCCTTTACCTGCTAGAGGACTATCCTGCAAGTTCATCATCGAATACAGTTTATCCAATTCAGCTGCACTATAATTACTTGGTTCTCTTAAGTTTTTATAGAGGAAAGGATTTTTAATGGTAAAGCCATCAAAGTGCTCTCCATCAGTTGAGTAGTACTTCTTACCAATAACCATAGCAGATGTGTGTGGAGCTACTTTGATACTCGTGTATGGAGAGAGTTCATGGTAAAGGAATTTCCCATCACTAGTATAATGAGGGATAAACTCGCTTCCTTCATCTACTGCTGTCAAATCACTTTGATTCATATAGCCAGACAAGCCAGAAATCGAAACTGCAAGTCGGCCGCCTTTTCGCGTCGAGCTATCCAGTGAAACAATGCTTCCTTGGTTAATGTAACTCAAGATTTCTCCAGATGCACTATAGACATAGGCTGTGATGGGTTTAACTTTGTAATATTTGGTTTTATCCGCAACATGCCATCTACCAGAAGCATCCAAGGTATGACCATCCACAGTTTCATTTTTTGCCATATAACCGCCTGATTTAAGGTAGTACCATGATTGGTCGGATGAATCGTAGATTAATTCTTTCTCAGCCATCTTTCCATTTGACTTGAGGTAGAACCAATTGTTCTTGTACCATACCCACTCACTCGCAGCCATATAACCACCAGATTTGAGATAGTAGTAACCATTATCCCAGAGCCATTCTTTATTGGCATAATTTCCATCAGAGTTGATATAGAACCAAGAGTTATAGTTCTTGTCAAAGAGCCAACCTTTGCCAGCTTTTACACCACTGCTGGTCACATAACTGCGGTCAATCCAAGTTTCCGTAGAGAGGTAGCCACCAGATTTGAAATGGTAATCCTTGCCTTTGATGGTTTGCCAACCTTTTTCAGCATAGGTTCCGTCCTCTTTTAGGTAGAACCAAGACTGGTAATTTTTATCAAAGAACCACTCTGATTTTAGCTTGGCACCACTCTTAGCAACGTAGAAACGCTCAATCCAACTTTCTGTAGAAAGATAGCCACCTGATTTGAAATGGTAATCTTTTTCTTTGATCGTTTCCCAGCCTTTTTCGGCATATCTACCATCAGATTTCAAGTAAAACCAAGCATCATAATTCTTATCAAAGAGCCATTCCGATTTCAATTTAGCTCCACTTTTAGCAACATAGAAGCGATCAATCCAACGTTCAGTAGAAAGATAACCGCCTGATTTAAAATGGTAGTCCTTCCCATCTATAGTTAACCACCTATTTTCAGCATAGGTACCATCTTGTTGAAGGTAGAACCAACTGCTATAGTTGTCATCATAAATCCAGGCTTGTTTAACCTTATTACCATTTTCTGATATATAGCTCTTACCAAGCCAAGCATTTTTCAGCATTTTACCTTGTGAATTGATGTAGTACTGGTTCTCACCTTGAGTGATCCACTCATCTTTGGCCATTTTCCCGTCTTCTTTAAGGTAATATTTTTCTTGACCTTGTTGAATCCATTCTTTTTGAGCTTTCTGACCATCAGACTTGAGATAATACCAGGATTCTTGTTCCTGATTAAATACCCACTGTTCCTTTGCTTTAGCACCACTTTCAGTCACATAGTACTGGCCAATCCACGTTTTTGTAGCTAATTTTCCAGCTTCGTTAAAATAGTAATCCTTACCAGCAACAGTCAACCAACCGTTTTCTGCACGTTGACCATCTTCTTTAAGATAAAACCAGTTCTGATACGTTTGGTCATAGATCCATTGGTTGGTTGCTGGTTTCCCGTCTGCTTTGAGGTAGGTCTTTCCTTGCCACGTCCCCTCTTCTGCTTTTGCTGTCTCCACTACAGTAAAAAAACACCCCAATAAGCTAGCACTTACTAGGGCCACTTTCCATCGTTTCATTTAAATGCTCCAATAACGTTTTCTAAACCCTATTGTAACATAGTTAATAGACGGAAATATTACAAATTGATGAAGATTCTATTTCTTGTTGACGATAAGGAAGACCTAGCTTATCTCAGACTGGCTTTGACTTCCTGACGGAGATTTTCCAAACTGCTAATGCCATATTTATCCATGACTTTTGGTAGATGTTCGATGATATCAGGACAGGCATAAGGATTGGTAAAGTTGGCTGTTCCAACTCCGATGGCAGACGCTCCAGCCAGATACATTTCTAGCGCTGCTTCAGCCGAATCCACTCCCCCCATTCCAATGATGGGAAGGTCGGTTGTTTGGGCGACTTGTCGGATGAGTTTGAGGGCTACTGGAAAAACTGCTGGACCTGACATTCCACCTGTTCCATTGGCTAGGATTGGTTTTCTAGTTTTGAGGTCAAAGCGCATACCGACAAGGGTATTGATCATGGTTAAGCCACTTGCTCCTGCATCTTCTGCGGCTTTGGCGATGGTGACAACATCCGTTACACTAGGGGTTAATTTAACATAAACTGGCACATCAGAGGCTTCCACAGCTGCCTTTACCACTTCATAAGCCAAGTCAGGATCTTGCCCAATCAAAAGTCCATGATTGCCGTGATCCACATTCGGACAAGAGATATTAAGCTCGATAGCTTTTACATTTGCAGCCTTAGAAATTCCTCGAGAAACGGCAGCGTACTCTTGTTTTGAAAAGCCTGCAACATTTGCGATGATAGGAAGCCTAGGATACTCTCTTTCCAGCCAAGGCAACTTTTCAGCTAAAACAGCTTCTAAACCTGGATTTTGCAAACCGATTGCATTGAGCATACCTGCAGGCGTTTCTGCCACCCTAGGAGTTGGATTGCCAAAACGGGGTTCTAGAGTCGTTGCCTTGATCATAATAGAGCCTAAAAGGTCCAAATCATAGTACTTGGAATATTCCTGACCAAAACCAAAACAGCCTGATGCTGGAATAATTGGATTTTTCAAATCCAAACCCGGTAGAGAAACTTGTAAACGATTTGTAGTCATCACTTTCTCCTTATAATACAACTGTTCCTGTGTGGAAAACAGGGCCATCTTCACAGACGCGTTGGCTGACAGTCTCACTATCTGGCACTTTTAGAACACAGGCATAGCAAGCCCCCATCCCACAAGCCATACGGGATTCCAGAGATAGGTAGGCTCTTGGATGATCATAAAACCTTTGATTGATATACTTCATCATTCCAGGCGCCCCACATGAGTAAACAGCATCAAATTGACTGTCTAAGTCATTGATGACGACAGAAACATTTCCCTTTATACCATAAGAACCATCATCTGTCGTTACAAAAACCTGACCATATTGGGCCAATTCTGTTTCGAGAATAACAGCATCCTTGTTGGCAAAACCAAGGACTGTCACTACTGTTACCCCACGCGCATGCAATTCCTTGGCTACTTCGAGCAAGGGCGGAACACCAATACCCCCACCAACGAGGAGGACTTGACTCTGGTCGTCTAGGTCAGACAAGTCAAAACCATTTCCCTGAGGTCCCATCACATCAAGAGTATCTCCCTGACTTAAGGTTGAAAAAATAGCGGTCCCAGCCCCCTCAATCCGATAAATGAGGTGGCACTGCTTGTTTGCCTTGTCAATAGACGAAATTGAAATAGGGCGACGCAAGAGATGGGCATCATCAGGCACACGCAGATGAAGAAATTGGCCTGCTCGCATGGCTTCAACCATTTCCCCTTCTAGGACTAATTCAAAGATTGCTGGCGCAATTTCCTCTTGTGCGACCACCTTCATGGTTTCCAAACGAATGGCACCCAAACGTTTCTTACATGTGGGATTCATGACTTTTCCTCCTTAAATTTAAGGGGACCAGATAAAGAAAAGACCTTGCTAATGCAAGGCCTCAGTTGGGTTAGGCTAGAACTCATGCGCACACTTAAAAAGTCTCCACAGAGAGTCCCCTATCCCTTTTATCTGACACCTTGTGAGTCTCTCTGGACTCCCCTTAAAGGTTAAATTTGTATTAGTATACTCTTTCAAAGAAAAAAAGTCAAGTAGAAAACGAACATTCTACTTGATCTTACTGGATTATTTTTCACGAATGACTTCGACCTTGTAGCCATCAGGATCCTTGACAAAGTAATAGTTTGGTGCAGTTCCTGGAAGTCCATTAGGGGCTGTCACCTCATAGCCTTTAGCGCTATGTTCTTGATGTAGGGCCTCAAGGTCAGGTGTACTGAGGGCGATATGGGCGAAGCCATCTCCTACCACATAAGGACCGTGATCATAGTTATAGGTTAACTCCAACTCGTAGTCATCACCCTCAAGTCCTAGATAGACAATGGTGAAAGCATGATCTGGAAAATCTCTGCGACGCAATTCTTTAAAACCAAAAGCATCTTGATAGAATGCAATTGATTTTTCAAGGTTTTCTACTCGCAAGCAAGTGTGTAACATTTTTGAAGCCATCTTCATTACCTCTTTCATTTGAATAGTTCTATTATACCTTTATTCAGGAAAATTTACTAGGAACTTGAACTAGAGTCCTCTTCTCTGCGCTTTCATTCTATGCAGAACTTTTGCGGTTTTCCTTGCGTATATTGCGAATAATGAGAAGCATGATAAGGACAAAAAGTCCTTCGAGGAAGTAGAACGTAAATTCACTGTTCATGATTAGTAAGTCTTTGTGATGATAGTTATTACCGAAAACTGAATTTGGTGCAAATAGGATTCGGAACAGTCTTCTTAGGAAAATAAAGATCTGCAAGCCATAAATCATAAAGACCTTCTTCACACCAATCATGAAGCCTTGTTCCTTTGTAAAATAAGACAAGGCAATTCCATTTAACAAGAGGATAACAGTTATAGCCAGTGTTTCATTTCGTAGAATAGTTGGATCAAAGATGTCTAAACGGCTGTGAATGTAGGGCAACGTTTGAAAGAGTAAGATTCCCAAGATTGCTGGTATGAAAATTTTCTTCAGAGATGGTGGAAATCCAGGACTAAATCTTGTAAAAGACAAGCAAATCACAAGGATTGCAAAAATATGGAAGTACATCATTGCAACTCCAGAAATGATCTGGCTTCGATTTACCAAAGCAGAAAAAAAACCAGCAGAAAGAAAGATACCAACAGGAATCAGCTTATCCAAAGAATAATCCCATTTCAGCCCCTGACTCACTTGAAAACCATCGATGAAGCTGAAAAATGTAATGAACATAAGAGCACCGATGAGACCAAACGGTAAGGATGGAATGACGAGGGTTAATAATAAGATTAATAGGAACCATGGATGAGGACTGTAGTAGAATTTCCGTTTTTCTCCTCTAGCAGTCACTCCCTCCTCAATCGGTGTTTTCCTTAATTTTAGCATATAGACGTAAAAGAGTGAAAACATGCCAGCATGAACCCATGAATTATAACCAGGTCGCTCTATAATACTGAGCAGCAAACTCACAATCGTAAAGAGACCAGAGAAAATCTGAAGAAACTTATTATTAAATACCTGTCTTTTTTTCCAATCCAAATAAGAGAGCTTGGCCTTTGGATGACTAAGTTCATAAGCATAAACTGTCATCTCTTCTAGTTTCTGGTCTGTCTCCTCCGTCATCATTTGGGGAGCCATTTTAGAAGTAGGAAAAGGAGCTAAAATATATCTCAGGAGCTCGCCATCTGTAAATCGATGGTACTCCTTATAGATCTGTTGGAGTAAAATCGTTAGAATACGTGGTCTTCCTTTAAAGTAGCTTCTCCACTTCTCCCAATCATTGATATCTTCATCGCTCTTAGTGAGCTTATCCATATAAAGATAACCTTCATTGTACCAGTAATCAAAATTTTCTTTTTTATTTAGTGCGTACTCCTCTACCACTGAAGGATAGGAATGGATACTCTTCCAGAAATGGAGTTTTTTCAGGTAAGGATTTGATTCCTCATCTCTGTAACGCTCTACAAATTGGAGAACGAGGGCTAACACTTTCGCATTGGTTAAAGGATAGACGTCCACCTTTTCTAACAAATCAAGTAGGAGATTGTGATTTTTAACTGTTTCAAAAAGGTATTGCCAATCACGTAACAGTTTGTAGTCGTCTTCATAGCGAGCATGGAGCAACTCATAGAAGGCTGCCTCAACTTCATCTGGATTATCTAGAGAGTAGTGACTAAAGTCAACGTTTTCTCCCAGCTCCCCTTTTACTTCGTCTAAGTAATCAGCCAAGTCATTCAAGAGTGGATAATCCTCTTCAAATATGACTTGTCGGTTTTTTTCTAGAATATAGGTTAAAACGGGCACACTCTTGATTATCTGACGATTTTGATTTACTTGATCTAAGACCATAAAGGCCAGATAGGGGTGCTTGAAAAACTCTATCCAAGAGCTCAATTGATTTGCTTTGTTAGAATCTTGGAGAATTTCTTGGCAAAGTTGATAAGAATAATAGAATTCTTCAGTGGCTTCATGTGCGCTTTCAAGCGAACTGCCTTCCTCTTCTGCTATATCTCTTTTAACTTTCCAATACTTCAGTTTATAGTAATAGCCCCAGTACTTAAAGTCAGGTATATAATCTTCCAGCAAGGGAATGAGGATAGAGAATTGCTCCGGTTTGTTAAAAATATAAACATCCATTTCCTCTAAAACGGATTGAACAATGTCCATATCATACTGATACTGATGAAAGAACTGACGCCATAGATGTTCTTGCTCTTCTCGGTTATAGCCGTCGTTTCCAACAATACTTTCAATCGCATTTCGGATCAGATAGGTTCCTTCATTATAACCACTAAAGTCAAGAGTAGACCTTGCTGTTCCTTCTTGCCCTTGGTTCTCTTCATTATCAAACGTTTCAAAATTGAGGGGATTCGTAGCTCTTTCTTCAGAATCTCCATTTAGCTGAACTTCCTCATCATAGTCACCAAAGTCAAGGGTGGACTTTTGCTCATCCTCTTCCGCTTTAAAGGTTTCAAAGTTAAAGGAATTGCTTGTTTTATCAGTCGATTGCTGATAATCACTAAAATCAAGACTAGATCTTTCAGACTCTTCGTTCTCAGTTTTCCTTTCTTCAGTCAAGTTTTCAAAGTTGAGACTAGAGTTAGGTTTTTCATTCGCCTCTTCTTCAAGTTCAGTAGCTTCTTGAGAGTCAATCGCTTTTCTTAGACTATTTTCTGGTCTTGTGTTTCTAGACCTCGCATAAGTCAAGGCTTTTTGGTAAGCTTCAACAATTTCTTGGTAAATTTCTGGTTGGTCTTCTGGGTGATAGAGCCGAACCAGTTCAGCATAACGCCTTCTAATAAGCTTGACGTCAGTCGTTGGCTCTATCCCTAAAGTTTCCCATATATTCATAAGGTCTCCTCTTTTACAGTCCTCGCTCTAGGAAGTCTAGATAGTTTGAAAATGATTGATAGAGTTTTGGCAAATGATAAACAGATGCTTGGCTGACCTCTTCTTCAAATCGTCTAGTTTCAGCCATTAGCTCATCTCTTCTTCTCCCCAAGAGCATACTGTACACGCGATTCGCTTTTTCAATCAAGAAACGATAAACCTCTGTTTCTTGAGCATTGATCTTATAGCGAGTCAACTCTGCTTGCTTAGCCTTAATTTCCTTTTCTGTCAGAGTAACACTATCTTGGAGAATAACATGACTAAAGACTTCCTGTGTTGAATCAATTTTCACTTCGACATCCAAAATTCCATTTAAATCATAGGTAAACCGAACTGTGAAACTTTCATTTACTCTAGTATTGACAGGGACGGGAACTTCTAATTCTCCTAGGAACAGGTTTTGTGATGCCTTCATCATCTCACCTTGATAGACCTTTATCTTGACTTGACTCTGTCCCAATTCAGCCGTATAGTACTGCTCGATGCGTGAAGCAGGTAGGGTAGAATTTCGCTCAATAATCGGCGAAAAACGGTCTCCAACTATCTCAATTCCTAGTGTAAAAGGACAAATATCAGACAGCAACAAATCACGTATCTCACCCTGCCGTTCTTTTATTCCTGCTAGAAGTGCACAACCTCTCGCAATCATCCGATCAGGATCATCCGAAACCTGAACCATTTGATTGATACAGTAAGACAAAAAGTCCTGAACCAAGCGGAGTTTCGAAGTCCCCCCAACAAGAACAAAGTTATCTGATGATACATAGCTATAGCGCGCATCCATCAAGGCACGGTCCAAAACAGCCTTAACACGTGCTAGCAGAGGTTGACAAAGCTCATAAAAGCGTTGGTAGCTCAAGTCTAAAGTGTATTCTTGTTCTTGGTCCAGAACTGTCATCTTCACTTCTTCTTTATCATTGAGTTCTAGCTTTGTCTTTTCAGCCTGTACCAGAATCTTACTATAAAATTCTCGGGAAATCGTATCCTTGGTTAATTGATTGGAGGCTAAAAATTCCTCAGCAATAGCCGCAGTAAAGTCTTCTCCTCCCAATCGATTGTCCCCTGCAATCGACACGATTTCGACGATATTATCAAAAAGCTCCACAACTGAAATGTCTAGAGTTCCACCACCAAAATCGACTACAATAAAAGATTGATCTTCCTGGTTTACCATAGATCTTTTAGCAAGAGCCGCTGCGGAAGGTTCATTGATAATCCGGTCAATCTGAACTCCAGCAAATTTTCCTGCTAGTTTGGTCGCATAGCGTTGAGCATCGTTGAAATAGGCTGGTACACTGACAATCACTTCCTCAACCTTTTCTCCAAGATAGGTCTCTGCATCGTCTACCAACTTTCGAATGATAAAAGAGCTTAATTCTTCAGCCTTATATGCTCGATTTCCTATGGTCAGTTCATGCTTGGTCCCCATAAAACGCTTGAACTGAGAGACCGTCTTGTCCGGGTGGGTCACCAAGCGTTCCTTGGCAATTTTTCCAACTATAATCTCATCATTGTCATCCAAAGCCACAACAGAAGGCGTCAAATACTCACCAAAAGCATTGGGAATCAGCTTGACCTGGCCATCTTGGTATACCCCTACTAAAGAATTAGTCGTTCCTAAATCAATACCTACTATCATCTTCTTCTAACTCCAAATCTTTTTTAGATATTCCTATTATACAGGAAATATCCTATTTTCTTTGAAAAAATCTGTGATTTACTCTCTAAAATAGAAAATCATTTATGGAAAATAAAAAAGTTTCACCCTACTCTTGCGGTAAAAACCACGAGAGTAAGAATGAAACAGTTTGTCATTATTTACCAAGTTTTGCTTTAGCTGCATCTGCAAGAGCTGTGAAAGCTGCTGCATCGTTAACAGCCAAGTCAGCAAGCATTTTACGGTTAACTTCGATTTCAGCCAATTTCAAACCATGCATCAATTGTGAGTATGAAAGTCCGTTCAAACGAGCTGCCGCATTGATACGAGTGATCCACAATTTACGGAAGTCACGTTTTTTCTGACGACGGTCACGGTATGCATAGTAGTAAGAGTTCATTACTTGTTCTTTTGCAGTACGGAACAAGATGTGTTTAGCTCCATAGTAACCTTTTGCTAATTTAAGAATACGTTTACGACGTTTGCGTGATACAACGCCACCTTTAACACGTGCCATGTTTTATTTCCTCCAAATATTTCCTAGAATTGTTTACTTACTGTTAGGCTATTATTTCAAGCGAGTAAGCATTGCTTTGATACGTTTGAAATCTCCTGAATGCACCATAGATGCTTTACGAAGATGACGACGTTGTTTCTTAGTTTTTCCGTGGAAACGGTGAGAAGTGTAAGCACGGAAACGTTTAAGTCCACCAGAACCTGTACGTTTGAAACGTTTAGCTGATGCGCGGTGTGTTTTTTGTTTTGGCATGATTTTTTCTCCTTTATTTAACTTTCTGACAATTATTTTTTGTCAGTTGCTGGCGCCAACTGCATGAACATTTGGCGTCCATCCATCTTAGCTCGTTGTTCAATGATCGCAATATCTTGTGTTGCTTCAGCAAACTCGGCTAAAACTTTTGCACCAATCTCTTTATGGGTGATCATACGCCCTTTAAAGCGAATGGATACCTTAACTTTATTTCCTTTTTCAAGGAACTTGCGTGCATTGCGAAGTTTTGTGTCAAAGTCACCCTTGTCAATAGTTGGACTCAGACGAACTTCTTTCACAGTAACAACACTTTGTTTTTTACGTTGTTCTTTTTGCTTTTTCTGATACTCAAATTTGAACTTACCGTAGTCCATAATTTTAGCAACAGGCGGTTTTGCTTGGGGTTGAATCAATACTAAGTCAACATTTGCACTATCAGCCAATGCTTGCGCTTCGCTGAGTGGCTTGATGCCTAGCTGTTCCCCCTCAAGACCGATCAAGCGAACTTCACGTACACGAATTTCATCATTGATGAATAAGTCTTGCTTTGCTATGGTTTTCACCTCTTTTTTATTATTAGAGAAAAACAATAGCGGACTCGTAATAATACAAGCCCGCACGTTATGATAGCGTTTCTTAGAAACTTTTCATCCGTAGGGCCAGGCAACTTGATGTCACAAGGCGAGAAGCTCTCACTTCTGCTTTTCTCAACTTTTATATGATACCAAGTTTTCTATCCCTTGTCAAGATAAAAAGTCAATTTTTCGAGAAGTTTGTCTATTTTATCGAACCGTTTCAATTCGCCAACTATTCCATCCTTTAAAGCGGATAGCTCCTTGCTGGTCAGTTCGGTAAATCTTACTCTTGATATTTTCCAGTTGTGTCAAGGTTTCCTGATGAGGGAGTTTTGCTCGATTGCTCTTTCCAACTGAAATGAGAGTGAACTCCGGTTTGAGCTGTTCTAGGAAAGCTGAATTGGATGATGTTTTAGCACCGTGTTGGCCTGCTTTCAGGACATCCACCTCTAAGTCAGGGTATTGCTTTAGAAGATCCTTCTCTCCCTTCTCTTTCAAATTTCCTGTGAAGAGAAAGTGCTTATCCAAAAGTTTCCCATAAAGAATCAGGGAACCATCACGATCCCCATCTCCAATCTGCCTTGAAGATAGGACTTCTAACTGACTCCCAAAAATCGGCAAATTTTCCCCTGCTGTCACACTACGTACCTTGTTTTGACTTGCTTCTAGTTCCGCTACAAATTCCTTCTGTGTCAGACTTCCTTTTGATACTAAAATCTCCCCAACATAGAAAGCCTTGGTCACCTCCAGTAAATCACCAACATGTTCCTTGTCTGTATTGGTCAAAATCAGCTGGTCAATCTTGTCTACTCCTCGACTTTTAAGATAGGGAATCAAGGTGCGCTGAGCATTGCTGGTCGTCGCCTTTTCCTGCCAAGTTTGGATTTTCTTGTCAGATTCTGCTTTACCTCCTACATCTATGAGAATAGTTTTACCAGTTACATCCCGTAGGAAAATACTCTCCCCTCGCCCAACATCCAGCATGGTAATTTCATTTTCCAACGGATGCTTGGTCAAGAAAAAGAGCCCCACAATAAAAAGACTGATTCCTGCTAGTCTTTTGATGTTTTTCCTCATGTCATAGACCAAGGCTAATGAAACTAACAGTAGAATCAAAAGCCATGCGTTGGGTTGACCAAAGACCAGAGGCCTGCTTGCCAGCTGCGATACCAAGCGAATGACGCCCTCCAACCACTCAAAGACAAAGTTAAACTGAGTGACTGGGTAAACAAAAGACAGAATGAATAAGATGGACAAAAGTGGCAAGAAGACCACATCAAACAGAAAGGAAAAGACAAATGTCAAAAGGATAGACCAAGGCTGAAATTCTGCAAAATAGAAGGATAGAATAGGCAATATTCCTAAGGAAATGACCAGACTTTCCCTAGCAACAGCCTTGAGTCCCTCCTCTTCATTACTAGTCATGGTCAAGATAAAAGCGTATGCGCAGGACAAGGCTCCTCCTGCAGTTAGGAAAAAGTTTGGCATAATGATAAAAAGGACAAGGACCGTCAAGGCAAAATTATCCAACCCCTTAACACCATGTTGGGCCAGTAACTTTTGCAAGAGACTGCGAATGACCGATGCTGAAAATCCTGTCAGACCTGCATAGATAAGAGAAAAGGGATAAGTTAGCCACTTCAACTTTTCTTGGGTCAAGCCCAATCGTAAGAGAAATTTCTTAAAGGCATCCATAAAGAAGCCCACCTGCATACCCGACAAGGCAAAGAGATGGATAATTCCAAGACTGGAATAGAGCTCATTCATCTCCTCAAAGTCTGTGTCCAAATGTCCTAAAAGAAGACCTGTCATATAGTTGCGCATAGGATCTGGAAAGTGCATCTTGATCCAAACTACAGCCTTCCGACGTAAACCAGACAGATTTTCTCCTATATCCCAACTTCTAACCTGTTTCATTGACTGGATACTCTTGATAGTCAAAGTTTGGTAAATTCCTTGAGTCTTTAGATAGGCTTGATAGTCAAATCCACCAAAATTCCTCTGACCTTCTGGCTCCGAAAGTTTTCCTTCAAGTTCTATCTCATGAAGGTCTGTTAAGGTCTGAAAGAGCTCTTTCTCCTCCTCAGACTGGAGTTTATAGTAAACTTGGAAGGTATGGCCGTCAGCCTTGCCGCGAAAGGACAGACTGTCTCCATTGACTTTGATGGTATCTGGTAAAATCCGAACCCTCTCAACAGAAACCACTAGGTTTTGACTAGCTTGTGTCTGTTGCCAGTTTTGAAACAAAAACCAAAAACCAAAAACTCCACAAAACGCTAAAACTTTTCCAGCAGATTTCCATGGAAATTGGAAAAAGAGGCAGACGAGCAAAAAAACAAAACCTAGCAGTGAGAGATAGGACGCTCCTAAAATGGCATAGTAAAGCCAGAGTAACAGAAAACTCAGATAGATTAGGGGGATAGGGAAATTCTTAATCCACTGTGACATAATCTTTTAGCTTTTCTATGGTCTTAGCGCCAATACCAGAGACCTTCTTTAATTCATCAACCGACTTGAACTGGCCATTTGCCTCACGATGGTCGATAATATCCTGTGCTCGCTTTCCTCCCAAGCCTTTGACCTGTTTTAGTTCTTCCAGACTAGCTTTATTAAGGTTGATCTTCTTTTCTTTACTTGTCGAAGGAGTCGTTCCAGAGGCAGTCTGCTGACTAGCTGCTTCTTCTCCCTTAGTTGGAACATAGACAAGAGCCTCGTCACTGACTTTCTGTGCTAGATTAAGCGACTTACTATCTGCTTCCTCTGTCAATCCACCCGCCTTCTGAACGGCATCATGAACTCGACTTCCTACTGGCAAATCATAAATCCCTGGCGATTTGACAGCACCTTTGACATCCACTGTGATCAGATCTTGTTCAGGAGACTCTTCCTTTTCCTCCTTCTTCACTTCTTTTTCAGACGATGAATCCTTTGAAACGGCCGAAACTTCAGCTTGTAAGTTTGTTTCTGTGACGGGTTTCTGTGAAGTTGGCTTTAGTAGGAAAAATCCACCCAAGGCCAAACCTAAAACAGCACAGATGACAATGATTTTATACTCTTTGATTTTTTCGATAATTGTTTCCATATTTTCTCCTCTCTTAGATTATTCGCAAGAGAAAGAAAAAACAGCTGAAAAATCTTTTCAACTGCTTATTTATTTGCAAAATAGTCTTCCTTAGTCAAGACATAATGAACTCTTGTGACGATTCGTCCTGGTTCTTTATTATCCATTCTGGCATAGGGTTCTTCGTGGGAAAAACGCATACCTGATTTCTCCATGACCTTTCCTGATGCGGGATTGTCTTTATCGTGAAGAGCAGTCAACTTGTTCATTCCAATCTTCTCAAAAGCCAGTTCAATCACGGCCCGATTAGCTTCTGTCGTCAATCCTTGATTCCAATATTTTTTATTGATAATGTAGCCAATGGCTGCCTTCTTAAGAACAGTATCGATCTTGTGCAAGTCAATGGTACCAATAAACTTGCCGTTATTTTTTAATTCGATTCCCCAATGGCACAAGGGATTAGCCAAGTAAAACTGAGCGATGTTGTTCTTGGTTTCTTCTAAGCTTTGATTTGTTGGAAAAGTGTAGCGTGTATTTTCTCTGTCTGAGGCATACTCAAACATAGCTTCTGCATCGTCCAAGGTTACAGGTCGGAGCAACAAACGCTCCGTTTCTATTGATGGATACTGGGCAAATTTCACAAATATTGATTCCATGCTTTTTCCTCCATTAGAGCTTGATTCTCACTAGTCTAGCATAAATAAATTTGGATGACAAGTTTTTCTTGATTTTTGAAGCGGTTTCATATACAATAAAACCATCACATTTTTGATTTATGAACTGAAATGTGACAACTAAAACAATCCCGTCAATTGAAAGGTAGGTTATCTCTATGTTAATCGGAATCCCAAAAGAAATTAAAAATAATGAAAACCGTGTTGCCCTCACTCCTGCTGGCGTCCACAGTTTAGTCAGTCGTGGACATCGTGTCCTCATCGAAACAAATGCTGGTCTCGGTTCAGGATTTACTGATGCGGACTATCAAAAGCAAGGAGCTGAGATTGTCGCTACTGCTGCTGAAGCGTGGGCAGCTGAGTTAGTCGTAAAAGTAAAAGAACCACTAGCTTCTGAATACGGTTATTTGCGCGACGACCTTCTCCTCTTCACCTACTTGCACATGGCCGCTGCGCCAGAATTAGCAGATGCTATGTTAGCAGCCAAAACAACAGGAATTGCCTATGAAACTGTTCGTGACAATCAAGGACAACTACCTCTCCTCGTTCCAATGAGTGAGGTTGCAGGTCGTATGGCTGTTCAAATCGGAGCTCACTTCCTTACTAAGCAAGCTGGTGGCTCTGGTGTTCTACTTGGTGGTGTACCAGGTGTTCCAAAAGGAAAAGTAACCATCATCGGTGGTGGTGTCGTCGGTACACATGCTGCCCGCATCGCCCTTGGTCTTGGTGCTCAAGTGACTATTTTAGATATCAGTGCGAAGCGTCTCTCAGTTCTAGAAGAAGTCTTTGGAAACCAAATCCAAACTCTTATGTCTAATTCATTCAACATCGAAGCAAGTGTGAGAGATGCTGATGTGGTGATTGGTGCGGTTCTCATCCCTGGTGCCAAAGCACCAAAATTGGTGACAGATGAGATGGTCAAACAAATGCGTCCAGGCTCTGTCATCGTTGACGTTGCCGTTGACCAAGGTGGCGTTATCGAGACAGCTGACCGTGTGACAACGCACGATGAACCTGTCTATGAAAAATACGGTGTTCTCCACTATGCCGTTGCCAATATCCCTGGTGCGGTTGCACGTACTTCAACCATCGCCCTAACCAATGTCACTCTTCCTTATATCGAAGCATTGGCTGGCAAAGGATTCGCACAAGCAATTGCTGAAGATGAAGGCTTGCGTCAAGGTGTGACCACTTATCAAGGTTACTTGACCAGCCTCCCAGTTGCTCAAGGCCTCGATAAAGATCACACGTCAATCGACGAACTTGTTTAAAGCTATACACTCATTAAAAAAGAGCAGTTCACATCTGAACTGCTTTTTTGCTATTCTGTTTCTTCCTTCTTTTCTTCAACCTTAACTGGAGCTGGTTCATAAGCTCGGATAATCTGAGCGACAACTGGATGACGAACCACATCCTTGGCTGAAAAATGAACAAAGTCGATTTGGTGAATGTTCTTGAGCTTTTCTTGAGCATCAATCAAACCGGACTTGACGTTACGTGGCAGGTCAATCTGGCTGATATCTCCATTGACAATCATCTTCGAATTAAAGCCTAAACGAGTCAAGAACATCTTCATCTGCATGATGGTCGTATTTTGTGCCTCATCGAGAATGACAAAGGCATCATCCAAGGTCCGACCACGCATGTAGGCAAGGGGCGCAATTTCGATAATCTCACGCTCCATGAGACGAGTCGTTTGGTCTTTGCCGAGAATCTGATACAAGGCATCATAAACTGGTCGAAGATATGGATCGACCTTCTCCTTGAGATCACCCGGAAGAAATCCTAGACTCTCACCAGCTTCGACTGCTGGTCGAGTGAGGATAATTCGCTTGACCTGCCCACGTTTAAGGGCTGTCACTGCCAAGGTCACTGCAAGAAAGGTCTTCCCAGTTCCTGCAGGTCCGATTCCAAAGGTCACATCATGCTGTTTGACACTGTCCACATAAAGTTTTTGACCTAAGGTTTTGACACGAATCGGCTTCCCTGTATTGTCTTTGATAATTTCTTCTTCATAAAGGGCGACAAACTTGTCGATTTCATCGTTCTTGACCATGCTAATCGCAGTCACCACATCTGGCGTGCCAACGGTCATCCCCCGATTCACCAAGACCATCAAAGCCTGGATAACCTGACGGGCTTCCTCACAGGCAGACTCTTCTCCAATAACCTGGACAATTTCCGTACGGGCATGAATCACCACATCGAGCTCTTCTTCCATCAAACGAAGATGGCGCTCATTGGAACCAAAAAGATGGAACAAGTCATCTGGATGACTCAGTTGAATGTCTATTGAATGTTCCTTCAAATAAAGAACCTCTCTAATCCGTTTATTTCTTTTTATTATAGCAAAGAGAACAATAAAATACTAGCCTCATCTCATTGTCTCTAGTGTTCTAAGTATTCTTGCCAGATGGCGTCAAAGTCTCCTAGGTTAAAAGAGAAGCTGGCATGCTCCTCCAAAAAGCGACTCACCTCATCAAAATCATCCGTGTGTTTTGGAAAGGCTGACTCCTCAAAAGCGAGGTCTGCCAAGATGGCTTTGGGACTGTTACTTTTAGAATTGCGCTCGGTCATGAGCCAAGTGTAAAATGATTTTCTCAATTCTTTCTCCTATCAAGACTTTTTTTGATGAAACTTTTCTGATTTTTAAAAATTACTGGACTTAGCCTCTGAAACGTAGTGGTTTATAAAATCCGTTTTCGCATCAGTATAGGCGTCTCGATTGTGTTCAAATTGTTTCCACAAACTGAGTTTTAATTCCTGATACGCTTGGGCAATATCTGGATGCTGGCAGAGATAATCTCTAAAATAAATCTCGTCATGATCTCCCGTCATTCGCAAATGTAGATGAAAAACTTTCTCAGCAAATCCCTGCTCTGTATATCCTTTATTTAGCGAAATCCTGTTAGGACTCTCCGACATCACTAGCCACCCATTCTTCACCAATAAATCCCTGACTCTTGCTAAATCCTCTATTCTACCTACTTCTAGCAGAATATCAACGATATTTTTGGCCCAAATATTAGAGATAGCAGTGCTACCGATATGTTCTATTCTTTTAATAACATTTGCACCCAATATTTTTTTCAGACTTGTTTTTTCCGATTCATACCAGTCTTTCCACTCTGACTTGTGCTCTACTAGAAAAATAGGAAAAAGTTGCCAGAGTTCCTCTAAACTCATTTCTTCAAGTTTCTTTATCATGTCTATAAGGTTTAAATCAACTCTGTACCAAACTGGTCTTGCTTGATTTTACTAGCCTTCATCAAGCCACCGAGTGCTTTCTTGAACTGACCTTTAGAGATACCAAAGGTTGCCTTGATGTCCTCAGGAGATGACTTATCATTTAAGGTCATGAAACCGCCATTGCTTTCCAAGTAGGTCAAAATCATCTGAGCATCATTTTCCAACATTTCAAAGGAACGTGGTTTGAGGGATAGGTTCAAGGTACGGTCCACTTCACGGAAACCGATGACCCGCGCATCTAGCACTTGGCCTAAACGTGGCTCTGCGTAGCGCTCACTTGGGTGAATGAAACCAAGCATGTTATTCTCTGGCAGATAGACAAAGGTCCCTGACAGCTTGAGACGGTAAACAATGGCTGGCCAGTTTTGGTTCTGCATGTTGTTGTAGGCAGGACGAGTCAGACGTTGGAAGTCTTCCTGATAAGCCAAGAGTCCCCAGATTCGGTCTTTCTTGTCCACTTCAAGACGGATGTAGAGTTTGTCACCTTTCTTAGGCCAGAGTTCCTTGAGTTCAGGGAGGATATCGAGTGACACAACGATTTCCTTATCAGGTAGACCGGTATCGACAAAAACACCCAAGTCCTTACGAACTTCTGTTACGGTTCCCCAGCCAAATTGGTCCTGAGTAGCAGTCACTTCTAGAGTGGTCAAGCGGAGTTTTTGCTTCATATCTGTATAGGCAAAACCTTTGACCGTATCCCCTACTGTATGTTGACCTTCTTCCTTAGCAAGAGCATAGGTCTGACCATCCTTTTGCACAAAGTAAAAACGGTCATTTTCATCGATGATGAGTCCAACGATAAAACTTGCAAGATTTGTATTCATATTTCCTTCTTTCGAATAAAACTCAGCCAGCAATGCCAACTGAGTTTTTCTGTTTATTTTTAGACTTCCAAGATTTCTTTTTCTTTATTGGCAGTCATGTCGTCGATGTGTTTGACAGCGTCGTCTGTTACTTTTTGAATATCTTTTTCAAGAGTCTTCAATTCGTCTTCAGTGATTTCTTTTGCTTTTTCTTGCTTCTTAGCTTCGTCCATAGCGTCGCGGCGGATGTTGCGGACAGCCACTTTAGCATTTTCACCGACCTTCTTCACTTCTTTAGCAAGGTCACGACGAGTTTCTTCTGTAAGGGCAGGGATAACCAAGCGGATCACAGAACCATCATTAGCTGGTGTGATACCAAGATCAGAAGCGTTCAAGGCACGTTCGATGTCTTTCAATGAAGACTTGTCAAATGGTGTTACCAACAAAACACGCGCTTCTGGAATGGTAATTGAAGCGATTTGGTTAAGAGGAGTTTCGACTCCATAGTATTCTACGTGGATACGGTCTAGCAAGCTCGCGTTGGCACGACCGGCACGGATACCACCAAATTCACGAGCAAGTGATTGGTGAGACTGGGTCATTCTCTCTTTAGCTTTTTCTACAATTGCATTAGCCATAATTTTCTTATTCCTTTTCTTCGATATTGTTTGAAACTGTTGTTCCGATATTTTCACCAAATACGACACGTTTGATGTTACCTGGTTGGTTCATGTTGAAGACAACCAAGTCAATGTCGTTGTCCATAGAGAGGGTTGAAGCAGTTGAGTCCATGATACGAAGACCTTTATTGATAACGTCACGGTGGGTCAATTCTTCAAACTTAACGGCTGTCTTGTCTTTCTTAGGATCAGCATTGTAAACACCGTCTACACCATTTTTAGCCATAAGAATGGCATCTGCTTCGATTTCAGCTGCACGAAGGGCTGCTGTTGTATCGGTTGAGAAGTAAGGTGAACCAATACCAGCACCAAAGATAACGATACGGCCTTTTTCAAGGTGGCGAAGAGCACGTCCACGTACATAAGGTTCTGCCACTTGTTGCATGGCAATGGCTGTTTGCACACGCGTATCGACACCAACTTGTTGCAATGAATCTGCCATCACAAGAGCATTCATCACGGTCCCAAGCATTCCAGTGTAATCGGCCTGAACGCGGTCCATTCCTGCTTCTGCAGCAGGTTCTCCACGCCAGAGATTTCCTCCACCAATAACAAGGGCAATTTCGATACCTAAGCTATGAACTTCTTGAATCTCTTTTGCAATTGTTTGAACTGTTTGGATATCAATCCCTACGCCACGCTCACCGGCAAGGGCTTCACCTGATAACTTGATTAAAATACGTTTATACTTGGGGTTCGCCATTTTACTCTCCTTTTTTTATCCTACCTATTTTATCACAATTTCTAAGATTTTTATAGTATCATGAGCAATTCTTTAAAAAAAAATTAGACCGTTAAAAATTCCTCTAAGTCGGTAAGAGCACGCTCTGCAATTTTTTCATAACGGGCCTTCTTATCACGGATACGCTCGCCTTCCAATTCCTTGATAATCCCAAAATTGACATTCATGGGTTGGAAATGTTTGCTATCTGCATGAGTGATGTAATGCGCCAGACTTCCAATCGCTGTTGTCTCTGGGAAAATAGCCTCACTTTCTCCCTTGAAGAGACGAGCCGCGTTAATACCTGCAACTAGACCTGATGCCGCTGACTCAACATAGCCTTCCACACCCGTCATCTGACCAGCAAAGAAAAGGTTTGGTTGTTTCTTAGAACGATAGGTTTGCTCAAGAAGATTTGGTGAATCCATGTAAGAATTGCGGTGCATGACCCCATAACGAACAAACTCCGCATTTTCAAGACCTGGAATCATTTGGAAGACACGCTTTTGTTCTCCCCATTTGAGGTGGGTCTGGAAACCGACGATATTATAGAGGCTACCAGCCGCATTGTCCTGACGAAGCTGGACAACTGCATACGGTGTTTTGAACTCGCCATCACGAGGCCCCGTATAGTCGTCTGGGTACTCCAGACCAACTGGTTTCATAGGACCATAAAGCATGGTTTTAATGCCACGCTTAGCCATGACTTCGATAGGCATACAACCTTCAAAGTACTTTTCTTTTTCAAAGGAATTGAGCGGTGCTTCTTCCGCATTGACCAAGGCTTCATGGAAATCCATAAACTCTTGTTTGGTCATTGGAGCGTTGAGGTAGGCTGCTTCTCCCTTATCATAACGAGACTTGAGATAGACCTTGCTCATATCAATGGTGTTAACGTCGATAATCGGCGCCGCCGCATCGTAGAAATAGAATCCATCCCCATCATTAAGGGCATGAATCTTTTCAGCTAAGGCATCACTAGTCAAAGGACCAGTAGCGACCACAGTAATAACGTCAGTTGGCAATTCTGTAATTTCATCACGAACCACTTCAATCAAGGGATGATTGGCCACTTTTTCAGTCACCATTTGAGAGAAACCATCACGGTCCACCGCAAGGGCTCCGCCTGCAGGAACACGTGTAGCTTCTGCTGATTCCAAGACAACAGAACCCAAGCGACGCATTTCTTCCTTGAGGAGCCCGACAGCATTTGTCAGGGCATCCCCACGAAGAGAATTGGAACAAACCAACTCAGCAAAATTGTCTGTTTTGTGCTGGGGTGTTGACTTGACACCACGCATTTCATAGAGTTTAACTGGAATACCACGTTCTGCGATTTGGTAGGCTGCTTCAGACCCTGCCAAACCTGCTCCGATAACATTGATATAAGATTGAGACACGACACTAATACCTCTTTGGGTGGAAACTAAGTCCAAATAAAAACAAGCTACTAGACTATTTGACACCCACAAATCTTTCTAAATTCATGCTTGGTCCATTATACCAAAAAACTAAGTAAAAAGACAGACAGGAGAATTCCTGAATGTCTTTCAAAAATTATTCTTTATTAAAATTGAATGTCTCCCAATTCAGTTTGCTTCCATATTTTATAGTAAAACGTACTTCTGTATTCTTAGGTAGTTTATCGCTTTGAAGTATTTGGGCAAGTAAGTATTCGAAATCAGAATCCGTCCAATTGTCAATATCTTCATTAGTTACTTGTAGGTTTTGTCTTCGTACCTGCTCTATATCAATACGTATTCGAATACTAAAGGTCGAACGATTGTCAGCAACTCTTTTTAAAAGTAGATCTCGATTACGAACAAGCGTCTCTTCATCAAGATTGTTGACTCTACTTGAGTCTAGGTCCTCAATTAAGGGAGTGAGTTCTTCTACATCCGTCTTCAAAATTGCCTCTCTTTTATCTCTCTCTTCAAGACGGGTTTTGGGGTTGCCACTATATTCTTTTTTTGGAACCAAAGAATAATTGGAGTCAAATGAGTCCAATTCAATTGAATTTTTAATATAAAGATTCCTAATCACATCATCGCTTAAATATGTTGAAGTCAAGCTACCACTTTGAAGTAATATATTATAAGCTTCCTCAAGTCGGTCATAGTTGTCATCACCAGAAACATACTCCATTTCTAAACGGTAGACTGTTTTCTTGGAAAAACCAAAGAATTTTTTCTTTTCAACTTCTTTAAGCCTCGAATTGTATTTAAGGACTGGAGTGCTCTCAACATAATCTTTTTCAAAATCCACATAGACATCAACAAATTTCGTATTTCCTTCAACGTAAAACGGAGATCCATAATATCCAAAGGTATCAGCTGTCGAGTATCCTTCTGCTTCTAACCCTGCAGCTTCTACTACAGAACGAATGTTTGAAATAGCTGTTTTAGCTAAATCACGATCGACTCTGTTGTTACATGCAGACAACATAAATAATGTGAGAATAGGGAACAGTAAACCAACTACCTTCTTAATCACTTTGCTTTTCATTTCCCCTCCAAATAAGCATTCGTAGCAAAATACTAATGATTGCTATATTCACTTCGGGAAGAAGGCAAACTTCCCTGTTTAATCACTTTCTTGATTTTTTTCCCAGTCGTGGTAGGCAGCATAGAGTTGACTTTTATTCCACATGTAGAGTTTCGCAACTTCCTTAATGGCTTGATTTTTCTTCATGCCTTCTTGGATGCGTGCTTGGATATCTGAAAACAAGTCCTCCTCGTCCTTTTCCTCCACATCCTGACTGGCACCCTCAATGATGAGAAGGCATTCGCCCTTGAGTGGCGTTTCAGCTATGCTTTCTAGTAGCTCTGAAATCTTTCCTCGTTGGTATTCTTCATAGATTTTAGTCAATTCTCTGACCAAGACTACCGAGCGATCACCGTAGACTTCTAGCATATTTTCTAACGTATCCGCTACACGGTGGGGGGATTCATAGAAAATCTGAGTTTCTGGGTAATCTTTTTTTAAGTCGAAAAATTGCTTTTGCTGGCCAGACTTTCTCGGTAAGAAACCGTAAAAGATATGTGGCTGTGGCGCTAGGCCACTGGCAATCAAGGCAGAAATTCCTGCAGAGGCACCTGGAACGGTAACAACTGCGATTTCTTCCTCAATAGCTGCCTTGACCAAATCATGACCAGGGTCCGAGATACTAGGCAGACCCGCGTCAGAAACCTGAGCGATACTTTGTCCCGCTTTCAAGAAACCAATCAAATCAGGAATCTTTTCCTTGGCATTGTGCTCGTGAAAACTGATCTGCTTGGTGGAAATGTCAAAATGTTTGAGCAAAAGTCCTGTATTGCGCGTGTCCTCAGCAGCAATCCAGTCCACCTCTTTCAAAGTCTGGATAGCACGAAAAGTCATATCGTCTAGATTGCCAATCGGCGTTGCTACTAGGTAAAGCTTGCCATAGGGAGATTGTCCCTTAAAACTTTTTTGAATCTGCATGCTTACTCCCTATATAACAACTCATCACAGAACATACATTCTTCGTCCTGCTCTCGGCGTTGGCCGTAAAAATCATTACATACGTGAAACCCGTCTTTATAGATTCGACGGACGCTTTCACGAACATGCTTAGCCTTAACGGGTGTATCTGCTTCCACCTCGCCTAAGCGTTCGCGCAACTTACTATTTTCCAATCGAAGAGCTGTATTTTCCTCTACCAGGCTCTTGAGATTTTTCTTGATGGCTTCCACATCGGCCAAGGTCACCAGTAACTGTTGGGAAAAATCATCCAGCGCGTCAAATAATTCTTTTTTGTCCATAAACCAGCCCTTTCCTTTCTATATCGTTCATTTTTAATACTCAATGAAAATCAAAGAGCAAACTAGGAAACTAGCCGCAGGCTGTACTTGAGTACGGCAAGGCGACGTTGACGTGGTTTGAATTTGATTTTCGAAGAGTATGAGTTTATATTTCTTTCAAGACCAGATATTCCATGGCATTTTGAAAGCTGACATTAGCCTGCCACATTTTTCTAGCTTCTAGCAAATCTTGTAAAATCTGTCGAATTCTTGCTTGCAGGAGGTCCTGTCCACAGAGCACTTCGAGGATTCGCAAAACCTGATCTTGTTTTTCCTTGTCATCTGCCAAGTTGGCTAATTTAGCAACTTGGAGATAACTTTCTTTTTTCTTAGCTAGTAACCAAGTTAGCAAGCGTTCACTTTCATCCACCAAGGTCCAAAAATTTGCCTGATTTGCCAGTTTTTCAGCTTCAGCTCGTGACTGACAAAACTGGGCCAAAAGAGTCGCTTTTTTCTTGACTAAACCTGCTTGATCTAATTGATGGATGAGTTTTTCTTCTTGCTTTTTAAAGTGGAAAATCTGGGTACGACTCCGGATAGTTGGCAAGATCTTTTCCTCATCGCTGGTCAAGAAGAAAATGTAAACTTCACTCTGGGGTTCTTCGATGACCTTGAGCAGAGAATTGGCTGCGTTGGGATGCATTTTCTCCGCCTGCTCGATAATAAAAACCTGCTGCTGACTTTCAATCCCTGCTTGGGAAAACTGTCCTACCAATTCTCGAATGCGTTCTGTCTTGATGACCTGATTGACTGGCTTGATTAAAGTAACATCGGGAAATTCTTCCTGTTCAATCAGCTTACAGTTTCGGCATTTCTCACATGGTAGAACGCCTACTTTATCCGTACAAAAGAGGCTCTTAGCCAAAAACTGTGCCATTTCCAAGCTTCCAAAGAAACCTGAAAAGAGATAGGCGTGATTAAGCTGATCTTGTTCTAGGATACGGACAAAACGGTCAAACTGTTCTGGCTGCCAAGCTTTTAGTTGATCTTGTTTCATTTATCCAAGCCCATTCTGTCAAATAAGACAGCCTTGGTCGTTTCCACAACTTGCTCCAAAGGAAGACTTGCATCAATCTTGACAATGCGATTTCCTTCTTTGTCCAGAAGAGAAAGGTAGCCTTTACGAACTTTCTTGTGCAAGTCCAAGCCTTCCAAGTCCAAACGATTGACCTCGCGATCACTATTGGCAGCAATGCGAGCCAGTCCTTCTTCCACCTCAATGTCAAAATAGAGTGTCAAGTCGGGTTTGAGGCCATCTGTTGCAAAGTGATTGAGCCAAGCAATGGCATCAATATCCAAGCCACGACCAAATCCTTGATAAGCAACGGAACTATCGATGAAGCGGTCCATAATGACCAACTTGCCAGCTTCAAGGGCTGGGAGAACTTTTTCCACCAAGTGCTGTCTGCGACTGGCAATATAAAGAAGAAGCTCTGTTTTAGGATCCATCTGAGTATGACTTGGGTCCAAAATCACTTGACGAATCTTCTCACCAATCAAGACTCCACCTGGCTCACGGGTCGTCAGCACTTCTACTCCTTTTTCCTTTAAAATTGGGAGCAGAGTCTCTAAAACACTGGTCTTTCCTGCTCCCTCTGGTCCCTCAAGAGAGACTAAAAATCCTTTTGACATGTCTAACTCATTTCTTTTTTTCTACCTTCTATTCTATCAAAAAAATAGGTTTTTGTGACAATCTTTTTGTGTCTTCTCCATTCAATCGACCATAAAAGAGGCTGGGAGTCATCCAACCTCTTATTTACCTAATTCTTGTGTTCGTTTGTAGGCTTGATGAACTGCGTCCATGACGGTGCCTCTAAAGGCATGTTCTTCCAGACTTGCTACACCAGCGATAGTCGAACCACCTGGACTGCAAACTTGGTCTTTCAAAACTCCAGGATGTTGCTGGCTTTCGAGGACCATTTGTCCAGCGCCGACTACTGTTTGGGCTGCCATTTTCAAGGCCCTTTCTCGGGGCAATCCTGTCTGAACACCTGCATCTGCCAAAGCCTCGATAAAGAGGTAGACAAAGGCTGGTCCACAACCTGCAAGACCTGTCGCAGCATCGATTAAGCCATCTCCCAGCTCAACCAAAAGACCAGCCTTGGCTAAAAGCTGACAAAAGAGTTCCCTGTCCTCAGCACGACAATTTGCTGACATGGCATAACTAATCACTCCTTGGTCGATAACCACTGGTGTATTAGGCATGATGCGAATAATCCGGTGTTGACTTGGCAAAAGACTCGCTAGTTTTTCCAAAGTCAGTCCAGCTGCCATGGAAATCAAAAGAAGACTCTCTCTCTTTTCAAGGATGGTCTGGTATTGAGAAAGCAGTTCAGAAAACTGAGCAGGCTTAACTCCTAGAAAAATCACATCTGCTTCTGCGAAGATTTCGTCATTGCTGGAAGCCTGACCACCAAAGTTGGCAATGAAAGCATCTACTTTTGCTTGACTACGATTGGCAAGGAGAATCTGAGCACCCGTCTTGGCCTGCAAAACAGCCTTAGCCAAGCTAGAACCCATATTTCCCAAACCGATAAATCCAATCTTCATCTCTTACTCCCTTATCTGTCCGTCACCAGTAACCACATACTTGTAACTGGTCAACTCTTTCAATCCCATAGGCCCACGCGCATGCAGTTTCTGAGTAGAAATCCCCATCTCACATCCAAGACCAAACTGGCCACCATCAGTGAAACGAGTCGAGGCATTGACATAAACTGCGGCAGAGTCCACTTGATCTGTAAAGTAAGCTGCAGCTTCAGCATTTTCCGTCACAATGGCATCCGAATGATGGGTACTGTGAGCTTCAATATGCTCAACTGCTTCTTCTAAACTGCTCACAACCTTAACCGCTAGGATATAATCTAAAAACTCAGTGTCAAAGTCTTGATCCTCAGCTTCTCGACCTGAAAGAAACTGACTTGCTTTCTCATCCAAGCGGAATTGAATTGACTCCAGGCCAGCTTCTTTCCGACTTGTAACCAGAACTTGTTCCAAGCGAGGAAGGAAATCCGCTGCCTTGTCTTCATGAACCAGTAAAACTTCCATAGCATTGCAGACAGAAGGACGACTGGTTTTAGCATTGTTGATGATCGATAGAGCCTTGTCTTCATCTGCATCCTTATCCACATAGACATGGACAATCCCAGTTCCTGTCTCGATAACAGGCACGATAGCATTTTCAACAACAGCATTGATCAAACCAGCACCTCCACGAGGTATGAGAAGGTCTAGATAACCCTTGGCCTTCATCATAGCATAGCTGCTTTCACGGCTAGTATCTTCTACTAGTTGAATCACCTCTGGATGAATGGTAGTCGTCTCCAAGCCCTTCTTTAAGGCTGTGACAATAGCATGAGCTGTTTGATAGGCATCCTTGCCACTACGAAGAACGACCGCATTGCCACTTTTGAGAGCCAAGGCAGCCGCATCAGACGTCACATTTGGACGACTTTCATAGATAATACCAATAACCCCCATGGCCACACGTTTCTTGGTAATAACCAAGCCATTTTCAAGCTGACTTGTTTCTAGGACTTCACCAATAGGATCTGGTAAAGCAACCACTTCACGAATCCCTCTTGCCATCGCTTCTATACGTCCCTCATCCAAATAAAGACGGTCTAGCATGACATCTGAGATTTTCCCCTTGGCCGCTGCCATATCGAGGGCATTGGCCTCTAGAATCTCCTCAGTAGCTGCCAATAACTGATCAGCCATGGCTAGCAAGGCTTGGTTTTTCACTACTTTACTAGCAGTATTGATTGATTTCTTAACAGCCTGTACCTGTTCAAATTGTTCTTGTGTACTTACCATCGTTCACCTCTAAAATTCTCTAAAGAGCAGCTGGATTTCAGGAGTAATGGAAATCCAGTCATCACGGTGAATTAAGACTCCCTTAGCTTTTTGAGAACGGAGCATATCTTCTAGGGCTGAGACACCAAATTGGACACGTCCCTTCCCAAGAGATTGACCCGTTTCTTTATCAGCCACTGTGACAATATCGTGGTAAGAGAAGTTTCCTTCCACTTCTACCACACCCGATAAAAGGAGACTTTTCCCGTTTTTTGAAAGTGCCTCTGCAGCTCCACCATCTACCCAAATCGTTCCCTGACTTTGAGCATAGAAGGCCAGCCATTGTTTCTGGGTACGAAGTCCCTTCTCTTGCGCAACAAAGAAGGAACCATCCCTAGTTTCTTCAGCTGCCTCAATCAAGGCATCAGATTTCAAGGAGGAGCAAATATAGACTGGTACACCCGACTCCGTTGCAATCGTAGCCGCCTTAATTTTTGTCAGCATACCCCCAGTTCCATTTGAAGAACCTGCTCCACCAGCCATATCAATAATCTCACGATTGATAGTCTCGATTTTCTCCAAACGTTTGGCTGTTGGATCTGAGTTGGGATTTCCGGTATAGAGACCGTCCACATCGGTCAAGAGAACTAAAAGGTCCGCTTGGACCATCGCCGCTACCTGGGCACTCAGAGTGTCATTATCACCCACCTTGAGTTCGTCAATGACGACACTATCATTTTCATTGATGATGGGAATGGCACCACGATGGAGCAATACAGACAAGGCCTGATGGGCATTTTTATAACGGCGCTTATCCACAAAATCATCCTGGGTCAGCAAGATTTGTGCTGAAACGATCTGGCGCATGAGGAGGTTGGTTGTGTATTCCTCCAACAAAAGTCCCTGACCAACCGCAGCCGAAGCTTGTTTATCAGCAATCTTGGTCGGACGTTTTTTAAAACCCAAAGCTCCAAACCCTGCCGCTACTGCCCCAGATGACACTAAAATCAACTCATGTCCAGCCTCATGCAGCATAGCCAATTGCTGGGTAATTACCTTTACTTTACTTCTTGATAAACTCCCGTCTTCATTTGTCAAGGACGAAGTCCCCACCTTAAAGACGATTCGTTTGTAGTTCATATTCTCACTCCGATTCTTCATATTTATCCATTATAACATGAATGCTTTAAAATAGAAAAGACTTGAAATGAAAAAGGTTGAGACAGCTATCTCAACTCTTTTATCTATTCTCAGTTTGACGCAATCTTTCCAGCGTTTCTTTAAAAATCTCTGGAATATCTGCTGTGAATTCCAAGGTCTCACCTGTTCTCGGATGGGTAAAACCTAGAGTTTTAGCATGGAGGAATTGTCCATGTCCTTTCAAGGTTTTGCGTGGACCATAGACCTCATCACCAGCGACTGGATGGCCGATATAAGCCATGTGAACACGGATTTGGTGGGTACGTCCTGTTTCCAGTTGCAACTCCACTAAGCTATAATCACCAAAACGTTCCAAGACTTGAAAACGCGTCACTGCAGGCTTTCCTTTAGCAGTCACTGCCTGTTTCTTACGGTCTTTTTCGCTACGACCAATAGGTGCTTCAATCACACCACGATCATTTGGAAGATTGCCATGAACAATCGCCCAATATTTGCGGAGAGACTTCTTATCCTTAAGTTCTTGAGCGAGTGCTAAGTGAGCCTCATCATTCTTCGCAATCATGAGGAGACCAGACGTGTCCTTGTCAATGCGGTGAACAATTCCTGGACGGAGGACCCCATTGATACCTGACAAGTCCTTGATATGGTACATGAGGGCATTGACCAAGGTTCCGCTAGTATGACCGGCGCTCGGATGAACCACCATCCCTTGAGGTTTGTTGACAACGGCTACATCCTCATCTTGGTAGATGATCTCGAGCGGAAGATTCTCAGCTACATACTCCAAAACCTCCGGTTCTGGCACATGGTAAGTGACCACATCCCCCTCTTGGACAGTGTATTTGGCTTTCTTGGCTTGCCCATTCACCAAGACTTGTCCAGCCTTGATTTGTTCATTCGCGAGACTGCGTGACAATTCTGTCAGATCCGACAGAGCCTTGTCTAGACGTTGCCCACCAGTTTCAATTTTTATTTCCATTTACTTCCTCTTTAAGCATTGCAATCAATAGAACAATGACACCAACTGTCAAATAGCTGTCAGCAACATTGAAAATCGCAAAGTTGATAAAGTCTAGGTGAAACATATCCACCACAAAACCTTGACTCATTCTGTCGATAAAGTTGCCCAGACCTCCCGCGATGATCAAAATCAGTCCAAAAACTAACCAGAGAGAATCCTCCATGTGTTTATGTAAATACCAAATGGCACCGACCATAACGACCAGTGTAATGACAGCAAATAACCACTGCTGATCTTGCAACATGGAGAAGGCTGCCCCTCTATTTTGCAGGTAGGTCAAGCTAACGAGATTAGGGATCCACGAACGCACCTCACCCAGTGGAATCTGCTGGACAACATAATTTTTGACCAACTGATCCAGCCCAATCAAAAGCAGTATAATGACTGCTACTATTCCTCTTTTTTTCATGATTTCCTCTTTTGATCAAAATATTCTTGCATGACTTCTACAAAGAGAGTCCCAGCTTGGCTAAGCTCAACTTCTTCCCGTTTGACATAGACCATGCGATTATCTAGATTATCCTTGAGACGAATGACTGTAATCCCATTAACACTGTCACTATCTAAAAATCCAGATCCAGTCGCATAAGCATCCGTCCGCTCCAAAATACCATTCAAAGTAGCACGGTCCGTCACATTGAACATCTGCGAGCTCGCGCTTGTGTCGACAAAGTTCTCTGAATAGTATAGATACTCATCTTTTTCCTGAGTAAACCGAACCGTTGGCAGATCCGCTAGATCCTCCATTACCAATTCCTCTTTCTGTGCTAAAGGATGTCCTTCACGAAGATAAATGTGAGTCTGGAAAGGAATTAGTTCAATAACTTCTAAACCAAGCTTTTCAACCCGTTGCATGATGCCCTTTTTATTTTGGTTGTTAAGGTAGATAATCCCAATCTCACTGTGTCCTTGGGCCACTTCGTCTAAGATTTGAACTGTGGTAGACTCAAAGATACGAAAGTTCTTATAGTCAGGATAACGTTCTGAAAAAGCCGTAATGGTTGGTGGCAAGAAGTCATAGTGCTGACTGGCAATGGAAAATTCATCCTTCTCTTCTTCAGGATTGGCATACTGATTTTGAAAAACATCAAAGCCTTTGACTAATTCTTGCGCTTTCTCATAAAATTCCATACCACGACGGGTTAAGAAAGTCCCCGAACTCGTCCGACGGAAAATTTTAAATCCCAGCTCTTTTTCCAAATCGCGCACAGAAATAGACAGACTTGGCTGACTAACATACATCTTTTCAGCAGCTTCACGGAAAGTACCACTATTGGCAATAGCCACAACATAGCGTAATTGTTGAATGTTCATCTTTTACCCCCAACTTCTCTATCTGTTTATTATACCATAATTCAGAAGTTTTCAACAAAGGGAAAAGAATATCCACGATAAAATCCAACTACACAAGACTTAAAAAATATGGGTATCATTTTGGGTATCAAAACAAAAAAATAGGCTTTCCGAAAACTCGGAAAGCCTTATTTAATGCTACTTGTAGCTTCCTCGCCTTTTCATTTCAAGGCTCGGAATAAAAAGGTTCACTGGACCTTTTTATTTAGCGATTGGGTAAACAGAAACTTGTTTCTTATCGCGACCTTTACGTTCAAAGCGTACTACGCCTTCAACTTTAGCGAACAAAGTATCGTCTCCACCACGTCCAACGTTTACACCTGGGTAGATGTGTGTACCACGTTGACGGTAAAGGATTGATCCACCTGTTACAGTTTGTCCGTCAGCTGCTTTAGCTCCAAGACGTTTCGCTTGTGAATCACGTCCGTTTGATGTAGAACCTCCACCTTTTTTGTGGGCGAAAAGTTGCAAGTTGTTAAGAGTCATTTTTAACATAATGTTTTCCTCCGTGTTAGTTTTCTGTGATAACTCTGGTTTGGACGAACTCAGAAGAGTTCTCCGATAAGTTTGCCATACCTAAGAAAAATGATTCGAAGAATAACTGGGTCATTTCTCTCTGGTGTGAAGGAAGATCCGCTGGTATTTCAACCTTTAGATAGCCACCTTCATCTTCGTTTAATTCTAAGATTGGTTCGTAGCCTGCAAATTTCTCAATGGAATTGACAAAGTTAATGGCAAGCGTAGAAACCGATGCACACACGACATCTAAGCCGTATTCGCCACTTTCGGCGTGTCCAGTAATTTCCGCACTCCTCAGCTCGCCATCTTCGGCTCTCTCAAAGACTGCTTGTATCATGTGTTCTCCTTAAAATTAAGCGTTGATCGCGTTGATGACAACTTTTGTATATGGTTGACGGTGACCTTGTTTACGGTGGCTACCTTTTTTAGGTTTGTACTTGTAAGTAACAACTTTCTTTTGTTTTCCTTGTTTTTCAACAGTTCCAACTACAGTAGCTCCAGCAACAAGTGGAGTTCCGACAACAGTGTTTTCACCACCAACAAGAACAACTTCGTTAAAAGTAACTTCTTGACCAGCTTCAACGTTCAATTTTTCAACGTAAACTGCTTGTCCAACTTCAACTTTAACTTGTTTTCCGCCAGTTTTGATAATTGCGTATGTGCTCATTATGCACCTCCTATGATTTTTAGGGTTTCCCCGTATTTTTGTGAAGACTCGCCTAGCATCGTGGGACGAACCACTTTATACTCACTATGTGAGCAACGATGTTCGTGCGGTTGCACAGGACTGTGCATAGTCAACTCTTCAAGTATAGCATATCTTCTTTTTTCTTACAAGCGAAATCAATCAAATTTAAGCTTTTTCTTTCCCTTTTTTTCTCCAAAAAGCAAAAAGCATACTGAAGTAAAAGATACTCATCATAAGAGGAACACCTAGAATTGTCTTCTCCTGATAATAAATCGTCAAATAAGCTGAAAAAACAACTCCAAAGACAAAACTGCTAAGCAAGCTAACAAAAATCAAGCCCTCTCGTAGGAAAGGCGTATGCTTGGTCCGGAAATAATCTCCAAAAGCCAACATGGTACGTTTAATATTCCCTGTCATAAAAGCATTATTATAGGCAATACCTGACACTTCTCCAAAAGCAGTTGTCACCAGACCCATACAAAAGGCCAAGGGCGGTACGAGATAGATATTATCAACCGTTTGCGGCACAAAGCCTATAATTAGGGACAGGACTGCAAGAGGAATCAAGGACAAAATCGGCTTTTTAACAATTCGTAGTTTTTCCTTATACAATGTCAGAAAAAAAACACCCATCATAAAGAAAAGCAAGGTCATTACTTTAGCACTAGCATCCGATACATTTTGTTGAATGAGTCCTACAGAAAGAAAAACGACATTCCCAGTCTGTCCAGCGACAAGGGTATTCCCTCGAACGATAAAAGTATAGGCATCGACGTACCCTGCACAAAAAGTCAAAAAAAGCGCTAGTCGCTTAGACTGACGTGATATTTTTCTTATTGGTAATAATCTCATCTTCTCCCCCTTCTCATTTCATCTACTTATCTAAATATTGTACCACTTTCTCCAAGAAATGCGTAGCCCATTTGAAAATTTTTACCATCTGTTGGATAGTCCTTCTTTTCTATGTTATAATGAAGGAAGGATTTGAAGTCGGAAAAGGAGTATTTATGCTTAAATTAGGTATCATCGGAACAGGGGCTATCAGCCATCATTTCATAGAAGCAGCCCATGCTAGCGGAGAATACCAGCTGGTTGCAGTCTATTCTAGAAAACGAGAAACTGCCGCAACCTTTGCTTCTCGCTATGAAAATATCCAACTCTTTGTTCAATTAGAAGACTTCTTTAAGTCTTCCTTTGATGTGGTCTATATCGCCAGTCCAAACTCCTTGCATTTTGTTCAAGCCAAGGCTGCCTTGTCTGCTGGTAAGCACGTCATTCTTGAAAAGCCAGCTGTCACTCAGCCACAAGAATGGCTGAATTTGAGACAGACAGCTGAGAAAAATCACTGTTTTATCTTTGAGGCAGCTCGAAATTACCACGAGGAAGCCTTTGCCACTATCAAAAACTTTTTAGCAGACAAGCAAGTGTTGGGAGCAGATTTCAACTATGCCAAGTATTCTTCCAAGATGCCTGACTTGTTAGCTGGACAGACGCCAAATGTCTTTTCAGATCGTTTTGCTGGTGGAGCCCTTATGGACCTAGGGATTTATCCTCTCTATGCTGCCGTTCGCCTCTTTGGAAAAGCTCAGGACGCGACCTATCAGGCTCAACAGCTTGACAATAGTATTGACCTAAATGGAGATGGTATCCTCTTCTACCCTAACTTTCAAGTTCATATCAAGGCTGGGAAAAACATCACTTCCAATCTTCCTTGTGAGATTTACACAGCAGATGGAACCTTGACCCTCAACACGATTGAGCATGTCCGCTTAGCTATTTTTAGCGACCACCAAGGAAATCAAGTTCAACTCCCTATCCAACATGCTCCTCATACGATGACTGAGGAAGTTGCTGCGTTTGCTCAGATGATCCAGCAACCAGACCAGACACTTTACCAGAACTGGCTGGATGATGCAGGCTCTGTTCATGATTTACTCTATACCATGCGCCAGACTGCTGGCATTAGATTTGAGGCAGAAAAATGAAAACCAAACTACCGACTGAATGGCAAGAACTGAGCGACCAGCTCGGTTTCCAGGAATTTACCCCCATTCAAATTCAACTATTTGAACCCATCCTCGCTGGAGAAAACCTCCTAGGAGTGAGCCCAACAGGAACTGGTAAGACCCTAGCTTACCTCCTGCCAAGTCTTCTCAGACTACAAAAGAAAAAAGCCCAACAACTCTTGATCCTAGCACCAAATACAGAACTAGCTGGACAGATTTTTGACGTGTGTAAAACGTGGGCAGAGGCTATCGGCTTAACTGCTCAGCTCTTCTTATCAGGTTCGAGTCAGAAACGCCAGATTGAACGTCTTAAAAAAGGACCAGAAATTCTGATTGGAACACCTGGCCGTATCTTTGAGTTGATTAAATTGAAAAAAATCAAGATGATGAATGTGGAAACCATCATCCTGGATGAATTTGACCAATTGCTCGATGATTCTCAAATTCACTTTGTCGAGAAAATCACTCATTACGCACCTCGTGACCACCAACTCATCTACATGAGTGCGACGACCAAGTTTGACCAAGAAAAGATTGCACCAAACACGCGCACTATTGATCTCTCTGATCAAAAGTTAGACAACATTCAACATTTCTACATGCAGGTAGACCAACGTCACCGAGTAGATATGCTGCGAAAACTGGCTCATGTAGAGGATTTCCGCGGACTGGTCTTCTTTAACAGCTTGTCAGACCTTGGAAGTGCAGAGGAAAAACTACAGTATCGGGATATCTTGGCCGTTTCCCTCGCTAGTGATGTCAATGTGAAATTTCGAAAAGTCATCTTAGAAAAGTTTAAGGACAAGCGGCTAACCCTGCTCCTTGCAACTGACCTTCTGGCTCGTGGAATTGATATCGATAGTCTAGAATGTGTCGTAAACTTCGACGTCCCTAGAGATATGGAAACCTATACCCACCGTGCTGGCCGTACAGGTCGCATGGGCAAAGAGGGCTATGTTATCACTCTCGTAACCCATCCTGAAGAACTGAAAAAACTCAAGAAATTCGCAAGTGTTCGTGAAATTGTCCTAAAAAATCAAGAACTCTATATCAAATAAGGTTGGCATTCGCCAACCTTTTTCTTATCCCCAAGTAATTTCTAATTGATAGCTGGCAAAGGGGTGTCCCTCTTGGTTTTGCAGTTGATAGGCGAGTTCAATCTTTTGCCCATCCAGTTGATAACGATTCGTTTGAATGATAAATTCCTGCATCCCCATTGGAGTCGGAATATAGGCTAAACTATCACTATCCCTGAGAAAACGCATAATGGTCTTCGGATTGGAGAAACGGGTCATCACCAGTTCTTGACCATGGAATTTAATAACTACTTTTTCTTTTTTCTCATTATAAAAAAGCAGATAGCTAAAATCCCCTTTTTCATGCACTTCCACGTCATAAAGTTGGTCAATGACTTCCAATTGTTCATCAAACTGAATCCTATTTCGCATCCGAATCTTCACATCAAATCCTCTTTCTTGTCTCTTGTCCTACTATTTTACCAAAAAGAGCAGGATTTTGCTATAATGGTCATATGAACGAAAAAGTATTCCGTGACCCAGTTCACAACTACATCCATGTAAACAATCAGGTCATCTATGACTTGATCAATACAAAAGAATTTCAACGTCTTCGCCGTATCAAACAGCTAGGGACTTCCAGTTATACCTTCCATGGTGGTGAGCACAGTCGCTTTTCCCACTGTTTGGGAGTCTATGAGATTGCTCGACGTATCACGGAGATTTTTGAAGAAAAATATCCTAAAGAATGGGATCCTGCTGAGTCTCTCTTGACTATGACCGCTGCGCTCCTTCATGACCTCGGGCATGGTGCCTACTCTCATACTTTTGAAAATCTCTTTGATACAGATCATGAAGCCATTACCCAGGAAATCATCCAAAGTCCTGAGACAGAGATTCACCAAGTTCTGCTACAAGTAGCACCCGATTTCCCGGAGAAGGTAGCCAGTGTCATCGACCATACCTATCCTAACAAGCAAGTCGTACAGCTAATTTCCAGTCAGATTGATGCGGACCGTATGGACTATCTCTTGCGCGACTCCTATTTTACAGGAGCTTCCTATGGAGAATTTGACCTGACTCGCATTCTCCGAGTCATCCGTCCTGTCGAAAATGGCATCGCTTTTCAGCGCAACGGCATGCATGCCATCGAGGACTATGTCCTCAGTCGCTACCAGATGTATATGCAGGTTTATTTCCACCCAGCAACACGGGCCATGGAAGTTCTCCTACAGAATCTTCTCAAACGCGCCAAGGAACTCTATCCTGAGGATAAGGATTTCTTTACACGAACTTCTCCTCATTTGATACCTTTTTTTGAAAAGAAAGTTACTCTATCTGACTATCTAGCTCTGGATGATGGCGTGATGAATACCTACTTCCAACTCTGGATGACCAGTCCTGACAAGATACTAGCAGACTTGTCGCAACGCTTTGTCAACCGCAAGGTCTTTAAATCCATTACTTTTTCTCAAGAAGATCAAGACCAACTCGCAACCATGAGACAACTGGTTGAAGAAATCGGTTTTGATCCCGACTACTATACAGCCATTCATAAGAATTTTGACCTCCCTTATGATATCTATCGTCCCGAATCTGAAAATCCACGGACTCAGATTGAAATTCTACAAAAAAATGGAGAACTGGCAGAACTCTCTAGCCTGTCCCCTATCGTCCAATCCCTTGCTGGCAGCCGCCACGGTGACAATCGTTTCTATTTTCCGAAAGAAATGTTGGATCAAAACAGCATCTTCGCAAGTATCACCCAGCAATTTTTACACTTGATTGAGAACGATCATTTTACCCCAAATAAGAACGAATAGAGGAAATTTATGAGTATTAAACTAATCGCCGTCGATATCGACGGTACCCTAGTCAACAGTCAAAAGGAAATCACTCCTGAAGTCTTTTCCGCCATCCAAGATGCCAAACAAGCTGGCGTCAAGGTCGTGATTGCAACCGGTCGCCCTATTGCAGGTGTTGCCAAACTTCTGGACGACTTACAATTGAGAGACGAAGGTGACTATGTCGTAACCTTCAATGGTGCCCTTGTTCAAGAAACTGCTACTGCCCATGAGATTATCAGCGAATCCTTGACCTATGAGGATTATCTGGATATGGAATTTCTCAGTCGCAAGCTCGGTGTCCACATGCACGCTATTACCAAGGACGGTATCTATACTGCCAATCGCAATATCGGAAAGTACACGGTGCACGAATCAACCCTCGTCAGCATGCCCATCTTCTACCGCACCCCTGAAGAAATGGCTGACAAGGAAATCGTCAAGTGTATGTTTATCGATGAACCGGAAATTCTCGATGCTGCGATTGAAAAGATACCAGCAGAATTTTACGAGCGCTACTCCATCAACAAATCTGCTCCTTTCTACCTCGAACTCCTTAAAAAGAATATAGACAAGGGTTCAGCTATTACCCATCTAGCTGAAAAACTCGGATTGACCAAAGATGAAACCATGGCGATCGGTGACGAAGAGAATGACCGCGCCATGCTGGAAGTCGTTGGCAACCCCGTTGTCATGGAAAATGGAAATCCAGAACTCAAAAAAATCGCCAAATACATCACCAAAACAAACGACGAATCCGGCGTCGCCCATGCTATCCGTACGTGGGTACTGTAAAATGCTTAAGGATAGAAAATAAACGACACCCCAAAAGTAGAGATGAGACTCTAACTTCTGGGGTGTTCTTTTTGATTTTTCGCCAAACCTTCTAATCAAATCATCTAAATAATCCCAGTCTATCTAGTTCTTTTAGGGCGGATTCTCTTGATGGGTATGGATTTCTATTGATGAAAATTTTTACTGTTTCGACGTGATGATAAAGATCCATGCTGATTTCTTTTAAATTATCAATAAAGACATCAAGTAGTTCTGGTTCAATGTTCTCTAAGGGAGAAGGAAGCTCTTTCTTATTTTCAAACTCAAAAGCTTCTTTAGCAGTCACACCTATTACATAACTAATGTTGTCCCACAAGAGACCATTCGCTTCATTTTCATCTAATTGCATGTAGATAAATATTCCACTGAAGTCTGTCCCATCATCTAAAAGGCGATAAAGTTCCTCTCCCCTTTTATCTCTATTCTCCAAAAAACTCCAACATGCATCCAAGGCGGTTCGAATAGGTGAAGTATATTCTGTTTCCATACGATTCGCAATTGCCTCAGCAAAAATCAACATAAAATAACTAGTAAGCATATCCTCTCCTGATCTATACTTGAACGAATGGCCTATTCGTTCTCATCAGATAAAAATAGTGGTCCAAAGTAGTTTTTAACGAGCTCATCCTTTAAGTATCCTTCTATTTCTGGCCCAGTTATTTGTGAAATAAGTTCCCTATTTTCAGCTAGGATTTGTTTGTAACTTAAGGAAAGAACCTCAAGTATGTTCTCGTCGACACTTTCAATCGTTTGTGGTAGGTATATTTCTTCCGAAGTAATATATGAATAGTGACAAACTAGGACATAGAAATTAGCGATACAGTTCCATACTAGTGGATTGGTTTTCTTATCCAGCTCCTGAAATGTCAAGATATCCAGCTCGTCCATATTTTCCAATCGATTGTATAAATCATCTGGACAAAACCCACTCTCTTTATCAAGCTCCTGTTTTGAAAGTTTTAAGGAGTCAAAGACAAATTCCTTATATTCTTTCTCACTGATAAAATCTACAAGACCGTATATCAACTCCTGTAGAAAGAGCAACAAATTTTTATTATCTTTCATTGATTTTCCTTTTATTACTAAAAATTATCTTGGGAATGTATGATTCACTGGAAAAGGTGACAATCACTCTTCCTCCTCAAACATCAGAGCATCTAATTCTTCTCTTTCAGCCGCAATCTCTTCGAAGGTAGAAATAATATTATTTAAAAATTCTAAGGTGATAATACCAGTCGAATCCCTCATCGTAACCTTGGTCCCAATAGCACTCAACTCACGGATGAGTTCTCTAACCTTTTTCAATTCATCCAAATCTAACATGTCTACTTCTATCACCGTGTCATGATCTTTGATTCTGGATTGGATTAAAGAGAAAGGTAAGGATGAATAATTTCTTAACAACTTATAGGTTCCTGTCTTGTCACATATAGAATCGATACAAATAGCTAGCATCGTTTCGACTCCTATATTCTCTGGTTTCTTCTAAATGACATTATATCATACTGGGGAGCTAATCTGTAAGAAATAAGAGAGAGCGTTTTCGCTCCAATTGCTAATCCTGGATCCAATTTAGCCTGTTGTACAGTTACTTAAATCTTGAGAGTACAAAAACATGTACCATAAATGTGCACGCCCGATTTATGTTGTACAGTTACTTAAATCTTGAGAGTACAAAAACTGCTTTCATTTTAGACAAACATCTAAAAAAGTTGTACAGTTACTTAAATCTTGAGAGTACAAAAACTTCCAAATCATAGAGACCTCTCTTTTCATAGTTGTACAGTTACTTAAATCTTGAGAGTACAAAAACTCGGAAATGCTTGGAGGGTGTAACCTCGGTGTTGTACAGTTACTTAAATCTTGAGAGTACAAAAACATAATAGCTTTGAACCCTTCGAGGAATTTTGTTGTACAGTTACTTAAATCTTGAGAGTACAAAAACTATACTTTTTGGCAAAACAAAAAGCACAGGGTTGTACAGTTACTTAAATCTTGAGAGTACAAAAACGCATCCAAATTGTGAACATATCATGGATGAGTTGTACAGTTACTTAAATCTTGAGAGTACAAAAACTGTCGAAGGTGTAGTCAATAAGTCAATGCTGTTGTACAGTTACTTAAATCTTGAGAGTACAAAAACGTAAATCATATTGATGAAACATTTGCAGAAGTTGTACAGTTACTTAAATCTTGAGAGTACAAAAACCAGGAATGATAAAACTGTAAACAGAACCTTGTTGTACAGTTACTTAAATCTTGAGAGTACAAAAACCAGACAAAGAAGACGCAGTCGGTGACGAGCGTTGTACAGTTACTTAAATCTTGAGAGTACAAAAACGGACCAGTTAATACTTTAATTGGAATGATCGTTGTACAGTTACTTAAATCTTGAGAGTACAAAAACATAAGGCTGATAATCAAGGCGCAGAAATTGTTGTACAGTTACTTAAATCTTGAGAGTACAAAAACGGCAACGTAGCCATAATAACTTCTTCCATCGTTGTACAGTTACTTAAATCTTGAGAGTACAAAAACAGTTTCTATTGTGACGGAACTTTCTTAACAGGTTGTACAGTTACTTAAATCTTGAGAGTACAAAAACAAATGTACGGTGAGCAGTTCGATGTAGATGGTTGTACAGTTACTTAAATCTTGAGAGTACAAAAACTAGCGAATTTTAAAATCTTCAATCACACGAGTTGTACAGTTACTTAAATCTTGAGAGTACAAAAACAATGCAAGATAGAGGACCAAGAGGTTATTGGTTGTACAGTTACTTAAATCTTGAGAGTACAAAAACCAGAAGTTCATGCTATCATAATAAACCTTTGTTGTACAGTTACTTAAATCTTGAGAGTACAAAAACCTACCTGAGATTTTACCACTAGGCGCCCGTGTTGTACAGTTACTTAAATCTTGAGAGTACAAAAACTAGATCAAGTCCTCTAATAAATCTTCATTGGTTGTACAGTTACTTAAATCTTGAGAGTACAAAAACAAAAAGACTGGACTAATCTTCGTTTCAAGTGTTGTACAGTTACTTAAATCTTGAGAGTACAAAAACTCCACGTTTGACCATAGTCTGCGTTCAAGGTTGTACAGTTACTTAAATCTTGAGAGTACAAAAACTAAAGACCGCGTGAGAGTTTGTCAACGTCAGTTGTACAGTTACTTAAATCTTGAGAGTACAAAAACGCACGAATAGTGGACAATCTGAAAATGACCGTTGTACAGTTACTTAAATCTTGAGAGTACAAAAACTCTGATATGATTTTATAAGCGTCTTCATCGGTTGTACAGTTACTTAAATCTTGAGAGTACAAAAACAGATTAAACGTAACCTGAGTAACATTAAACGTTGTACAGTTACTTAAATCTTGAGAGTACAAAAACTTTTGGAGTTCTTGAGCTACTTTGCTGAATGTTGTACAGTTACTTAAATCTTGAGAGTACAAAAACAGTACCGCTTCTCTTCCTCTACCTCGTAGGGTTGTACAGTTACTTAAATCTTGAGAGTACAAAAACCTCATCGTATTTTACTTTCCTATTGGAAGTTGTACAGTTACTTAAATCTTGAGAGTACAAAAACTTGATCAAGAATGCATCCATGTAGAAGCGGTTGTACAGTTACTTAAATCTTGAGAGTACAAAAACTAGTTTGTCCGCTTTCAGTCATGTAGATTTGTTGTACAGTTACTTAAATCTTGAGAGTACAAAAACTAAATATAGTTTTTAAAAGTTGTGTTTAGGTTGTACAGTTACTTAAATCTTGAGAGTACAAAAACTAGCAGATGGTTCAATTCGTTCAGGCAAGACGTTGTACAGTTACTTAAATCTTGAGAGTACAAAAACTTAAAGCTTTTATAGATGGTATTAAGTCACTGTTGTACAGTTACTTAAATCTTGAGAGTACAAAAACATAACTGGGAAGGCGTGGACTACAAAGAGAGTTGTACAGTTACTTAAATCTTGAGAGTACAAAAACAATAAGTACATTCTATATCATTATTGAGAAGTTGTACAGTTACTTAAATCTTGAGAGTACAAAAACCAGCGATTTTTGTTAGTGTCGCCACGTTTCGTTGTACAGTTACTTAAATCTTGAGAGTACAAAAACTATTAAATATGGCAACAATCCCGCTCAAATGTTGTACAGTTACTTAAATCTTGAGAGTACAAAAACAAAATCCTAAAAATAGATTTTTGAATATAGGTTGTACAGTTACTTAAATCTTGAGAGTACAAAAACGCCATTCGTCCAATTCTGACGCATATTCTAGTTGTACAGTTACTTAAATCTTGAGAGTACAAAAACTCTTAGTTGTTTTTTTAGTTGTAACTTACTGTTGTACAGTTACTTAAATCTTGAGAGTACAAAAACGGACGTTCCCAAAGATTAATCATCTCAGCTGTTGTACAGTTACTTAAATCTTGAGAGTACAAAAACAATGCCTCAATTCACCTATACCGTAGACCCGTTGTACAGTTACTTAAATCTTGAGAGTACAAAAACTCAAAAAATTGTTACATTCATCAACAAATAGTTGTACAGTTACTTAAATCTTGAGAGTACAAAAACTAATGTTGGTATGTTTCTAACTCTTCAAAAGTTGTACAGTTACTTAAATCTTGAGAGTACAAAAACTAAATACCCGTCTATTAACCATAAATCATAGTTGTACAGTTACTTAAATCTTGAGAGTACAAAAACTCGTTGAGCTCTTTTCCTCGCAAGGCAAAGGTTGTACAGTTACTTAAATCTTGAGAGTACAAAAACTAGCTTTGATTAGGATCGATCAGTCCAAGTGTTGTACAGTTACTTAAATCTTGAGAGTACAAAAACGTTTTGAAACCTTTGGACCTGCAGTAGGTTGTTGTACAGTTACTTAAATCTTGAGAGTACAAAAACCTCAAATTCGTCAATTTTGATTTTTGTTCCCTCAAAAACATTATAAAGCCTTAAATCTCACTCGTCAATACTATTCTTTCAAATATTTCAATAACATTGGATTGACCGCTTCAATACGGAATTTTGTTTTCATTTCATACTGATACAATTTGTTTAAAATCTTTAATGCTACTTGATCTTCTATAGATAAACTCATATGAAGAATATCAGAACTAAATAAATAGGGGCCAACCTTTCTTAAAGAAGTTAAAAAGTCTTGTTCATCAGGTATTTGATTTATTGGATATTGATTAATAAATCGTTCATACATAAATTCTAAGGAATAAAAATGATCTACATAATCGGAAACGATATTGATTTCCTCTAGTACTTCTTTAGTTACATGAAGATAACCCTCATTTGAAGGAAATGAGACTATATAGAGTAAGTTACTATGATTAGTAAGAAACTCCATTTTCTCGCAACATTCAACAAAATCATTATAGGATAAAAAATCATCCAAATTTCGTAAGACAAGCAAGAACTTTTCAGAACTGTTCGTCGCAATAACTTCCAACATTGAAAGAAATAATAAAAACTTTGTCTTATTGTCTACAAATTCAAAGGATATATTTTTATCATTTTTTCCAAAGTATGGTAAAAAATTTTTTTGAATTAATTGATCCGTATTAAAATATTTTGCTTCAGTATGATAGATAATATCATCGATTTGAAGATTCAACTTCTGATTCAATAAAAGTGAAATCCTATCTAGATTGTCATTGATATTTTCAATTTGCTCCATTATCTCTATAGAATTAATCTTTTTCTTTATATAATCATAGGCAACTGTTCCTTTTTTATATTCCATTTGTTCAATTAAATCATTGATACTGGACACTTGAATAATACTGAATTCTGACCGGGAAACCATTGTATCGTCTATCAGTATTTTAGGCTCATTTTGTACAAATAGAACTAAATCTTCCTCACTATATTTTTTTCCTCCAAAATACCATAATAGTATCTGCCAAATATAGTATTTTAATTGCTGATCTTGACCTACAATTTGAGTAAATTGACCAAAACTTAATAAAATATTATCCTTGTATGGATGACTAATATTCATTTTCATATAACTACCAACTTATTATCACTGACTACTTCTTCTTGCTTTGTTTTCCCACCTATAATCAAAACCATTTCAGAGAATTGTTTCTCTGTTACTGCAAGCAAACGGACATTCCCACTTGGTAAATTACTCTGACTTAATTTTTTATAGAATTTACTAGCAAAACTTCGGTTAGGACAGGTTCTATAATAAACCGAAAATTGCAACATTTCAAAACCATTAGCAATTAAGTCTTTTCGAAAGTTACGATAAACTCTCTTTTCTTGATTGGTTTCCATTGGCAAATCAAAAAAACACAATAACCTCAATGCTTCATACCTCATTTCTTTAACTCCATTCTACACTCGAAACCACCGGACAGCAAAATTTACTAGTATCTTTATCAGAGATACATTTTAGAAAACCTTTGACATACTTATCCATTGCTACTGTTACAGAACAAGTTTCTTTACCGTAACGAATTCTTGCATTTAGTGTATCTGTTAGCGCCAAGCGAAACTCGTACTTCAAATATTCTTCATCCCGTAAATTTTGATAGACCCAAACATCTACAATCTGCCGAAAAGGTTCCATTAAGTCATCAACCAAGTTAAATTGATTATATTCATTCTTATGGAAAATTCCTATTAAGGGATTTAACCCATACCCAGAAATAATGCGTGCCATCTGAGCTCTCATGATAGCATAACCATAATTTAGACCAGCATTGATGACATCCGTTTCCTGCTGTGTAAGGCGCACAAATTTCTTACCAAACAATTCATTAAAATAGACTTTTGCAGCATGACCTTCACGATTGGTTTTATCTCCAAATTCAATATGATCTTTATAGTCTGCTAATAATCGAATACAATCAATATTTTTCTCAAACATTGCAAGAACATCTTGCTGATTGTTTATTTTGAAATAAGTAACTATCTGCCATAATTTGTCTTTCTGTTCCTGCGTCCACAATAATTGCTCCTGTAATTTTTTATAGGCTCTAAAATGACCATTTTGAGAATGATAAATTCCAGTAGGCATGTGTTCATTATCACAAACAATTAAGGCAATATTATGCTTACTTAAAGCACTTAATAACCTTAAAGTTACAACAGTCTCCCCTCCTTCTGCTACAATTATCGAAATATCACTCAGTGGGATAGCATAGTCTTGACCCATTTTCTTAATTAAAAGGTTATCTAACTTTAATTTCATTTTTTCACTCTGACAGACATGCACAATTCTCCAAGTCATTCTCTTATCCTCTTTCACAAAACGAAAACACCCCGCCATAAATGACAGGGTGTTGAATTCGGCATGAAGCCTTATCTTTGTAGCTTCTGCAAGATTTAAGTAACTGTGCAAGGCGTCCCTTACAGTTACTATTATAATACATTGTACAAGCGTTTGCAACTCTTTTTTAAAATATTTTTAAAATTTGAGTTTTGGTTCGTCACCCTCTTTTTTGATGAAATGTTTATTACCTAAAACATCTGTTTCAACTTTAAAAATGGAGATATTTGATTTATTTAATCCTTTCAAACACTGTCCTCCTCTTGCAACATTTCCAAAGATTGTTATCAATGGCTGGTTACCATCAAATTTGGCTTTATCATAAGGTTTTAGTTCTACATAATGTTTCACATTTGGCATTGTTCTAGATAAGAATCTAAAAATCTGTTCTTCATTATTTTTGGTGTCCTTAATCAAAAGTAAGTCATTTTTATATAAGGTAAATTTGAATTCTGACTGTTCGCCCACTCCTTCTTTTTCTTTAATTTCATTATATTTATCAATAGTTATAGAATAAGTCCCAGTCTTCTTTTCAAATTGTAAATCTGCATATTTTAATCCAAGTAACTCATACTTCTCCGTCTGATGATTAAAATAGAAATCTGTTCTCCAAGGATTTAATTGACGTAGGATTACTTTATTTTTACTATTAGAAGGAGTTATGTTAATAAATGATTCAGGAATATTTTTATCGTAGTATTTCAGACTTTTAATTTCTGGACCATTACCTTTTTTACTGTACTTGCGAATAGGCCCATTTTCTTGTTTGTATTTCTCAAATGGATTACAAGGAATTTCTTTATTCTTCTCATTAAATTCTTTTGAAGGATAGGTTCTTAGAATCTCTTCAATTACCTTTTCAAACGTCTGAGGATCTTTGTGATACATTAAGAATTTACTCTTGTCTTTATTGTAAATTTTAATGAAAGCATCATATCCAGTTTGGCTATATATATCTTTAATCTTACCTAAAACATAAGTTTCTTCAGATTTATCTTTATCCAATTTCGCTTTTCTTGTTGCATAAATAGTTGCATCTGAAATTTTTCTATTATATTTTGAATCCACTTGATAAGAAAATAGGATGCTATCTTCAAATTTCTTGCTACTTAATGTATCAACAAAATGAGCGTAAGGTGCTTTAAATACTAATTCTTTGTATTTATCATCCGTTAATGAAATAATTTCTCCAGTCTCTGAATCAACAATTTGATCCTCTTTATAAGAAATTAGGGGATTAGCTTGTTTTTTCCATAAACTTAATTGACTTGAAGCAGCAATAATTAAGGCATCCACAGCATGATGGTGGTAAGTATCACGAGTTTTTTCAAGTCCCCACTTTCTTCTTAGCTGAGAGGTAAATTGTCCACGTACCACCGAAATAGTTGTATCGAATTTATGCGCTTTATAAAAATCTTGTAGAGCATTTAAAACAACTCGAGAAGAATATCGAGTGTCAACTAAATTCCGTTCGATAAATTTCTGCTTCACTTCAATTTTACTAATATCTTCTTCCGTTAAAAGGTACTCTTTCTTTTTATTACCTAATAATTTAGACTCTTTTACATAAGATTTAAACTCACGGTAGGACCAACCATCATCCATACTATCTAAAGCCTGAAACGGTGTTCGCTGTCCCTTCTCCTGGTTTGCTGTAGCTAGGACCAATACTTTATTAGATAGACTATCATCAAACGATAAAGAAAGAGGTAAAATATGGTCAATTTCGTACTTGTACTGATTGTGAATTAAATCTGAAATTGGAATATTCTTCCCAGTATAGAGACACTTCTCTCCCTGCTGGTGCCATAAACGAATCTTAGTAGCCAATTCCTTATGCCCTTGAAAGATACTATCTGGTAACTCTTTTTTCCCATTGTATTGGAATGCAGCCTTTTCCATAGCAGTATTTTTCTCATCTTGGTTTGCTTTTTGACGTTTTATATAATCTTTCTTAGCATCTTCTTCGTTATTTTCTCGCGCCATTTCGATAACGATATTATCAAAGATACCATATTTTTTAGTTGCTTCGTTGATTATCTTTATGGCCTGTCTGACAGATTTTGCTACTACAGGGTTATAAATTTCTTCTGTTAATTCTTTTTCATCAATATACTTGCTTCTTTTTGATGTTTCTTTAGATTTTTGTTTCCCCAATCGTGTTAGAATTGTCATCTGCTCTTCTGAAGTTTCATAGAGTTCTGGTATCAATTCTATCATGAGTTTAAGAGAAAAATTATGCCATCCCTTACTAAATAGACTGCTATTATTTTTTCTAAATTGAACCAATTCAAGTACTTGGTCTTGACTAAAAGAATCCTTTAATTTTGTGTTAATCGCTTCTTCTATACCTTCTCGTTCAGTATTTAGAGTTAAAATATGAGCAAGTTCATCTAGAACTTCTCTAGACAATTCTCCAACTGAAATTGTTTCTAGTGATTGCATTTTTCGATAGACTTCAAAAGTATGCATTTCAGGTTTATTGTTTACATCAACTCGATAACCACGTATCTGATCTACTGAAGCATCAAGCATTTTAGCAATGTATTTCAATAAGGTTGAAGCCCCTAATGTTTTCGCCGATTTAACATATTCAACGATTGTTTTCTTTTGTTCCTCACTCAGTTTCTTGGTTTCTGTAGGAACTGTTAAATTATTTAAATCATTTAACAAATTAAACTCTTGAGCAGTATAGGAAGCTTTTGAAGCTCTGTACTCATTAGGATAAAATGTACATTTACCAATTAAAATACCAAAAATATTATCTAATGTCGTACCGTCTGTTCTGAAACGTCCATAATCCGTCCGAGATTTTTCATTACCTGGTCCATGATAGTATTTTCTTTTCTCTGTAAGGATTTTTAGATAATTCTCTATAAACTCATCCGTGATCTGGTTATTAAATTCTTGCTGTTTTCTAAGAATTCTTTCAGCTTCTTTTCTATAAGCAGATGTTGAAAAAACATTGATCAATCGCCGTTTCTCACCATTTTCTACAACAGTGAAATCTCCTCTTACTTGACCATATTTTTCGAAACGTTCTAGTTGGATTTGACCAGGTGTTTGTTCAGCGAGTAATTTTCTATTTTCCTCAACTGCCTTACCATAATCAGACGATACTGCACCACCATCCTCAGTAGCATCATCTAAATAGCTAATCCCACGTCTCTTAACTATATTCTTTAATGCAATAAACAACTCTTCGGTTGTTAACGGATTATCCAATCCTTGTACACGAAGCCGATAAGGATTTAAATTAATGGACACCTTGGAAAAATCAGTTAGTAAATCATAATCTTCAAATAGATCCTTAAGTCGAACACCACGGTGTTTTTTTCTGCGATTTAATCGTCTAGCCTGTCTACTGTTTCTTCTTTCAACATTATTATCAGCAGTTGCAGCAGGAAAAAGACGAGAATTCGTATGGATAATCTCACCAGTATCTTTGTTTAGAATACCTACACCTACTGATGCAATACCAATATCCAAACCCAAAACTAAACCATTCATGATTAAACTCCTAACTAATTATCATATTAATTAAATTTTACTCTTTACTTCCTAAAAAATCAAATCATTATAAGCAATTACTTAAAATCTTTTACTATTATATAATTATATAAAAATTCTCCCAGCTCCATCATTCATGAAAAACAAAAAAGCGTGGTCTCACGCTTTTTTGTCTTCCATTTGGGTTAGGTGATTTCTGCATAAAGATCAATAGTTTATATGCCCCCTGCAGGAATCGAACCTGCAACTACTCCTTAGGAGGGAGTTGTTATATCCATTGAACTAAGGGAGCTAGAGAAAAACTCTGCTGGGTAAGCAGAGTTTTTTAGTCGAATTAACGACGGATTTCTTTGATACGAGCTGCCTTACCTTGAAGTGCACGCAAGTAGTACAATTTCGCACGACGTACTTTACCGTAACGAACAACTTCGATCTTTTCAACACGTGGAGTGTGGATTGGGAAGATACGCTCAACACCTACACCGTTAGAGATTTTACGAACTGTGTAGTTTTCTGAGATGCCTGCACCTTTACGTGCGATAACAACACCTTCAAAAATCTGGATACGTTCACGGTTACCTTCGACAACTTTCGCGTGTACACGAACTGTGTCACCAGGACGGAATGATGGGATATCTGTACGAAGTTGACCTTCAGTCAAGCTTTGGATTAATGGATTCATTTTATTCTCCTATCTTTGTCAATCTTGAGGAACCTTCCTCAGCGGATAAACTGTATTTTTGTGCGTCCATTACACACAAGATACAGTTTACCAAATTTCCACCTAAAAGTAAAGAAATTTATAGCAGAATTCCTAAAAAAATCGCTAGAAAACCGCCTATGTATGTTGAGGCTAAATAGCTATAAAATACCTTCTTGTCACTTAACAGTTTTTGCAGCTCGTCATTCAAGGTTGAAAAGGTCGTCAACCCTCCACAAAAACCTGTCGCTAGGATAGCATAGACTTCCTTGGACTCCACATGATTGTAGAGCAAGCCAATCAAAAAGCAACCGAGAAGATTGGCGACGAGAGTTCCTAGGGGAAATTTAGAAGCTTGATTGTATCGGGAAAAGAAATACCGCACTAGGGCTCCGAACCCGCAGGCGATTGCAAGATAAACGACTACCATTTCTTCCTCCCTAGAACATAAGCTAAGAGTAGGCCTCCACCGATGCTCAAAAATAAGTAGATGCCTAAGCTAAGATAACGCCCGGTATCAAGCAGTTTTACTGCATCAAGCATTAGGCTAGAAAAAGTTGTCAAGCCACCACAAAATCCTGTACCCAGCGCCAAAACCAAGCCTTTACTAGTTCCCTTATAGACCAGATAGCCTTTTACCAGATAGACCAAGCAGAAAATTCCCAGATAGTTGACAAGGAGGGTTCCCCATGGAAAGTCAGGACTGACTGGCAACTGACTAGATAAAAAATAGCGGACAAGGCCACCCGACATAGCAGCTAAAAAAATCCCTAGCGGATAGAATTGTTCTTTTTTCATTTGATGTTTTGATCCTGATAATCACGCGAACGTTTGAGAATGTCTGAAAAAGTCGCGACAATAGTCTCCTGATAACGCTTATCTTCTACTCGATTTCTGACTTTATCAAAAATAACTTCTTCTCTCTTAGTATCTAAAATAGATTTTCCTGATGCTTTCTTATAGGCAACTACACCCTCAACCAACTGCATCCGTTCTTCTAGGAGCTTGACAATTTGATCGTCAATTTGATCAATTTCTTGCCGAATAATATCTAAGTTCATACAGTCTCCTCCTTTATTTGAATTATTGTATCAAAAAGCCTCTAAATAGGCTAGTAAAATCCCAAAATAACTAATAAAAAAAGCACTGACTTCTTCCAGCCAGTGCAGTTTGATTCTTATCCTACTTTTGCAGCCAATTCTTCTGCGAATTGTTCCAAACGTTCGATGTCTTCTTCTTCGGCAGAAAGGTCTACTTTAACACACTCTGAACCTTTTTCAGCTCCTGTCGCTACAAATACACGATCAAAGTCATCAACAGCCTTACAGAATTCGTCGTAGAAGGTATCTCCTGAACCGACTACTCCGTAGATTTTGCCATTCAAGTTGAGATCAGCTAGGTCTTCGTAGAAGTCCATCATCTCATCTGGCAATTCTCCATCGCCATAAGTATAGGTCGCAACGATCGCGATATCCGCTTCCAAGAAGTCTGAAGCGTCAACAGTCGTACATTCATCAACATCGACATCCAAGCCCAAGTCACGCAATTTATCTGCTACAATATCTGCAATTTCTTCGGTATTACCGGTCATACTGGCAAATACAATTTTTGCTAATGCCATATCGTCCTCCTCAATTTATCTTTCTCCATTATATCATATCTTTTTCATTTTAAAAATAAAAATTCTTGTGCTACAATGAAATGAGAAAGAATTGAGGTTATTTATGGAAATTTGCCAGCAAATCTTAGAGAAAATCAAAGAATACGATACCATTATCATTCACCGTCATATGAAACCAGACCCTGATGCCTTAGGGAGTCAGGTAGGTTTGAAAGCTCTTCTCACTCACCATTTTCCAGAAAAGACCATCAAAGTAGTTGGTTATAACGAACCAACTCTAACATGGATGGCGGAAATGGATACTGTCCAAGACAGTGACTACCACGAAGCTCTTGCTATTATTTGTGATACAGCAAATCGTCCTCGTATCGATGATAAACGCTACGAACAAGCTGATTTCACCATCAAAATCGATCACCATCCAAACGATGATATCTATGGTGACCTATCTTGGGTGGATACAAGTTCAAGCAGTGCCAGTGAAATGATTGCATTATTTGCTCAAGAAAATCAGCTAGCTTTATCTAGTGAAGCGGCACGACTTCTCTATGCAGGAATTGTCGGGGACACAGGGCGTTTTCTCTACCCTTCAACTAGTGCTCGTACCTTTAGAATAGCTGGCCAGCTCCGAGAAATTGATTTTGACTTTGCTGGACTGTCTCGTCAAATGGATACCATGAGCTTCAAGATTGCAAAACTTCAAGGCTACATCTACGACCATCTAGAAGTTGATGAAAACGGAGCTGCTCGCGTTCTTCTCAGTCAAGAAATCTTGAAACAGTACAATGTTACCGACGCTGAAACCGCAGCGATTGTCGGTGCACCTGGTCGAATTGATACTGTTAAGGCTTGGGCTATCTTTGTTGAACAAGCTGATGGTCACTTCCGTGTGCGAATGCGCAGTAAAATCACTCCTATCAATGAGATTGCCAAACGACACGACGGGGGTGGGCATCCATTAGCCAGTGGCGCCAATTCCTATAGTCCAGAAGAAAACGAACAAATATACAAAGAACTGAAAGAGGCTCTACAGATTCACCAAGGCTAAGAAAGAATTTTCTTGGCCTTTTATATGCTAGATTCTTAAAATATACGGTTTCTTTGTACCTTAGTTTATGGTATAATAAATCAAACTGAATAAAAGGAGACTTAATAATGGAAAAAAATCGTTTGTATATTCTCATTTCTGCTGGAGTAGCCATTCTTGGTTCACTTTTGCCATGGGCTAGTTTAAATGCAGGTTCTTTTGGATCCTATAGCGTGAATGGTTACCAAGGAGATGGGTGGTTTGTCATTATCGCAGCTATTGTGTCTATTGTTCTTGCTTGCTTGAATAATATGAATAAAGCAATGTCTAAAGGGTTCTCAATTGGTGTCATTGTTGCAGGTGCAATTGCAACTCTCGTCACACTAAATAGTCTCTTTAATGTAAATAAGTACATGTCTAACTTTGGTGGATATGGCATTTCAATCGGCTTTGGTTTGATTTTAGCTCTTCTTGCTAGCATTGCACTAGTTGTAACTGGTCTCTTGGCAATGTCAGGTGGTAAAATTACCAAAGAATCATTTACTGAATTAGCTGAGTCTGGTAAAGATTTTGCTCAAACTGTCGGACGTGTAACAAGCTCTACCGTTAAAACTGCAGTCGAAGAAATCAAAAAAGAATCTCAAGAACGTAAAAAGGAAGAAACTACTGCTGAAAAAACAGAGACAGCTAAAGAGGAAAACGAGCAAAAAGAGGAAGCTAAGGAACCAGCTAATGTAGAAGCTGAATCAGTAGCAGAAAACGCAGAACCAGTAAAAGAAGAAACTACTGAATCTGAAACAAAAACAGAAGCTGAACCAACAGAAACAGAGGCTGAAGCTGAAACTGTAACAGAATCAACAGAAACAGAAACTACTGAATCTGAAAAAGAAGCTGAATCAGCAGCAGAAAACGTAGAACCAGTAAAAGAAACAGAAGTAAAAAATGAACAAGAAGAAAAAGCTCTAAATCAAGAGAACTAATCATTCTTCTACCCTCACTCCAGTAAACACTGGAGTGATTTTTTATCAAGATTTTTAATAAAATCAGGGAAAAGACTTGCCAAACTTATCAGAATCTGATAGACTAGTATGGTAACAATCTATGGCTCGCAAAGAGACCATGGCAGAAAGGAAATATTGCAAAATGAAAAAAGATATCCATCCAGAATATCGCCCAGTTGTCTTCATGGACACAACTACTGGTTACAAATTCCTTAGCGGTTCAACAAAACGCTCTAACGAAACTGTTGAGTTCGAAGGCGAAACTTACCCATTGATCCGTGTGGAAATTTCATCAGACTCACACCCATTCTACACTGGACGTCAAAAGTTCACTCAAGCAGATGGACGCGTGGATCGTTTCAACAAAAAATACGGTCTCAAATAATCAAAAAAAGAACAGTTACCACTGTTCTTTTTTACTTCTTTTTATGAACCAATCACTACTACTTTTTGTGTATCATCCTTCACGCTGACACTATAATTGATTTCAAACGAGGTTAAAAAATATCGAAAAGAAGCTTGATATTGAGAATGGTCAAGATGATTGAAACTGCGTAACCTAGGATTGTATTCCACTTGGCATTGGTGAATTCTCCCATCAGTGACTTCTTAGAGGTCAGATAGATTAAGGGGAAGATTGAAAACGGAAGAGCGATTGACAGAAATACCTGTGAATAGACCAATAACTGATCCAAGGTTTTTTCTTGATGTCCAAACAAGACGGCGACTATAATCACAGGAAGCAAGGCAAAAATACGGGTACCGATACGGATTATCCACTGAGGCAATTTCAGATGCAAGAAACCTTCCATGACAATCTGTCCTGTCAAAGTACCTGTAATGGTCGAATTCTGGCCACTTGCTAAGAGGGCTAGGGCAAATAAAGTTGATAGAGTTGAACTAGCTATCGCTCCTGCTATTGTCGAATCCTGTAAAGCATTGTACATTTGAGAAAAAGCTGAAATTTCAGATGCATGCCCAAAAAAGAGAGATGCACCCAAAATGAGCAACAAGGAATTGACAATAAAGGCTAGGGACAACTGAAGATTTGAATCCCAGGTCATAAAACGCACGGCTTTTCGAACATCCTTCTTATCTTTGTGATTGATTTTCCTTGTTTGGGATAGGGAAGAATGAAGATAAAGATTATGGGGCATGACTGTCGCTCCTACAATTCCTAGAGCCAGGGTCAATTGGCTTTCATGACCTGGTAACGGTGTTTCAAATAAAGTTGAAGTCGGTAAATAACCACCAAAGATACCCTGAATACTTGGATTGGATAAAGCTACCAGATAGGTAAAGATGGCTAATATGGTTAAAATAAGGGTCGTAACAATGGCTTCAATTTTTTTGAAGCCAAATTTCATCAATAAAAGTAACAAAAATACATCTAAAACGGTTAGAAGGATAGCAATCATAATCGGTATTTTAAATAAAAGATTTAAGGCAATCGCTGAGCCTAGAACCTCAGCTAAGTCGGTCGCCATTAAAGCTAATTCTAAAATCACCCATAAACTATAACGAAGCCACTTGGGAGCATGATGTGCAGTTGCCTGGGCTAGGTCCATCTTAGTTACGATACCGAGCTTCCCAGCCATCTGTTGTAACTGCATAGCAATGATGGATGAAATCAAAATAACAAATAAGAGACTATATTTGTAGGAAGCACCACCAACCACACTGGTAATCCAGTTTCCAGGATCCATATAACCAACTGCTACAAGGGCTCCAGGTCCTAAAAAAGCTTTTAGATTTTGCCAAAAATGATTGTTATTGGGAGTTTCAATAGATTGGTTGATCTCAGAAAGAGAGACTTTTTTGTAAGAAGACATCGGAATTTTACACTTTCTAATCTGTCTTTACCTATTTTCTTAATGGGATTTTTTGAAAATATCATGAAAATAGTTTCCTATTTCCAATTCTCCCTTATTATATCACAATTTAGAATGATTCTTAAGGAAAGAATGATAGTTCAAATAAGCAATATCTGTATTGCAAAAGCCAGCGTTTTTTGACGCTGGCTTTAAAGCTGTGAATATTCTTTCTCAACTAGATCGCTTCTGTGACAAAACTACGGCTTTCTAGCACCTTGAGCATGGCATTAGCTGTATCTAGAGCTGTAAAGAGTGGTACACCGTGTTCAATGGCTGAACGACGGATTTGCTCACCATCTTCGTCAGCAGTTCGTTTGGTTCCGACAGTATTGATGATCGCTTGGATTTTCCCTTTGCGGACAAAGCTTGGGATATCTTGTTCATCGTCACCGATCTTACCAACAGGCTGAGCATGCAATCCATGGCTAGCAAAGAAGGCTGCAGTTCCTTCTGTCGCGAGGATACCGTAACCGATATTTTGGAAACGACGAGCCAAGTCCAAGGCTTCTTCTTTAGCATCATCAGCGATGGTAAATACAACGTTACCAAAGGTTGGCAAGTGTAAGTAAGAAGCTTCAAAAGCTTTATAGAGAGCTTTTTCAAGAGTTGTATCAGAACCCATGACTTCACCTGTTGATTTCATTTCAGGACCGAGCAAGCTATCTACCTTAGCTAACTTGGTGAAGGAGAAGACTGGAGCCTTGATATGAACGCGAGTACTTTCAGGGTAAAGTCCATCTTGGTAACCAAGTTCTCCAAGTTTTTGACCAAGAATGAGCTTAGTCGCTACCTGAGCCATAGGAATATTAGTTACCTTAGAAAGGAATGGCACTGTACGGCTGGCACGTGGATTAACCTCAATAACATAGACTTTTTCATCCTTGATGACAAACTGGATGTTCATCATCCCAAGACAGTTGAGGCCGATTGCTAGGCGTTTAGTATAGTCTGCGATGGTTTCCTGCACCTTTTGAGACAAGGTTTGTGGTGGGTAAACGGCCATTGAGTCACCTGAGTGGACACCAGCACGTTCGATATGCTCCATGATACCAGGGATGAGGACATTTTTTCCATCTGAAATGGCATCAACTTCACACTCTTGCCCAACGATGTAAGAGTCAACAAGGACTGGGTGGTCTGGACTGGCCTTAACAGCGGTACGCATGTAAGAACGGAGATCTTCTTCGTTTTCAACGATTTCCATGGCACGTCCACCCAAGACATAAGATGGACGAACGAGGACTGGGAAACCAATCTTGCGAGCAGCAAGCACAGCTTCTTCTTCATTAGTCGCTGTTTGGCCTGGTGGTTGTGGAATATCCAAGTCTTTAAGGGCTTGCTCGAAGAGGTCACGGTCTTCGGCACGGTCTAGGTCAGCAACCTGTGTGCCAAGGATGGTCACACCTGCTTTTGCCAAGGGCTCCGCAAGGTTGATAGCTGTTTGACCACCAAACTGAATGATGACTCCTTTTGGTTGTTCCAAATCAATGACATTCATCACATCTTCAAATGTCAATGGTTCAAAGTAGAGTTTATCAGATACAGAGAAGTCGGTTGAAACTGTCTCTGGGTTTGAGTTCATGATGATGGCTTCGTAGCCAGCAGCCTGAATCGCCTTAACAGAGTGAACAGTTGCATAGTCGAATTCAACCCCTTGACCGATACGGATTGGACCTGAACCTAGGACAAGGACAGATTCCTTATCAGACTTGATAGACTCATTTTCCCAACCATAGGTTGAATAGAAGTATGGTGTTTCAGAGTCAAACTCCGCTGCACAGGTATCGACCATCTTATAGACTGGAACAATCTTGTTTTCCAAACGTAGTTGGCGAACTTGGTCAGCTGTCGTTTTCCAGAGTTCCGCAATCTTACGGTCTGAAAATCCATTGAGTTTAGCTGTTTTCAAGACTTCTAGATCTTGTGGATGGGCACCTAATTCTTGCTCAATTTCAAAGATGTGCAAGAGTTTATCCAGATAGAAGATATCAATCTTTGTCAATTCAGCAATTTCTTCTGGTGTGTAACCACGGCGAATGGCTTCTGATACGTAGAAGAGACGGTCATCTTGAGCCTTGACAACCTTTTCAATCAAGGCATCATCAGAAACGGTTGCCAGTTCAGGCATTTCATTGTGGTGAACGCCAATTTCAAGTGAACGACATGCTTTTAGAAGAGATTCCTCGATGTTACGACCGATGGCCATGACTTCTCCAGTTGCTTTCATCTGAGTTCCAAGACGACGCTCACCTTTTTCAAACTTGTCAAATGGGAAACGTGGAATCTTAGCAACGACGTAGTCAAGAGCTGGTTCAAACATGGCATAAGTTGAACCTGTAACTGGGTTGATGACCTCATCCAGAGTCAAACCAACGGCAATCTTGGCAGCCAATTTGGCAATCGGATAACCCGTCGCCTTAGAAGCAAGGGCTGACGAACGCGATACACGAGGGTTTACTTCGATAACATAGTACTTGAAGCTATGCGGATCAAGGGCCAGCTGAACGTTACATCCACCTTCAATCTTGAGGGCGCGAATGATGCTCAAGCTGGCATCACGAAGCATTTGGTTTTCATAGTCTGACATGGTTTGAGCAGGTGCAAATACGATAGAATCCCCTGTGTGAATTCCAACTGGGTCAAAGTTTTCCATGTTACAAACAACCAAAGCATTATCAGCTGAATCGCGCATGACTTCGTACTCGATTTCCTTGAAACCTGCAATGGAACGCTCAATCAAACATTGGGTAACAGGTGACAGTTTCAACCCATTTTCAGCGATTTCACGAAGTTCTTCCTCGTTGGCACACATACCACCACCAGTACCACCTAGGGTAAAGGCTGGACGAACGATAACAGGGTAGCCGATTGATGCCGCAAAGGCAACTGCTTCTTCAACTGTATTGACAATTTCAGATTCTGGAATTGGTTGCTCAAGCTCTTCCATCAATTGTTTAAAGAGGTCACGGTCCTCTGCTTGGTCAATGGCAGACAATTTAGTTCCCAGTAGTTCGACACCCAATTCATCTAGAATGCCATTTTTAGACAATTCCATGGCCATATTGAGCCCTGTTTGACCACCAAGAGTTGGAAGCAAAGCATCTGGACGTTCCTTACGGAGAATACGAGTTACAAACTCAAGTGTGATTGGCTCGATGTAGACCTTGTCCGCAATCTCCTTGTCCGTCATGATGGTGGCAGGGTTTGAGTTCACCAAGACAACTTCATAACCTTCCTCTTTCAAAGACAAGCAGGCCTGGGTCCCCGCATAGTCAAACTCAGCAGCCTGACCAATAATAATCGGACCAGAACCAATCACCATAATTTTTTGAATATCAGTACGTTTAGGCATTTATAAGATATTAAGGGCGTCAAGCGGACAAAGCTAAAATAGGAGTTATGACGAAGAACTGTCAGTTCTAGGAATAACTATCTTTTTAGCACCGTCCGTAGCCCGTATTCAGTTCAGCAAATACGGACCACCCTTCTCCTTTCTATTTGGCAACTCTCGGGTTGCCATTAAATAAATTCTCCGACGATTTTTTAGAGAAACGATATTTTTCGATAAAAAATCTAGTGCAGGGAGTTTTTAGTTCGCCCAATAGCGACTAAAAGAAACGACCTGCCTTTCTATTCGTCGCCTCACAGAGCGACATTAAATAAGATACAAAGGACGAATAGAAAGCGATTGAATTTTAGGAAACCAAGGAAGGATTGACAATCCAGGTTGGTTTCTCTAAATTCCGAGCTTTCCGTTCGTGTTCAGTTACATAAATTCTCTAACGAGCTTTTACTCGTTCTTAGTTTGTTTGTTTAAAAGCTTCCATCATCTCGATAAACTCGTCAAATAGGTAGCTTGCGTCGTGTGGACCGGGAGCTGCATCTGGGTGGAATTGTACAGAAAAACCTGGTTGGTATCTGTGGCGAACTCCTTCAACTGATTTGTCATTGATTTCTTCGTGGGTGATGATCAAATGCTCTGGCAAGTCCTCACGGCTGACTGCATAACCATGGTTTTGGCTGGTAAAGTCTACACGTCCTGTTGCAATCTCACGTACCGCGTGGTTAAATCCACGGTGACCAAATTTCATCTTGTAGGTCTTAGCCCCGTTTGCCATAGCAAAGAGTTGGTGCCCCATACAAATTCCGAAGATTGGGATTTTTCCTTGCACACCACGAATCATGTCCAGTGCTTCTGGAACATCTTCTGGGTTACCTGGACCATTTGATAACATAACTCCATCAGGATTGAGGTGGAGAATTTCTTCTGCCGTTGTTGAATACGGAACAACCGTAACGTTACAGTTGCGCTTAGAAAGTTCACGTAGAATTGAGTGCTTGAGCCCAAAGTCTACTAAGACCACGCTCAAACCAACTCCTGGAGCTGGATAGGAAGTTTTAGTAGAAACTTGTTTGATATTGTCTGTCGGCAAGACTGTTGCTTGGAGCTGGTCCGTCACATGGTCCATACTGTCCCCAACGTGAGTCAAGGTTGCACGCATGGTACCATGCTTACGGATAATCTTGGTAAGTGCACGCGTATCAATCCCTGAAATACCTGGAATTTTCTTAGCTTTCAAAAATTCATCCAAGGTCATTTGGTTGCGCCAGTTGCTAGCTCGACGCGCTTCTTCGAAAACGACAACTCCCTTACAAGTTGGAATGATGGATTCGTAATCATCACGATTAATGCCATAATTTCCTACCAAAGGATAGGTAAAGGTCAAGATTTGCCCATTATAAGACTGGTCAGTAATGGATTCTTGATAGCCTGTCATCCCTGTATTAAAGACGATTTCGCCTGTTACATCTATATCTGCTCCGAAGGCCTTGCCTTCAAAAACTGTGCCATCTTCTAATACTAGAAGTCTTTTTGTCATATTTTCACCTCTCGTGGACGCTCACTGGCGTCTTTTAACGTCTTGTGTTTTAGTTGGCGTTTCTACTCGCCAGTACGGATTCTAAGATTGCCATTCGAACAAAGACACCGTTGGTCATTTGTTGGACAATGCGTGATTTTGATGCTTCAACCAAGTGGTCAGCAATTTCCACATCTCGATTAACTGGAGCAGGATGCATTATGATTGCTGTTTCTTTTAAGCGATTATAGCGTTCTTGGTTCAAACCGTGTTGAGCATGGTAATCTTCTTTTGAAAAAACGGCTCCACTATCATGGCGTTCATGTTGAACGCGGAGTAACATCAAAACATCCACCCGATCAACAATCTCATCAATAGTTACAAACTGTCCATAGTCCGCAAACTCTTGACTTCTCCATTCCTCAGGTCCTGCAAAGAACAGTTCAGCTCCCAAGCGTTTCAAAATCTGCATATTGGATTTGGCAACGCGTGAGTGGTCCAAGTCGCCTGCAATAGCAACCTTGAGACCCTCAAAGTGGCCAAATTCCTCATAAATAGTCATCAAATCAAGCAAGCTCTGGCTAGGATGTTGTCCCGAACCATCACCACCATTGATAATAGAAGTTGTAATCGACGGACTCGCAATCAACTCTCTGTAATAGTCAACCTCTGGGTGGCGAATCACACAGACATCCACTCCTAGAGCAGATAGTGTCAAGATGGTATCATACAGTGTCTCACCCTTATTGACCGAACTAGTCTTCACATCAAAGTCAAGTCGTTCCAGCCCCAGCTTAATCTCTGCCACTTCAAAGGACTTATGTGTCCGTGTAGAATCCTCAAAGAAGAGATTCGATACGATAGATTTGTTCTCGTAAGGAAGTTGGGCTCCGTTTTTAAACTCGATTCCTCGTTTGATCAATTTCATCACTTGATCAACTGTAAGGTCTTCCATAGAAACCACATGGTTCAATGCTTGTTGATTTTCTGACATGGCTACTCCTTCAGCTTTCTAAGCTTCTTCAGTAATCAGAACTCTGTCTTGGCCATCAAGTTCTGTCATCTCTACGATGATTTCTTCAGAACGACTAGTTGGAATATTTTTCCCAACGTAATCTGGACGGATAGGCAATTCTCTATGTCCACGATCAACTAACACCGCTAAACTCACGCGCGCAGGACGACCATGTCCAACAATATTATCAATAGCAGCACGGATAGTACGGCCTGTATAGAGTACATCATCCACCAAGATAACTTCACGGTCTGTCACATCAACAGAAATCAAAGAAGTATCTTCTCCGCTTTTAACATCATCACGGAAAGGCTTGGTGTCCAATTCCACAACAGGAACAGTGATGTTTTCCAACTGCTCCAAGCGTTCTTTGATACGATGAGCGATGAAAACACCACGCGTTTTTATCCCAGCTAGGATAATTTTATTCAAATCTTTATTGCGCTCAATAATCTCATAAGTAATTCGCGTAATCGCTCGTTTGACAGTCAATTCGTCTACAACTTCTTTTGTCTTCATGACAAACCTCCAAAAAGAAAAGTCTCCTTCTACAAGGAGACTTGAAATGTATAGCCAAGCGAGCCCTACTATAAACAGTATAGACTTCACCCTTCTACTTTATCGCGCTCCTTGCCTGCCTCACGGGACAGGTTTAAAGGACTATTTAGTTATCATTTACTATAGCACAAAGCACCCTTAAAATCAAGCAAAAACTTTTTCAGAGTCCCCTTAAACATTACTAAAATCATATAACTGGGGATAGTGGTCACATTCTGGATTTTTAGGATGACAGATAGCTCGTCCAAAGTAAATCATGGCCTGGTGAGCTGCTAACCATTCTTCTGGTGGCAAGACATCCATAACACGTTTCTCTACTTCAAGTGGCGTAGCTGATTTTTTAACGATATCGTGATGCTTACAGATACGCTCCACATGAGTATCCACTGCAAAGGCTGGGATCCCAAAGCCCACACTCATGACAACATTGGCTGTCTTACGACCAACACCTGCTAGACTTTCTAATTCCTCTCGAGTCTGAGGCACTTGACCATCAAAATCCTCTAGTAACTGTTGGGCACATTTTTTAAGGAATTTAGCCTTATTTCGATACAGTCCCAGGCGAGAAATGTGTGAAGCAATTTCACTCTCTGTCGCTACAGACATGGCTTGTGGCGTTGGAAAAGCAGCAAAGAGACCTGGTGTGGCCTTGTTTACCGCTGCATCTGTGGTCTGGGCTGACAACATCACCGCAACCAAGAGTTCAAAATGATTGGTAAAATCAAGACTAGGCTTAGCATCTGGAAAAAGGGCAATAATTTCCTCTATGACATGACGGGCACGTTTCTTGGATAAAACCATCTACTCGTCTCCATCAAACAGTCCTTGCAAGCCAGCAAATGGACTGTTTTCTTCTTTTTTGACTGCTTGTTGAGCTTGGTATTCATCTTCAGTCATGATTTGCCAGTCATTTCCTGACACAAAACCTTGGCCCGCCTCTTCTTCTGCCGTCAAGACTTTGATAGGGATATTGAGCAGAATATTATCTGCTACGCTCTCAGCAAGGTCGATTTCCCCATTTTCGATAGGCAAGACCAAGTCATCATCAAGAACCTCCTGGTCCAGTTGGTTGGTCGCTCCTTCCATGAAGACCTCTGTGACTGGATAAGACTCAGCCAACTCAACTGGCTCCATACTGCGGCTGGAAGCAAGGACAATGGTATATGACAACTGATAGTCTAAGAAATACAGACGGTCTTCGTACTGCACCTTCCCCACTGCAAGGATATCTTTGACATCTAAAATTTCTTGATTCCGTTTACGCAAGTCTGCGACAAGGTCTAAAGTTTGTTCAAAGTGTAGGCCTTCAGGTTGCTTACGAATTTCTTGAATGTTTAACTTCATATTTCCTCCATAAAGATGTACTCACTTGATTATACCATGAAAAGGCTATAAGTCAGCTTTCCAAACTTTGATATTAAAATCTCATTTTTTAACATATTTACTATGACAAACCTTCCTATTAGTGCTATACTATAGGCAAGAATAGATCAGAGCAAGGAGGATGCTCATATGGAAGACAAAGCACTCATCACCGAAGCTTATCAACTCCTTTCCGAGTTAAATAAAAGCTACCAAAGCTGCAAACAAGGAACAGCCGATGATCTTCGACTACAAGAGCTGCTGAACACCACTCTTAAGGAACTAAAAAAAGCAGAAAAGCTGGACAACAGTATCTTAATCAACCTTGAGAAATTTTACCAACGTACCAGTCTTCTGATTGGACTAGGGAGCCTAAAACTAAACAATCAAGCTCGCACTGCTTGGCGAAACTATGACAAGTTCCACTACGAACATGTCAAACACGTACTGACTCTCTATGGACCTGTTTTCGGATTTTAGAGCTTGAAATTACTTGTTTTCTATTGACAAAATTTCCTGAATGGTATAGGATAGAGGTACTAATACTCGGAGGTAAGGGAGACATGAACAACTAAGTCTATCAAATAAAGAATCTTTATTTAGTAGATCTTGTTTTTGTCTCTTTTTTGTGTGCTCTTTTTATACTAGATTTTCTAGTATCTTGTCCTCACTGAAAATCGAAAAACTAGAAAGCTATGCTCCTCTTGGGTTGGGTTAGGCAGCTCCAAGCTAGTTTGACGAGTTTTTCAACGAGGATAATAGAGTTTTGACAGTGACTTTGGGCTCTACTAGATAAAGTAGAGCTTTTTGTTATGCACTATCGACATTTTAGAAAGGGCAACAATATGATAAAAATCAATCATCTAACTATCACGCAAAACAAAGATTTACGAGACCTTGTATCTGACTTAAGCATGACTATCCAAGACGGGGAAAAGGTTGCTATTATTGGTGAAGAAGGAAATGGTAAATCGACTTTGCTGCGAGCTTTAATGGGGGAAGCATTGCCTGATTTCACTATCAAGGGAGACATCCAGTCTGACCTTCAGTCACTGGCCTACATTCCTCAAAAGTTACCTGAGGAGCTGAAAAAAAGAACTCTACATGACTACTTCTTTTTGGATCCTGCTGATTTAGACTACAGCATTCTTTATCGTTTGGCGGAGGAGTTGCATTTTGATAGTGATCGCTTCGCTAGTGACCAAAAGATTGGGAGCCTCTCAGGGGGCGAAGCATTGAAAATTCAGCTCATCCATGAGTTAGCAAAACCTCTTGAGATTCTTTTTTTAGATGAACCTTCAAATGACCTGGATCTTGAGACGGTTGATTGGCTAAAAATGCAGATACAGAAGATGAGGCAAACCGTTATTTTCATTTCCCATGATGAAGACTTTCTTTCTCAGACGGCAGATACTATTGTCCACTTGCGACTGGTCAAGCATCGGAAAGAAGCAGAAACGCTAGTCGAGCATTTAGACTATAATCGCTATAGTGAGCAGAGAAAGGCTAATTTTGCCAGACAAAGCCAGCAAGCTGCTAACGACCAGAGAGCCTATAATAAAACCATGGGAAAACATCGTCGCGTTAAGCAGAATGTAGAAAATGCTTTGCGAAATACTAAAAATGATGTTGTTGGGCGCCTATTGGCTAAAAAGATGAAAAATGTACTCTCTCAAGAAAAACGCTTTGAAAAGGAAGCCCAGTCCATGACCCAAAAGCCACTTGACGAGGAACAAATCCAACTTTTCTTTTCAGACATCCAACCATTACCGGCTTCTAAAGTCTTAATCCAACTGGAAAAAGAAAATTTATCCATTGGCGAGCGCATTTTAGTTCAGGGGATACAACTCACTGTCCGTGGCCAAGATAAAATCGGTATCATCGGGCCAAATGGTGTTGGGAAATCAACTCTGTTAGCCAAGTTGCAGCAACTACTAAGCGCCAAAAGAGAAATTTCACTTGGTTATATGCCACAAGATTACCATAAAAAACTGCAATTGGAGATGTCACCAGTAGCCTATCTCAGCCAAGCCGGACAAAAAGAGGAACTACAGAAAATCCAATGTCATTTAGCCAGTCTCAATTTCAGCTATCCTGAGATGCACCACCAAATCCGCTCCCTATCTGGCGGGCAACAAGGTAAACTCCTACTTTTGGATTTAGTGTTGCGCAAACCAAACTTTCTCCTTCTGGATGAGCCCACACGAAACTTTTCTCCCACTTCTCAACCCGAAATCAGAAAACTCTTTGCCTCCTATCCCGGCGGTCTCATCACTGTTTCGCATGACAGACGCTTCTTAAAAGAGGTCTGTACGAGTATCTATCGTTTAACAGAAAATGGTTTGGAAGTCGTTGATTTACAAGATTTATAAATGTTGAACATAGCAAAAATCCAGAGAGATTTCTCTGGATTTTTTTACATCTGTTTCAAACGTTCAATTCGTTCTGAGATAGGTGGGTGGGTATAAAAGAGTTTTTGAAGTCCGCCACTTTTCTTAGGATCATTGATATAAAGAGCGCTGCTGGCATCGTCAACATGGTGATGCATCGGCTCGCTATTCTCCAACTTACGCAAGGCATTGATCATCCCTTGAGGATTGCGAGTCAGTTCCACACTGGATGCATCCGCTAGAAATTCCCTCTGACGGGAAATTGCAAGTTGCACCAAGGTTGCTGCCAAGGGAGCCAAAACAATTGCTAGGAGAGAGATGACAAGCATGATAATCTCCAAACCATTTCCATCACGATCATTATCACTCCGTCTTCGACCTGCGCCACCCCACCACATCATCCGTCCTGCCATACTAGACAGAAGGGTAATGGCACTGGCAAGGGCAACAGCAATGGTCGAAATGCGGATATCGTAGTTTCGAATATGACTGACCTCATGCCCCATAACAGCTTCCAGTTCCTCGCGATTCATGATAGCCAGAAGGCCCGAAGTGGCTGCGACAGCTGCATTCTGCGGATTCGAACCTGTCGCAAAGGCATTTAAAGAAGAATCCTCAATGATGAAAACACGTGGCATGGGAATCTGAGCGACCATAGCCATATCTTCTACTACATGGTAGAGGTCTGGGGCTGTTTGCTCATCAACCTCACGCGCCCCATTCATAGACATGACAATCTCTGTCGATTGAAAGATCATGGTCAGAGCGTAGATAAGACCAATGATCAAGGCAATAATCATGCCCCCAAGACCTGAACGCATAAAGAGATAGCCAACAGCATAACCAACCAAGGCCAAGAGTAGGAAGAAAACCAACAACAAAATCCAAGTTTTTCGTTTATTGCTCGCAATTTGATCAAACAACATCTTAGTCACCTAAACCGCTAAAGTCAACTTTAGGAACTGCCTTTTCCTCTTCAGGTGTTTGAAGGAAGTCTGCAGCTTTAAAGCCAAATAGTCCTGCGATGATGTTACTTGGGAAGCTTTCAAGTTTTACATTGTAGTTGCTGACAACACTGTTGTAGAGTTGGCGTGAGTAAGAAATTTTATTTTCTGTATTGGTCAACTCTTCTTGCAATTTGATAAAATTAGCACTAGCTTTCAAGTCTGGGTAATTCTCTGCTACTGCAAAGATACCAGAAATCTGGCGGGTAAGGGCATCACTGGCCTTCATAGCTTCTGCCGGTGAAGTTGCTGTGGCTACTTGTCTACGAAGTTCTGTTACTTTTTCCAAAGTAGAACCTTCATATTTCGCATAGCCTTTGACTGTTTCAATCAAGTTTGGGAGGAGATCATTACGACGCTTCAACTGAACATCGATCTGGCTCCAAGCCTCCTTGGTCTGCATACGATTTTTAACCAAACCGTTATAGCTAACAATCACAAAAATAACAATCAGAGCCAAAACTCCAAGAATAATCCAAGTCATAATCTTATTCCTTTCTGCTTTTAGATTACTACCAGTATATCAAAATTTTAATGAATATGGTAAAATAAGATGATACTAGAGAAGGAAACTACTATGAAACCAGAAACATTTTACAGCCTACTAGCTGAGCAAAATCTTCCACTTTCGGACCAGCAAAAGAACCAATTTGAACGGTATTTTGAACTCTTGGTCGAGTGGAATGAAAAGATTAACCTGACCGCTATTACAGACAAGGAAGAGGTTTATCTCAAACATTTTTATGATTCGATTGCACCTATTCTGCAAGGCTTGATTTCAAATGAAACTATCAAACTTCTTGATATCGGGGCTGGGGCAGGATTTCCTAGTCTACCCATGAAAATCCTCTATCCTCAGTTAGATGTGATCATCATTGATTCGCTCAATAAGCGCATTAACTTCCTTCAGCTTTTAGCTCAGGAGTTGGATTTGGATGGTGTTCACTTCTACCATGGACGGGCAGAAGACTTTGCCCAAGACAAGAACTTCCGTGCCCAGTTTGATGTGGTGACGGCTCGTGCGGTTGCCCGTATGCAGGTTTTGTCTGAGCTGACCATTCCCTATCTTAAAGTCGGTGGCAAACTATTGGCACTCAAGGCCAGCAATGCTCCTGAGGAATTGCTAGAAGCCAAGAATGCCCTCAACCTCCTCTTTAGTAAGGTAGAGGAAAACCTCAGCTACGCCCTACCAAATGGAGATCCGCGCTACATCACTGTGGTCGAAAAGAAAAAGGAAACACCTAACAAGTACCCAAGAAAGGCTGGCATGCCCAACAAACGCCCACTTTAAACAATAGTGCGCCCTTGTTTAAAGTTCAGAAAACAATTTACAAAATCAACCTCGCTTTCTTATTTTTAGGCTCGGGGAAAATTCGTTTACAAAACGAACCTCGCTCTCGCATTTCCGGGCTCGGGAAAAATTCGTTTACAAAACGAATTTTTTCTGCTATACTATCCTAAGCAAAGGTTTTTAATGTCATCCTGTGAGGTGACGAAGGCGCAGATTTATATAAATTTTTAAAAGATAGCTATTTTTTAAAAAGTCTTACTCTGAGGGCCTATTGCTGCAAAATAATGGGCTCTTTTTTGGTGCCCAAAAGTGAGGTTTTTATGAAACAGGAATCAACTGTTGACTTGTTACTAGACGTTGATCAACGTCCTTCTGCTGGTAAAGGTATTCTTCTAAGCTTCCAGCACGTATTTGCCATGTTTGGTGCAACCATTCTCGTTCCCTTAATTTTGGGAATGCCCGTATCGGTTGCTCTCTTCGCATCCGGTATTGGAACACTTATCTACATGATTTCTACTGGCTTTAAGGTTCCAGTTTATCTAGGTTCTTCATTCGCCTTTATCACAGCTATGTCTCTAGCCATGAAAGAAATGGGGGGCGATGTATCTGCTGCTCAAACGGGGGTAATCTTGACTGGTTTTGTCTATGTCCTTGTAGCAGCAAGTGTTCGTTTTGCAGGTACGAAATGGATTGATAAACTCTTGCCACCAATCATTATCGGACCTATGATTATCGTTATCGGTCTTGGTCTTGCTGGTTCTGCTGTAACGAATGCTGGACTTGTAGCAGACGGAAACTGGAAGAACGCTCTTGTAGCTGTCGTGACGTTCTTGATTGCCGCCTTTATCAATACAAAAGGAAAAGGTTTCCTTCGTATCATTCCTTTCCTCTTTGCCATCATCGGTGGGTATATCTTCGCTATGATGCTTGGTTTGGTTGACTTTACCCCAGTTCTTCAAGCCAATTGGTTTGAAATTCCTGGTTTCTACTTGCCATTTAGTACAGGTGGAGCCTTTAAAGAGTACAACTTGTACTTCGGTCCTGAAACAATCGCCATCTTACCAATCGCTATTGTAACCATTTCAGAACACATCGGAGACCACACAGTTTTAAGCCAAATCTGTGGCCGTCAATTCCTGAAAGAACCAGGACTTCACCGTACGCTTCTCGGTGACGGTATTGCGACATCTGTATCTGCTTTCCTCGGTGGACCAGCCAATACGACCTACGGAGAAAATACAGGAGTTATCGGGATGACTCGTATCGCTTCTGTCTCTGTTATCCGTAACGCGGCCTTTATCGCCATTGCTCTTAGCTTCCTAGGTAAATTCACTGCCTTGATTTCAACCATTCCAAATGCTGTGCTTGGTGGCATGTCCATCCTTCTCTACGGGGTTATCGCCAGCAATGGTTTGAAAGTTTTGATTAAGGAACGCGTTGACTTCAGCCAAATGCGTAACCTCATCATCGCAAGTGCCATGTTAGTACTTGGACTTGGTGGAGCCATCCTCAAACTTGGCCCAGTTACACTTTCAGGTACTGCTCTATCAGCCATGACAGGAATCATCTTGAACTTGATTTTGCCACACGAAAATAAAGACTAATCATCTATACACACAAAATCCACTCGATTGAGTGGATTTTTTAATTACTTACTCTTTATTTCCAGCAGTAAATCTTTCAATGAAATAATGGTCACGGCTAGTAAAATCATAGACATACCGACAAAATCAATCGCATAAAACTGTTCCTTTATAATCAGAAAGGCAAAGAAAACGGCAGAAATTGGCTCTATGGAAGCCAATAAACTAGACTTAACAGGGCCTATCAGACTAGCTCCCTTTAGGAAAGCTGTATAGGTAAAGACCGTTCCGATGATGATAATCCCAGCAAATGCAAAGAGAAAATCTAAGCTGGTTGGTATGCTGGCTTGCAAAACTCCTGTGAAGGGAATAGCCACTATACCAGAAATAACCATCCCAACACCAATCACCAAAATACTGCCCCACTTCTTAATCAAAACGATGGGAAGGATGATATAGAGGGCATAGGTTAGGGCAGAAAAGAGGCCCCAGAAAAGTCCAGCAGGTGTGACAGACAACTGGTCAACTTTCCCATGCGTCGCGATAAGAAACGTTCCTCCAATTGCTAAACCAATCGAAATAATCTCAGCCAGAGTAGGCGCCACCTTGTCCTTGATACAGGTATAAACCAAGATCCCAACGGGGCATACATACTGGAGAACTGTCGCCGTTCCAGCATTGGTTTCCTGAATGGCAGAAAGATAGGCAAACTGGTTTAAGAAAAGTCCAAACAGGGCAAATAGCAAAAGAGATAGTAGACTTTTTCTGTCTTTTAAAAAAGCATAGAGTTTATCCTTTGAAGTCATATATGATAAGGCTACCAGTGCCAAGCCTGCAATGATAAGCCGCAAATTGGTCAAGACTAAAGCAGAAATCCCGTGTGCCATTAGGTATTGGCCACTGGTTCCAGAAAAGCCCCAAGCAATCCCTGCCACTACTGTATACAGAGTTCCTTTTACGGTTTTTGACATACTTCTTCCTACTCCTCTTGACGAATCATTTCCATGACTTGATTTCGATCGACTATCCACTGGGCACGCTCATCCTTCTCATACGTTCGATTGGATAAAAAGATAGCCGCTTCTTGTTTCTCTCGATTCCACATGATAAAGGTACCAGTATAACCCGTATGGTCGAGCCAAGCCCCTTCCAGATTCCAGGCTAGAGACCGCTCCTTATCATCTAAGGGAGAAAAATTTCGGCTCAATTCTGCTGCAAAATCATCTTTCAAATAATGTTCCAGAAAGGTCTGCAAATCCTTAACAGTCGAAAATAAACCAGCACTTCCTGCGTGTTTCCCTAATAGACGAGCTTTGGGATCGTGAATGATTCCGGCCTCTACTCCTCTCACTGTTGGTACAGCTTGCTCAACGGGGCCGAACTTGGTTCCCGTCATTCCCCATGGTCCCAAAACTTGTTCTTCTATAATCTGATCCAAGTCTTGGTCAAAGATTTTTTCCAAAAGAAATCCTAAGAGTAAAAAGTGAACGTCCGAGTATAGGAAGGCTGACTTATTTCGTCTGTTGAGGTGAAACATAGCTTCTTTTAATTCAGGGGCAGTCAAGAGGTCCCGATTTGGAATAAAGGGGTCTAAATCTGTAGCATGGGTCAAAAGTTGCCGTATAGTGATATCAGGATAATCACACTCCGGTAAAAAATCCGTCACCGGTCGATCAATATCTAATTTGCCCTGCTGCCACAAGAAGATAAGAACCGTCCCCACTCCCACGACCTTACTCACACTGGCCAAATCATAAACCAAACCGGTTTCTGTCTTCAAGTCTCGTTCTGGATCACTCAATCCTAGATAAGACTCTTTCCATTCACCATCCTTATAATACGCAAAAGAGGCCCCGGGATAAATCCCTGCCTCGATTTGATTTTCTATTTTTCTTAGAATTTTTTCCAACTTCATGCTTCTTCAAACCACAATTCAATGTTATTGGTATCTTTACCAAGGAAGAATTTTTTAGACTTAGGGACAAAGTAGCCTGTCTTTTCAAATTTCTGACGAAGACTGGTTAGATCAAAATTCTTGACTAAAAATTTTAACATCGTCAAATCCCAAGTGACATTGTTTTCAACAGCCAAATCTGGTCCTTGTCCTTTAGTAAAGGTAATTACTGGCGCTACTCCTTCGGGATCAAGTAAACTCTCTGTCCCTTCAGGTAAACGCAACTCCATAGAAACCTCAAATTGGCTCACGTATTTTATACTTGTATTTGAATAAAATTCAGGAACAGTTTCCAGTGGAACCAAATCTCTTATATCATCTTCTGCATGAACAAGGATCACATCCTCTTCAGGAGAAACAATCTCAAAAGCATACCCACGGTTTCCTTTAAATAGGCGAGGAAGAGACTTCATCTGAGAAAGGAGGGCCTCGATTTCAGAAGGATTCTCAACCTTTATCAAGAGTCTAGCTAGCTTCTTAAGCCCTTCAACTCTGCGTGTTCGCATGCTTGGAGCCTCTTCTAAAATCAATCTTTCAGTACCTGTCTGATCACCTAAGGAAAGAAAGGCAGACTCTTCCAGCAAAGGTTTCATCCCTAGGGTTTCAATGTAAAATTTTTCATTTAATTTTCGATTATTAACTTTCAAAGTCGGAACGATCCGAACAATCTCATTCACATTCATAAATTCCTCCAACTCTTTTATTTTAAAGGATTTTCGAATATTTTACAAGCCATATCTATTTTATTTAGAAATTTTATAACAAAAAAACTGGGATTCCCCAGTTTTATTTTTTATAGGTAAAGTAGTTTAAATAGTGCTACTGCTGCAATACCCGCTGCAATTGGAGCTACAACCGGAACCCATGCATACCACCATTTTGAATCACCCTTGTGTTGACCAAGAACTGATTTTGGAAGGAGTTCATGAAGAAGACGTGGTCCAAAGTCACGAGCTGGGTTCAAACCAGGTCCAGTAGGTCCACCGAGTGAAGTTACCAAGGCCATTACTAGGAAACCAAGTGCCAAGTGCGCAACTGAGATCCCAGCAGCTGTATGTGGAGCTACTTGAGCTTTCACTGCCAATTCACTTAAATCAACAGTTTGTCCAGCTTGAGTAGCCATTTGTTTCATGTATTGAAGAACCTCAGCACCAAAGAAGTTTTTAGTCAAACCAAGTGCTGCAAAGAAAAGAACAAATGAACCTACAAACTCATTGAGGAAACCGTTAACAGTAGCTGCAAAACGTGATTCTTTTGTACCGTGGTCGATGCTTGAAATCGTTGAGAAGGTACCCAAGATATTGTTTGGATTTTCTGTCTTCAAGTAGTAAGGACGGTGAGTCGCTACAACCAAAGCTTGACCAAAGATTGCTCCCAAAACTTGTGCTAGGATGTAATATGGTACTTGCTCCCAAGAGAAAAGTCCACTAACAGCAAGTCCAAGAGTGAAAGCTGGGTTGATGTGGTTACCAGATACATTACCAAACATCAAGGCTGGGATCATAACCCCCATACCATAACCAACCGCGATAACGAGCCAGCCACTTTGGTGACCTTTCGTACCTTTAAGTTCAACGTTAGCAACTGCACCATTACCAAGAATGATCAAAATAGCAGTTCCCAAGAATTCTGTGGCATATTTAATAGCCCATGTAAAATCCATTTGATAGATTCTCCTTAAATTTTTTTAGACAATCCTTATTCTATCAATTTTTAGGCCTTTTAGCAATATCTTTTCTAAAAGAATCTCTGGAAAACGCTTTATTTAACTTATCTTTAAGAAAAGGACAAAAGAAGTCAAACTCCTTTTGTCCTAATCGTTATTCTTGACGTTGACCAAAATCTGCAATCATCTGCTCCATCTCTTGGCGACTCGGAGTGGTCAACATATAAAGGTAGTCCCCTTGTAGCTCTGCAAAGGCTGCTGGCATGATTTTTTTGACCTTGAATTGCTGGCTGTACTTAGCAAGCAAGTCTTCTTCTGAATAGACATAGTTTGCATTGGCACGACGTGATGTAGCTAGACAGTATTGAGGTTCAAACTCTGATGCTGGGAACTCTTCTCCTGCGACAATAGCTGCATAACCTCGGTAGAGATCCAAGGAGTGGGCAAAGTTATAAACATCAATGGTAAAGCCACCTGCAGGACGGTTATTGTACTCAATGGCAATGTAGTCATCCCCGTCACGGAAAAACTCGATATGGAAAAAGCGCTCTTTCATACCAAATTCCTTGACAATGGCCTCGCCATACTTGCGCAGTTTGGGATCCATATCCTTGAGTACATAGTAGGAATTGTCCATCTTATAAATCATGAGATCAAGTGGTGTATGGGCGTAGTCGAAAGTCGTTGAAAAGACGATGTTGCCATCTTTGTCCACAAGCCCGTCAAAGGTACAGATTTCGCTAGAAGTGACAAATTTTTCAAAGAAATAAACGGTTGAATGGTCCCATTCAGCCTTAAAGTGATTTACATCGTCTTCTGTCTCAAGCTTAAAGGTTGCTGCCGCTCCCACTCCATTATCAGGTTTGGCAATCATTGGTAGACCGATTTCGGTCACTGCTTTATCCACATCTGCTTCCGTATGGATAACAGCACCAGGTACCACAGGGACACCTGCTTTTTTGAAAAGTTTCTTCATCTCAGACTTATATTTGGTCTTTTTGAGATCCTCTGGTTTGGCACCAAAGACATTAAATTGCTCACGAAGTGTTGCGTCCAGCTCAAGCCAGTATTCATTGTGGGACTCGATGCGGTCGATTGGTCCATGCTTGTAGAACAGAAAGGCAACAGCACGTTTGACTTCGTCTATGTTCTCAAGATTGTCCACACGGAAATACTCGGTCATGCTATTGCGCAAAGGTTCATCTAGTTGTTCGTAAGGTTCTTGACCAATCCCCAAAACGGTGATGCCTTTATTGGCTAGCTCGATGGTAAACTGTTGGAAGTTTTGCGGATAGTAGGGAGAAATAACAAGGTAATTCATAGGCAACTCCTTTTATAGATACAGGTGTCCAAGAAAATAGGGCATTTGTTTACGCCACCATTCCCAGTCGTGGGCAACATCGTGCCCCCATTCAGCAAACCATGCTGGAATTTGTTTCTGGTCAAAGGCTTCTTTGAGCTTGTAGAAGGATGGCAGACCATCTTGTTCCCAAGCACCGAGACCTGTACAGACGACAATCTCAGCCTGACGGTAACGATCGATAAACCATCCGTCATTCTGATTCCAAATATAATCGACTGGAGAGTTTTGGTAAATGGCATCGTCATTGTAGTAATCTCCAACGAAGAAGCGGGCATCATAAACACCACTGAGGGCAATAACCTTGGTAAAGACATCTGGATGCTGGAGGAAGAAATTGAGTGCATGGTAGGCTCCCATCGAACACCCCGTCGTCATCATCCCATCAAACCAACCTGTCTTATGCTTGATAAAAGGAGTCGCCTCCTCAATCACATAACGTTCGTAAGCTCGATGCATCTCCGCTTGGTCATGACTATTTTTCCAAGTAGCCAGCCAGCTCTCACTATCCACACTAGATAGGGTAAAGAATTGGACACGGCCTTCTTCGATAAAGGAAGCACAGGCATCAATCATGCCAAAATCATAGTATTCATTGTGACTGCCACCAGATGAAGCAAAAACCACAACTGGAATCCCAGCATGTCCATAACGGTTGAGGTACATTTCACGGTTGAGGTGGCCACTCCAGTGGCTAAGGTTTTCAATATGCATTGGCTTTCTCCTTTCCTAACTTACCATTTCTCTGCAAAAAATCGGAGACAGTCTGGTAAATTTTCCGACCAAGGTATTTCACTATGGATAGCACCAGACTGAACTTTCAGGACTAGATTATCCAAGCCTACTCCACCTGCAATCAAATCATGGTAATAGCGAAGCGACGAGTCGATATAGGCTTGCTTGATATTGCCAGCCATCAAGGTCTTATCCGTATCGTCTGCTTCTTCTGTCCCTACATAGATGAAAATGCGCTGTTCAGGCGTCAATTTCTTGCGCTCGATATAGCGGTTAAAGGCTTCTTGGTGAAGCCAGTTAGCAGATGAAAAGACACCTAGACAACCAATTCGGTCTTGGTACTCTAGTCCGATAAACTGGGTAATATTGCCTCCTAGTGACGAACCAATCATAGCCGTATGCTGGCGATCAGCTTTAGTACGGTAGGTCTCATCAATAAAAGGCTTGACCACCTCCATGACAAACTCGGCATACTCCACACCCTTACCACCAAACTGCTGGCCTGGGATAGGAGATTCTTGAAACTTCCAAGCCGCATACTCATTCATCCGTCCCATACCATCATTGTCAATAGCAACAACAATCATGCGACTGATGTCAGGATTCCGCTTAATGGCTGGAATAATCTTCCAAGAGTGTCCGATATAGGACTCCTTGCTGTAAAAGACATTTTGCCCATCATGAAAGTAAACAACAGGGTAAAAACGGTCTGTGTCTTTCTCATAATCCTTTGGCAGGAGCACACGCACACGACGCTCTTTTCCAGTATAAGGAACCTTGAGTTTGTGTTCTTTCATTTTTAAGTAAAAGTAGGAATGATTCATTGTCAGAAAACTCTCTATATTCAAAATTTTATCTCATTATACCATAAAAATAGAAAAAAAGTCAGTAATTGTCCATTTTAAGGATAAATAACTAACTTTTTTCATTTAATATTCTAAATTCTTCTGGATTTTCTGATTAGAGGAGATTATCAATTAACTCATCGACAGCATCTTTTTCAGCTTGAGGTGTGATCTTAGTGATCATAATCCCTGCCACTGCTCGCTCAACCAAGCCTTCAACATCCATGCGTTTTTCATACTGCTCAGCATTCTCTATCTTAGGATTAGTCTTAGGACGATCAGGCGCAAAAATAGTACAGCAGTCCTCAAAAGGCTGAATTGAAATTTCAAAGGTATCGATTTCCTGCGCGATGTCAATGATTTCCAACTTGTCCATCGTAACCACGGGACGAATAATTGGAGTGCTAGTCACAGCGTTGATCGTCTGCATGCTTTCCAAAGTTTGGCTAGCTACTTGACCAAGACTTTCCCCATTGATGATAACTAAACCATTTCTCACCTCTCGAATACGGTCGGTAATGCGCATCATAAAACGACGGGTCAAGGTCATGAGGTAGGCTTCTGGCGCTTTAGCCTTGATTTCCTCTTGAATCTCTGTAAAAGGCACCTCGATAAACTGAATATTGCCCCCAAATTTAGTCAATTTGCGGGTCAAATCTTGGGCTTTTTTAAGAGCACCAGGACTCGTGTATGGCGGACTGGCAAAGTGAACCGCCTCAATATCTACCCCACGTTTAAGAGCTAGATAACCTGCTACAGGTGAGTCAATCCCTCCTGACAACATGAGCATGCCTTTACCAGAACTTCCCACAGGTAATCCTCCTGCTCCCCGAAAGGTTTCATAGGAAAGATAGGCAGCCTCTTCACGAATCTCAACCTGAAGATTAATATCTGGATTTTTCATCTGAGCTTGTACGTTTGGAATAGCCTCGAAAACAGCTCCACCAAGAGTTTGATTCAGTTCACGACTATCTAATTCAAAGTTGTGGTCGCTACGCTTACTAGTGATTTTAAAGGTCATCCCTTCCTTGTAGATTTCCTTCATAATCTCTTGGACAGCAGACTTCAGAACGTCCACTGACTTTTCAATCTTATACACAGGAGAAAAGTTTTGAATCCCAAAGACTTGTTTGAGCGATTCTGCAACTGCGGTATAATCAGCTCCATTGAGGTAAGCGTGAGCACGGTCGCGATCTGCGGTTACCTTAACTTGAGGATAGATAGACAAAACGTCTGAAATATTATTACGAAGTTTATTGATGAAACGCATACGATTTTTGTGTTTGGTTGACAATTCTCCATAGCGAATCATAATCTCTGAATACTGCATAAATGCTCCTATCTTACTTTTCTAGTTTGATTGTAAATTAATTTTAGCTTGGTCAAGAACTGCTCGACTTGACTCATATCATTTTCCAAGTCTAGGCTTAGGCGAACAGCTGACTGGGCCTTATCTTTGTCCACTCCCATGGCTATCAAGGTGCCTGCAGGTTTCCCTGCCTTGGACGAACAAGCAGAGGTTGTGGAAATGAAAATATCATAGTCTTCAAATGCATGAACGATGACTTCTCCACGAACCCCCTTAATCCCAAAAGTCAGGATATGAGGGGCAAAGTCTTCCTCATCCGAAAAGACAAAAATATCTTGATAATCCAGAATGGCTTGACGAATGACTGCCTTCATCTGCCCTGTCTTACTAGCAAAGATATCTAACTTTTCCATAGATAAACGGAGAGCTTTGGCTGTCGCTGCAATCCCTGCTACATTTTCAGTTGTCGAACGATAGTCTCGCTCCTGACCACCACCAGTTAAAAGAGGCGTAATCTTCTTACCAGACTTGATATAGACAAAGCCAACTCCTCGCACACCATGAAACTTATGGCTCGAAAAGGTTGCAAAATCCACTCGATTCGTCAGGTATTTTTCAGTCGGAATCTTAGCAAGTGCCTGAACTGCATCAACGTGGAAGGAAATAGTCGGCTTATCTGCCAACAGTTCTGAGATAGCCTCAATAGGCTGGATAGATCCGATTTCATTGTTAACTGCCATGACCGAAATTAACGTTGTATCCGATCGAATCAAACTTGCTAGAGCCTTGACATCTACAAATCCTTTCTCATCAACTGGGACAAAATCTACCTCAAAACCTTGACTTTTCAGCCAGATGGCTGACTCCTTGACTGCTGGATGCTCAATGGCTGATACGATGATGTGCTTGCCAAACTGGGCTTTTTCAAAGGCCACACCCTTGATGATCCAGTTATCCCCTTCTGTTCCGCCAGAGGTAAAGAAGATTTCATCACTCTTCTTCCCAATCAAATCTGCAATTTGCTGCCGAGAAGCATCTAAAATTCGTGTTGCCTGGTCTCCCAAACGATGGAGACTGGATGGATTTCCTACAATTTTTGAAGCGACCTGCATGTAAGTTTCAAGTGCTTCAGGATAAGGCTTAGTTGTCGCCGAATTATCAAAGTAGATCATGTTTTCTCACGCTTTCTAAAATCACTCCTTCTATTGTATCACGAAAAGAGACCTGCGACAAGAAAGGGAGTTTTCTCTTTTTTTAAGATTTTTTTAAAGAAATGAGGTATAATAAATCATAATTAAAGGAGAGTATCATGTCTAACTATCGTAGAACTTCAAAACCAAAAACAGAACACATCAAAAAGGGATTTACTGTCTTTCAAAAAACGATTGCTACCATCGGTAGTATCCTTGGCCTAATCACCGCTACTATCACCATTATGAACGCCATGGATAATAACAAAAACAACAAAAAAGAACCGACGACAACCCAAACAACTGTTGTCAAGGAGATTCAAAAGGAATCCCCTCAGGAAAATACTACACCTAACAGGGACAACACTTCCACTAAAGAAAATACCACGCAAGAAGAAACTTCTCAATCCAATAAAAAAGAGGAGAAAAAAGAAGAGCAGAAAACAACAACTCAGGATTCTTCTACACCTTCCTCAACAAAAGAAACAAGCGATAATGGAACACAGTCAAATACGACGAGTTCTGAAACTAAAACGAACCAGTAATCACCAAAATAGCTTCTTTCCAAATTTGGAAAGAAGCTATTTTTTATTGTTGCAATACTTTTCGTGGTTTGGTTCCCTCAGCTGGACCGATGACACCTGCCATTTCGAGTTCTTCCATAAGGCGGGTCGCACGATTAAATCCAACTGACAAACGACGCTGAATCATTGAAGCGCTAGCTTTCTGGGTTTCGATAACCAAAGCCTTAGCTTCTTCAAAAAGCGGATCGCCACCAGCTTCACCATCAGAAAAATCTCCTTCATTTTCAGGAACATCTCCTGGGTCAAAGCTGTCATCGTAGTCCGCATCTGCCTGAGCCTTGATGAAGTTTACGATACGTTCAACATCATCATCCGAGATAAAGGAACCTTGCAGACGGACTGGATGATTTTCATCAATTGGTTTAAAGAGCATATCTCCTCGACCAAGCAGTTTTTCTGCTCCATTCTCATCCAAGATGGTTCGTGAATCTGTACCTGATGAGACTGCAAAAGCCACACGAGATGGGACATTGGCTTTGATAAGACCAGAGATAACATCAACCGATGGACGCTGCGTTGCGAGAATCATGTGAATCCCTGCGGCACGCGCTTTCTGTCCGAGACGAATAATGGCATCTTCCACTTCCTTGCTAGCCACCATCATGAGGTCTGCCAACTCATCCACAATGACAACAATCAAAGGCAGCGGTACTTGTTTGTACTCAGATTGGCTATTAAATTCCTCAACCTTGGCATTGTAACCAGCGATATTTCGCACACCAACCTTGGCAAAGAGTTCGTAACGGTTTTCCATCTCATCCACAACCTTTTGCAGGGCCTTGCTGGCCTTGCGTGGATTGGTCACAACTGGGATCAAGAGATGAGGAATGTCGTTGTAAACTGATAGCTCAACCATCTTTGGATCCACCATCATAAACTTGACTTGGTCTGGTCTTGCTTTCATCAGAATGCTAGCAATAATACCGTTAACTGCGACTGATTTCCCTGATCCCGTCGAACCTGCAACGAGTAGGTGGGGCATCTTGGAAAGGTCAAAGGTGCGGGCAGTTCCATTGACAGCCTTACCCAGAGGAATTTCGAGGAGATTTTCTGGTTTAGTCTGAGACTGTTCCCAGAGTTCTCGGAAGGAAACAGTCGCGATTTCTGAGTTAGGAACCTCAATTCCGACTAAGGATTTACCAGGTATTGGTGCCTCAATCCGGACGTCCTTGGCCGCCAGAGCTAGCGCTAAGTCATCTGCCAGATTGGAAATGCGGTTAACCCGTACACCAACTGCTGGCTTGACTTCATACTTGGTAACTGATGGTCCTATTTCAGCCCGTTCCACCGTCACCTTGATACCAAAGCTAGCAAAGGTTTCTTCTAAAATTTTGATATTTTCTCGAACAATCTTCTTTTCCTTGGACTGATCTTTGGGTTTATCTGGCGCAAAGAGTTGCAAGCTTGGCAGTTTGTATTCGAGAGCTTCTTTGGCAGAAAAATCAACCTGCACCTCTTCATCCTCAAAGTCTTCTTCCACATCTGGAACGTCAAAATCAGTTTGAGGGAGGATAATCTCCGGTTCGATCCACTCTTCCTCAGGAATTTGGGGGAAATCGTAGTCTGGTACCTCTGATAAGATTTCTCCCGTTTCAGGATCTACAGGAGGAAGCGGTAATGCATCCTGTTCTTCTTGTTCTCTCTGAATTCTGGCGGCTTCTTCAGCTTCTTGACGAGCCTTCTCTTCTTCTCTCTTGATGAAGCGTTCCTGTTTTCTCTGTTCCTGTTTTTCTATGAAGGATCTGAACTGAGCTCCAATAAAGGCTGCAACATCATAAATAGACCAGGGACTAACCAAGAGTGCCCCAACTAGAATCAAGAGAACTCCAATAAAGTACGATCCGATATTGGAGAAAAGAAAGGATATGGGGATATAGAGTCCAACACCAAGCAGGCCTCCACCAGCAAAGCTAGTCACCCGCATACCAGTCAGGTCCGTCATAACTTGAGACAGGGTCCCTTTTAGGACTGACTGCTCCAAGCCATATTTCCATACCAAGTAGGCCTCAAAAATCAAGAGTAAGCCAGCAAAGATACAGAGAAATCCTGACAGAAGTCCCTCTTGCTTGCGGATCCATTTAAAAAGAAAAAGATAGATGAGGAGACCACCTATGGCCACATAGGCCAAACTTCCGACCACCAGTCGAATGAGATTGTAAAGAGTGACACCTGCTGCACCGAGTTTGAGGGCTGCAATAATCAATAACAAGGCAATTCCTAAGGAAATCAACATCCTCTGGATAGCCTGTTTTCTTTCGAGTTCTGCTTTAGACGGTCTCCGTCTTGTTTTTGTAGTATTCTTGTTTGCCATTCTTTTATTATACCATATTTCACAGCCATTTCGAATAGAGAAAAAGATTGCACCAAATGGTAACAATCTTTCTATTCTAATCCTTTTTATGCTTGTGGTTTGCGTAGGTAACCATAAACCACACCACTTACAATTGCGCCAACCAATACAAAGGCAAGGTAGAGAAGGGCATTTGAAGTAAGAGCGATGACGAAGATTCCTCCGTGTGGCGCCATGAGTTTGATTCCTGCAAGACCAACGAGTCCGCCTGCTACTGCCGAACCAAGGATGAAGCTAGGAATCGCACGAGCTGGGTCTGCTGCACCAAATGGGATCGCTCCCTCAGTGATAAATGACAAGCCCATGATGATGTTTGTCAAACCAGAGTTGCGTTCTTCTTTGGTAAATTTATCTTTAAAGAGAAGGGTTGCGACAAAGATGGCAAGTGGTGGAACCATTCCTCCGGCCATAACTGCTGCCATAGCTACAGAACCACCTGAAGAAACAGTCGCTGCAAGCGTACCTGTACCAAAGACATAAGCAGCTTTGTTGACTGGTCCACCCATGTCAACAGCCATCATGCTTCCAAGAACGATACCAAGAAGGACAGCTGAACCTCCTCCAAGACCGCCTAGGAAGGCATTCATATCGGTGTTGATTCTTGCCATTGGGATGTTGACAGCTAGCATGACAAATCCAGTCAAAATTGTTCCAAAAAGTGGCAAGAGAAGGATTGATTTAGCACCTTCAAGTGAACGAGGAACTTTGACATATTTCTTGATAGCAAGAACCAAGGCTCCTGCGATAAATCCACCAACAAGTGCACCTAGGAAACCAGATGAGACACCTGCAAGAGTTGAAGTTGCTTCACCACCTGCGGCATAAGGAATTTTACCAAAGGCAAAACCTTCTTTGGCAATAGCACCAGCCACAAAACCTGCTACCAAACCTGGTTTTTCGGCGATAGAGTAGGCTACGTAGCCTGCAAAAACTGGAAGCATCAAGCCAAAGGCTGCTCCACCGATTTTCATGAACATAGAAGCTAGCTCATGGTAAGATCCGAGATTACCAAGACTATCTTGTGGCACACCAAAAGCTCCGTCGATCAAGAAGGCAAGGGCAATCATGATACCACCACCGATAACGAATGGCAACATTTGAGATACACCACTCATCAAGTGTTTGTAGAAAGCACCACCAAGACTTTGTTTTTCGTTAGATGCTGTTGCAGCTTTTGCTCCATTAGCAGCATGGTAAACTTCAGCATCTCCTGAAAGAGCCAAGTTGATCAATTCTTCCGTCTTACGGATACCGTCTGCAACCGGACGGTTAACCAAAGGTTTACCATCGAAACGATCCATCTCAACTGCCTTGTCTGCAGCGATGATAACAGCTTTAGCCTTGCGGATGTCCTCTGCAGTTAGTTGATTTCCAACACCGCTAGCACCATTGGTTTCAACCTTGATCCCAACACCCATTTCAGCAGCCACTTTTTGAAGGGCTTCTTGGGCCATATAAGTGTGGGCGATACCTGTCGTACAAGCTGTAACAGCTACGATAAAGTCGCCAGATTCATTGGCAGGTGCTTGAACAGGCTCCTCAGCTTTTTCTGAAGCTTGGTCAAAAAGTTCGATAACTTGATCTGCAGATGTTACTTGACGAAGTTTATCAGCAAAACCATCTTTCATCAAGTATTGAGACAATTCTGCCAAGGCTGCTAAGTGAGTATCATTGGCACCTTCTGGAGCAGCAATCATGAAGAAGAGGTCTGTTGGTTGCCCATCCAAGCTTTCGTAGTCAACACCCTTGTTTGACTTAGCAAAGAGAACCGTTGCTTCTTTGACAGCAGAATTTTTACTGTGAGGCATAGCGATTCCATCACCCAAACCAGTGGAAGTGAGAGCTTCACGCGCTAAAATTCCTTCTTTAAAGGTTTCAAAATCCGTCACGTAACCGTGATCTACCAAGCTATGAATCATCTCTTCGATGACAGCTGTTTTTTCAGTTGCCTGTAAATCCAGCAACATGACATCTTTTCTCAATAGGTCTTGAATTTTCATCGTTTTTCTACCTCAACTTTTTCATATGTTTCTTTAATAAAGTCCGCTGTTGCCAAGTCATCTGAGAAGGTCGTTGCTGTGCCACAAGCAACTCCCCATTTGAAGGCTTCTATTGCGTCTTTTGATTTGACAAATTGACCTGTAAATCCAGCTACCATAGAGTCACCAGCCCCGACTGAATTTTTGACTGTTCCCTTGATAGGTTTGGCGAAGTAAGCTCCCTCAGATGTGACAAGAAGAGCACCGTCGCCAGCCATGGAGATAATAACGTTTTGAGCTCCTTTGGCCAGTAACTGACGAGCATAGTTCTCGATTTCATCTAAACTTTCGAGTTTCACTCCAAAGATAGCTCCAAGCTCGTGATTGTTTGGTTTAACCAAAAGTGGCTGGTAGTCCAAACTATCAATCAAGGTCTGTCCTTCAAAGTCACAAACCACTTGCGCACCAGTCTGGCGTGTCAAGGCAATCAAATCTTTGTAAATAACATTACCTAGATTCTTAGCACTCGAACCCGCAAACACAACCGTATCATCTGCTGTCAGACTAGACAAAATAGCTTTCAACTCTTCTAGCTGAGCCGGTTCCACATTTGGACCAGTCCCGTTGATTTCTGTTTCTTGGTCTGCTTTAATCTTGACATTGATGCGAGTATCTTCTGCTACTTGGACAAAACGAGTTTCGATTTCTTCCTCTGTAAGGGTATCTGTGATAAATTTACCAGTAAAACCTCCGATAAATCCAGTCGCAGTATTTGGAATACCCAAGCGTTTCAAAACACGACTGACATTGATTCCTTTCCCACCAGCAAACTTATCATCACTGTCCATACGATTGACACTACCGACTTGAACTTGGTCCAAGCGCACGATATAGTCAATGGATGGATTGAGTGTGACTGTATAAATCATACTTCTATTACCTCCGTTTTCTTCTTAATAGCCTGCAAGAGCTCATGCCCTTGACTTGTGATGACAATAGCGCGTTTAAGTGGTGCTACCTTGGCAAAGCAAGTTTGTCCAATCTTAGACGAATCCACTAAGACATAGGTTTGTTTGGCATTCTCTAAAATAGCACGCTTAACGGCTCCCTCCTCCATATCAGGAGTCGTATAATAACCATCGTCTACACCATTCATCCCAACAAAGGCACGGTCAAAGTGCAATTGATTGATTTGGTTAAGAGCAACACCACCGATACATGCATCTGTTGCCATCTTGACACTTCCTCCAACCATGACAGTTGGAATCTGTTTTTCAACCAACTGAACCGCATGGTGAATGGAGTTGGTCACAACTGTAATATTCTTATTAACCAATTCCTTGATTAAAAAAGCAGTTGTCGTTCCAGCATCGATAAAAATGACATCTTTTTCCTTAATAAGAGAGGCTGCTTTCTGAGCCAGTAGCTTCTTCTCTTGAAGGTTTTTGACAGATTTTTCTTGGATGGTTTCTTCTTCCTGCAAGGAGTGGGGCAATTCTGCTCCACCATGCACACGGCGAAGTTTGTTTTCCGCCTCCAGCTCATCCAAATCTCTTCGAACCGTTGATTCTGATGTTTCTAATAGACTAACCAATTTTTCTAGGGAAACTACATGATGTTGATTTAACTCCTCTAAAATCAGTTGCTTCCGCTCAGTTTTTAACACCAAATCACCTCCTGTTATCGTTTACACTATTCATTCTAGCACAATTTCTATCAAAGTCAAGCATTTTTTATCATTTTCTTTCAATTTCTATCATTTTTCTTATTTCCAAAATTTTTATTGCAAGATAAGTGGCTTTATGGTAGACTATTTGAGTAAGTATTGGAAGATTACTCAAGAGGCTTAAGAGGCCGTGTTGGAAACGCGGTAGGCGTGTAACAGCGTGCGTGGGTTCGAATCCCATGTCTTCCGTAGAAAAAAGAAAAACTGCACCTCAATGCAGTTTTTTTATCGTTCTAAGAACAATACATAGAAATGAAAGGCTGAGTTACTCTAACTATCACACTATTTTTTTCTGTATCCTTCCCTATCCTAGAATCACTTTGATTTCATAAAAAAACAAGTAGTTTATTAGGACTACTTGTTTTTCTTCTAAATCTTGTGATTAGATATTGCTTTTATCTTTTTTATCTGAAGATTTGTCTGTTGATTTATCAGTGGATTTGTTTGAAGATTTATCAGAAGACTTGTCTGTTGATTTATCATTAGACTTAGTTGAGTTTTTACGGACAATTTTATCATAACCTTCTGTATCATCAAGCAACTCTGTCGCCAAAGTACGGTAATCTTCTTGAGAAATCAGCCAGTTTCCATCCTTATCCTTTGTTAATTTGATTTCAGTATCAAAATCACCAGTAGTGAAAGGTGTATGAGCTAAGTTAGGGTCAACGTCACTGTAGGTTGAGAAATCTTTCTTAAATAGATGCTCAAAAATCCAGTAAGAAACCAATGTTTGGTAACGCTTGATGTCAACGTTTGAACCAGCTTGATTGTATTTACCTAGGTTATCAACACCTCCAATAAGAGTAGTGAGAACTTCCCTTGTAGATGAAGCCAATCCTTTAGAGTGTAACTTCTTAGAGTTGAAAGTAACAGTCGCTGTATTTCCTGATTCATCAACCTTCACGTCTTTAACAGTGTAAGAACCGATATCTTGATATAATCTACGTCTCATCTTCAAGAAACCTGAAATGGTTTCTTCTGGAGTTTCTACAGGGAAATCTTTGTGCCATTGTACTGAATAGGTAGATGCAGGTGAAAGCCCTTCTTCTTTGATTTTTTCACTTGTTTGTACAGCAAATACTGCCTCAGTCCATTTTTCATAAGTGTCGCCATAAATCTTCTTAAATCGAGCAGAGTCGCTAGTAAGAACTGAGTCTAAGAGAATCTCAGCATCTTTTGTAACTTTTTCTTTAACTTCTGCAGCTTCATCTTTCTTCTCAACTTGTTCCGTATTCTCCTTGTTATCAGAAGAAGCTTCAGATGACTGATTAGAAAATACAGAACATGCACCCAAGACAACTGTTGAAAGTGCTAAGATACTTAGTAACTTGATCTTTTTCATGTTTCACCTCTTTATGAAAATTTACTCTTGGAGACTACCTCCAAGGATAGTTGTTTAGAAAAACACTGGGTTTATCTAACGGAGAATGGGGGATTCGAACCCCCGCGCCAGTTACCCGACCTAACGATTTAGCAAACCGTCCTCTTCAGCCTCTTGAGTAATTCTCCACTAACACACTAGAATAAATAGGATACAACGAAGGATACAACAAAGGATATAATTTGGAAAAAATCTACTGTATACCTGTTCATAATGGAGCCGGTGGGAGTCGAACCCACGTCCAAACACCTGCCAACATATTTGTCTACAACCATAGGTTATGTATTGTTTTAACAATCCCTAGACACATAACTCAAGCCTAGGAACTGCGAGTCTATTAATCTCTTATCAAACCACTAGACAAGGCTTGATCGTATCTCGCTAATCATAAGACCTGTCATTGAACACGAGCAATCCAAATCAGGTCACGCCTGCTGGTTTTTAGGCAGCTAGAGCGTAAGAAGTGTTATTTTTTGCAGTTATATTTAACTGAGCGTTTACGTCGCCACACGGGTTGCAAAATATGCCTCATAATGCCTGTCGAATCCGTAACGACCCCAGGATGTTAGAACTATTATAACCTATCTTCAAAAAAAATGCAAAATCAAGCCGTTTCTTTAGAAAAGAACCCCTTTTAAGGCTTCTGATAAGGCTTGATAACCGGCTACACTTAGATGGAGCCCATCTGTTGTATAGGCTGATTGAAGTTGCCCTTCTGAATCTGCCAAACTATCATAAATTGGTAGAAAATCTACTTGCATATAGGCGGAGACTAGAGCCTCATAGGCTTGATTCCATTCTCTGATCTTTTCATTGGTACGAATATATACTGTCTGCTTGTATTCTTCTCCCTCATTGACTGGCAGAATGGAAAGGAGCTTTATTTGTGACAGCGGATATTCTCGGGCAATCGATTGGATTACACGCTCAAGATTATCCAAAGCATCATTCATGGGAATATCTTTTCCAATATCATTTGTCCCAATTAAGAGAACAATTTGATCGACAGCATCACCATAAAGATGGGCATCCAAATTCTCTAATAACAATCTCGTCTGATAGCCTCGGATGCCACGATTAACAATCGTCTTGGCAGTTCCCAACAACTCTTGAAGAGGGTAATACTCCACTATCGAATCACCAATAAAGATGATATCTGGCTCTAGAACAGATACTTGATTCAATTCACGATACTTGGTTTGAATTTTTGTCTGCTCTTTTAGGAGCCAATTTTCTAATAACTGTACTGCCACCTTATCTCTCTTTCTCTAACCAATTTTCTAGAACTTGATAAACACCAGCCTGGCTGTTCGCTGGTGCTAGGGCAGTCGCAACTTCCTTGGCCTCATCATCTGCATTTTCCATCGCATAGGCAATACCAGCCATCTCCAACATCTCAACATCATTTTCACTGTCACCAAAAGCCATGATCTGTTCCGATGTCAAATCCCAGCGCTTGAGTAATTCTTCCAATCCCCAAGCCTTGTGAACACCAGCCTGTAGGATATCGATACAACCATAACCACTGGAAACAGCTCTTACATGCCCATCAAAGAGATCATTGATTTCCCGCAAAACAGAACTCGATCGTTCTTCACCAACGACCATGCTCATTTTAAGCACTCCACCAAAGAGGTCAGCTTGTAACTCTTCCACAAAATTCATTCGTTGATAGAGTCTTTCAATCATCTCTGGAGTCATAAATTTTTCTAGGTCTGTAAAAACAGTTCCTTCCTTGACAAAACTCCCATTCATACTAGTTACGACGAACTGATCTCGGCACTCTCTCCCTTTAAAATGAAGGAGAGCCTTGTCAACCATAGCATCATCCCAGGTCTGAGCTTGAATCAGTTTATTGTTTTCAAAAATACGCGCCCCATTGGCAACTACTAGGATCACTCGTTCAGCCAAGTGTCCCAATAGTTCTCTCATACGATGAACCTCATTCCCCGTCGAAATGACAAAACGGATATCCCTTTGATCCAACTGATCTAAAATCTTTTCCAAGCGGGGCAGATCTAGCTGACCTCTCGAGTCTAGCAAGGTTCCATCCATGTCTGTTGCAATTAATTTAATCGTCATCATATCTCCTTTAGGGTGAGCACCTACCACTTCAACCCTACATGTTCATTCATTTCTTTATAGGCCGTGTCAATGCGTTCCTTGGTCGCCTCATCCAACTTGTCACGGTAACTGCCTCCCTCGATGAAGTCCTCTAGGATATAGGTCTGATAGAGGAAGAGCGGATAACCTTCTGGAGAGTAAGTCCCTTTGGGTGTTCGATTGACCCAAGTAGGATGCGCTTTGGCAGTTTCAATCCTAGTCTTGCCATCTTTTTTCTTAATGGTCACATCCATGAGGACACCGCGCTCCGTCCACTTGGCATTTTCCTCATCTTGCATGGTTTCAATGCGTTGATTTGAGAGGAAATTTCCCATGGAATAGATGATCAATTTTTTGTCACCATCTTTTTCAACTGTCTCAGCAGGTTCAACGACGTGAGGGTGCCCTCCAAAGATAATATCAGCTCCCCAGTCAATCATCTTGTGGTACAGTGTTTTCTGTTCTTCCGTCGGTTCTAGCTGGTACTCAATTCCCATCTGAGGCATGATGACAGTGATATCCGCCTCTTGCTCAGCTCGTTCGATTTCCGCCTTCATCTTATCTTCATTCAGGTCAGAAAGATAGCGATTATAGTCCTCTTGAGAGATATACTGCTCAATGCCATTAAAACCGTAGGAATAGGCCAGGAGAGCTACCTTGATACCATTGACTTCCTTGATAACTAGTGGAGCTTGGTCTCGGGATTCATGTGTGTAGACTCCTATGGGTGTCATCCCTGCCTTTTCAATAGCTTCTGCTGTCGAAACCACTCCCTCTATCTGAGAATCCAAGATGTGATTGTGAGCCAAGTCTAGAACTTGATAGCCTGCATCTTTGATAGCATCCATGACTTCTCCAGGTGCATTAAAGAGAGGATAACCTGCCAAATAGTGATCTTTGTTCACCGTTCCTTCAAAGTCACCAAGCACTAAATCCGCTTGCTTGAGCCATGGTTTTACATATTCAAAATTTTCGTGGAAATCGTAGCTACCGTCTTCTTTCAGAGCTGTTCGGTAGATGGGGATATGGTAGAGAAGATCACCATTTGCCATGATACGGGCTGTCGTTTCGTCAGACTGATTTTCTTTGGACTGGCTAGACGCTATAGTCTGACTGCTAGGGCTTGTTGCCTTGTTGCCTTGTACTGCTCGAACTAATAAGTTCCCCCCCATGGATAAGGCAACTGCAAGCAATAACACAATAATAAACTGAGCATTTGTCCAAGATTTATAATTCCTAAAGAAACCAATACCACTCTTCAACAATCCAAAAATAGGACCATGAGACCGTCTATCTTGTCGCTTTTCCATCTTTATTCCCCCCTTGCTTTTACTGCAAGCCTTTTCTTTTATTATACCACAGACAAAAGAGGAATACCGTTTATTATATTATTTTTTAGAAACTTCTGTGACTTTCTTTCTCGTCTATTTTGTGTTATCATGTAGAGGTAATGAAAGGAGAGAAAATGTCTGCTATAGAACGTATTACAAAAGCTGCTCATTTAATTAATATGAACGATATTATCCGTGAGGGGAATCCGACTCTTCGCGCAGTTGCTGAGGAGGTCACTTTCCCACTGTCTGACCAGGAAATCATCCTTGGAGAAAAGATGATGCAATTCCTCAAAAATTCTCAGGATCCTTTTATGGCTGAAAAGATGGGACTCCGCGGTGGGGTTGGATTGGCCGCTCCTCAGTTAGATATCTCAAAACGCATTATCGCTGTTTTAGTGCCAAATATTGTGGAAGAAGGTGAAACTCCACAGGAATCCTACGACCTGCAAGCTGTTATGTACAATCCAAAAATCGTATCTCACTCTGTTCAGGACGCTGCTCTTGGCGAAGGAGAAGGTTGCCTTTCTGTTGACCGAAACGTGCCTGGCTATGTAGTCCGCCATGCCCGAGTCACTGTTGATTATTTTGACAAGGACGGCGAAAAACACCGTATCAAGCTCAAAGGCTACAACTCTATCGTTGTCCAACATGAAATTGACCACATCAACGGAATCATGTTCTACGATCGTATCAATGAGAAAGACCCATTTGCTATCAAAGATGGACTCCTCATCCTCGAATAAAGAAAATCCCGTTGCAAGACGGGGTTTTGTGTTATAATAAAGGCATGAAAACAAATGATATTGTCTATGGCGTCCACGCCGTTACCGAAGCCCTCCTTGCAAATACAGGAAACAAACTCTACCTCCAAGATGATCTCCGAGGTAAGAATGTTGAGAAAGTCAAGGAACTGGCTGCCGAGAAAAAGGTCTCCATCTCTTGGACCTCAAAAAAATCCCTCTCTGAAATGACCGAAGGCGCTGTCCACCAAGGTTTTGTTCTACGAGTGTCCGAATTTGCCTATAGCGAGCTGGATCACATCCTTGCCAAAACACGCCAAGAAGAAAATCCACTTCTGTTGATTCTGGATGGTCTAACTGACCCTCACAACTTAGGTTCTATCTTAAGGACTGCTGATGCGACCAATGTTTCAGGTGTCATCATTCCCAAGCACCGTGCTGTCGGAGTGACTCCTGTTGTTGCCAAAACGGCCACAGGTGCTATCGAGCACGTTCCAATTGCCCGAGTGACCAACCTCAGCCAAACTCTTGACAAACTCAAGGATGAAGGCTTCTGGACCTTTGGAACAGATATGAACGGCACCCCTTGCCACAAGTGGAATACAAAAGGGAAAATCGCCCTCATCATCGGAAATGAAGGAAAAGGTATCTCTAGCAACATCAAAAAACAGGTCGATGAGATGATTACCATTCCGATGAATGGACATGTTCAAAGCCTCAATGCCAGTGTTGCTGCAGCCATTCTCATGTACGAAGTTTTCCGAAACCGACTATAAAAAAAGTTTCCAATCACTTGATTGGAAATTTTTTTGCTTAACTATGTTCTGTGATAAATTTATAGGCTTCTTGACCAGCGATAGCCCCATCTCCAACTGCTGTTGTTACTTGGCGAAGATCTTTTTGGCGAACATCACCAACCGCAAAGATACCGTCAATGGCAGTTTTCATGTGGTTATCTGTCACAATCCAGCCTGCCTGGTCTTGGATATTCAAATCCTTAACAAAATCGCTAACAGGATCCAAACCAACGTAGATAAAGACACCTCCAAAGGCTTGCTCTGTTACTTGACCTGTTTTCACATTTTCAAATACGACAGATTCTACTCGGTTTTCACCCTTGATTTCCTTAACTACAGAGTCCCAGATAAAGTTGACTTTCTCATTTGCAAAGGCACGGTCTTGTAAAACCTTTTGGGCACGAAGTTGGTCACGACGGTGAACAATAGTGACAGTCTTGGCAAAGCGAGTCAAGAACAGAGCCTCTTCTACCGCTGAATCTCCGCCACCAACTACCAACAAATCTTGGTCACGGAAGAAAGCACCATCACACACAGCACAGTAAGAAACACCTCGACTGTTCAGTTCTTCTTCTCCGGGAACTCCCAAGAGACGGTGTTTTGACCCAGTTGCCACGATGACAGTACGTGTTTCGTAAACTTGATCATCAGTGATTACCTTCTTATAGTCCCCCTGGTCTTCAATATTTTCAACATAGCCATAAAGATGCTCCACTCCAAGGTTTTCAAGTGGTTCAAACATTTTTTCAGCCAATTCAGGGCCACTGATGTTGGCATAACCTGGATAGTTTTCAATATCAGATGTATTGTTCATTTGCCCGCCCGGCAGACCACCTTCAATCAAAGCCACTTTCAGATTGCTTCGGGCAGCATATAAGGCAGCCGTCATTCCCGCAGGTCCAGCACCGATAATAATCGTATCGTACATTTTGATTCCTTCTTTCTTGTTGTAACTATCTTTATTCTAACTCATTCTTGCTAATCACGCAAGGATTATGCCTTGAAAACCAAGAGCAAACTCATGACGGCAAAGGATAACACCGGAACGACCAAAACTCCAATCATAATCATATCATAGAGATGAGCTTGACGAGCCTTGGCTGTCTTGTCCACACCAGACATGGCTCTCAATCCAATCCAAATCCCCAAAAAAATCACAACCAGGATGGTCGTTAAGATCAAACTCTCGAAATATAAAGAAAACAGTTGCAGCAGCATGATCTCTCTCGTTTCTATCTTTTTTAAAGAGTAAACTCAGCTAGTCCAACTAACTGAGTTTTCCTTTTTCTATTATATCAAATATAAGTCCGTTTGTAACTAGCGAAGAATTCTTTTGTTCGTTCTTCTTTCGGATGATTGATGATTTCATCCGGTGTGCCAGACTCGATGATTTTCCCTTTATCTAGGAATAAAACCTTGTCTGCCACTTGGGTTACAAAAGACATATCATGACTGACCAAAATCATGGTCTGACCTGACTTGGCAGCGTCTGCAATAGACTTTTCCACTTCACCGACCAATTCTGGGTCTAGAGCTGAAGTGGGTTCGTCTAAGAGCAAGACATCTGGTTTCATAGCAAGCGCACGCGCAAGGGCAACCCGTTGCTTCTGTCCACCTGATAAGTGGCGAGGGTAATGGTTTTCACGGTCAGAAAGACCAACTTTAGCCAACTCTTCCTTAGCGATTTTTGTTGCTTCATCGTCCGATAATTTCTTAACGACAACCAAACCTTCCTTAACATTGTCAAGAGCAGTTCGGCGTTCAAATAAATTAAACTGTTGGAAAACCATAGACAACTTGCGACGAAGGGTTAGGATCTCTTCTTGGCTAATCTGAGAAAAATCAACTTTAAAATTGTCAATCTGAATCGTTCCACTATCTGGAGTTTCAAGGTAGTTCAAACTACGAAGAAAGGTTGACTTCCCAGCTCCAGATGAACCAATCAAGGCTACTACTTCTCCCTTTTGGATATCCAAGTCCAGATGATCCAAGACAGTCTGTCCTGAAAAGGATTTGCTTAAATTCGAAATCTTAATCATTAACGAAGGTCTCCTTTCACATCTGTAGATACTGCATCCGGCGCTGAGATAGCCATTTTTCTCTCGATGAAACGACCGAGGCTCTCAATTCCGATATTGACTACCCAATAAACAAGAGCTACGGAGATGAAACGTTCAAAATAGCGATAATCGGCTCCACCCAAAATCTGAGCTTGGGCGAAGACCTCCACAACACCTGCACTAAAGGCTAGAGAAGTTCCCTTGGTCAAACCGATAAGGGAGTTAATCAAAGTCGGCGTCGCTACCACCGCCGCATTTGGAATAATTACACGACGGTAAACTTGCGCACGAGTCATACCCAAACTACGCGCCGCCTCAATTTCGCCTGGATTAACAGAAAGGATGGCTGCACGAATCGTTTCACTTGCATAAGCCGCCTCATTAAAAGCAAAGGCCACAATCGCAAAAAGCGCTGCTGGAATCGCATTGATATTGAAACCAGTGCCCCATTGCTGGTTAATAGCTTTCAGTGCCAAAGGAATTCCGTAGTAGGTCAACATAAGTTGGACTAGGATTGGGGTGCCTTTTAAGAAGCTGACGAAAAAGGCCTGCAAGGGATATAAAATCTTAACACGATTGATCTTAACAATGGCAAAAATCAAAGCAAGTAGCAAACCAAAGAGTGCACCTCCAAGCGTCAACATCAAGGTTGTAGGCAGTTGTTGGACAATCCTTGGAATTCCATCAAAGACCGAACGCAAACTAAAGAGCTTACCATCCGGAATGAGTTGCATCAAACTTTGGTACCAATCTGATGCTAAAAATGTTGTAACAATCATAAAAACATCCTCTCCTGATAATGATTCATTCTATCATACTTCTGTTCGCAAGCAAATTATTTGCTACGGGCTACTCAGACTTTGTCTATCTTCTAGTTTATCACACTTTAAAACAGGGAGGCTATATATTTTACCTATCAAGGAGATAAATAAAAACTATCTCAAATCTAAATTCTCATAGGTTTTTCTATAGCCGATTTGTTTAACAGCACCATTCTCCACCAAAATTGGACGTTTCAATAACATACCATCACTGGCTAGAAGCTTGGCTGCTTCTTGTTTTGACAAACTTCCTACCTTATCTTTTAGGCCTAGTTCGCGGTATTTGATCCCGCTAGTATTGAAAAATTGTTTCACTTCAAAACCGGAAGTTTCTAACCAGTTCAAAATCACTTCTTCACTTGGTGTTTCTTCTACAATATGGATATCTTGATAGTCAAGTCCGAGTTGGTCTAGTTCATTTTTTGCTTTCTTACAAGTTGAACATTTTGGGTATTCGATAAATTCTAACATCTTCTTTTCTTTCTATTTTTTATTTTCTTGAAATGCTGCACCTTCATGTTGCAAGAGCCAGGCTTTCTTTTCGACTCCCGATGCATAGCCTGTCAGACGATTGCCTGATCCCAGCACACGGTGACAGGGTACGAGGATGGACCAAGGATTACGCCCCACTGCTCCGCCAATAGCTTGGGCAGAATCCACCTGCAAATCTTTCGCTATTTGACCGTAAGTCACTGTTTGACCATAAGGAATGCTCTGTAAGTAGGCCCAGACCCACTTTTCAAAATCCGTCCCAATGGGAGCCAAGGGTAGTTTTGACAAATCCTGGGATTGCCCATCAAAGTAAACATCTAAATGGGAAACAATTTGATCCAATATCGGATGACTGGCAACCTCTTCTATCTGTTCAGCTGTCAAACCTCTCTCAAAATGAGTTTGGTCCTGTACCCAAATTCCATACAGATATTGCTCGTCAGCAACTAAGGATAAGGTTCCAATTGGCGACGGATAGAGCTTTTTGGCGTACTTTTTCTGCTTCATTTTTTTAATTTCTGATAGGCCAAGCGTTCCCCATCAACTGGAACTTTACCGACCTGTTGGAAACCTAGCTTTTCAAAGATATGCTGCATGGCCTTGTTTTGTGCATGCGTATCTGAACGAAAATCTAGATAATCAAAACCTTCAATCAAGCCTTCTAGGAAAGTCTGAGCAACACCTTGTCCTTGTACATCTGCTGCCACAGCGATACGGTGAAAGACCAGATATTCTGATTCTTCCCCCTGCCAACTTCCTTCATAAATGGCTTCATAGGCTTCCTCTGGGCTCTTGGTCACAGCAGCATAGGCTAGCAGTTCTCCCTCTTCCAAGGCCACATAAGCTTGGCCTGAGATAATATCATCAATAATGATGTCAGCATTTGGATAGCCATTTTGCCACTGGCCACTACCAGACTTAGCTAAACACTTTTTGGCATCCTCCATCACCTGCATAATCGCATCAACTTCGTTTGGAAAAGCTAAACGAATCTCCATCTCTTCCCCTCATTTCTAACTAATTTCTCTCATCATAGCATAATTTAAAGCTTTCTACAAGCAGTTGAAACTTGACTTTTATTTTTTATTATTTTATAATCTAGTTATTGAAACTAGATAAAAAGGAGTTGGAAATGAATTCTATCTTTTCCTACCCAAAATGGGAAGACATTCCAAACATTGACCTCTATCTGGATCAGGTTTTACTTTATGTCAATCAAGTCTGTGCCCCTATCTCTCCAGATAAGGACAAGGGGTTAACAGCATCTATGGTCAATAACTATGTCAAACATGGTTACCTGACAAAGCCTGACAAGAAAAAATACCAACGCAAACAGATTGCCCGTTTGATTGCCATCACTACTCTCAAGTCTGTCTTTTCGATCCAAGAAATCGCCCAGACACTTAATAGTCTGCAAACTCAAGTGAGCTCAGACCAGCTCTACGATGCTTTTGTGAACTACATGAACCATGGGATTGATCCAGAAAATCCTATTATCCAAACTAGCTGTCAAACGGTTAAACTCTATCATCAAACTCTAGACTTAATCCTTAACAAAGAAGAGGAGGTATCCCAATGAATACTAGCCTAAAACTCAGTAAAAAACTCAGTTTTGGAGAGGAAATTGCTAATAGCGTGACCCATGCTGTCGGTGCCGTCATCATGCTCATCTTACTCCCTATTTCATCCACCTATAGTTATGAAGTACATGGATTTTTATCGTCTTTTGGCGTTTCTATCTTTGTTATCAGTCTATTTCTCATGTTCCTCTCGTCAACCATTTACCACTCTATGGCCTATGGTTCGACTCACAAATACGTCTTGCGAATCATTGACCATTCTATGATTTATGTGGCTATCGCAGGCTCTTATACGCCCGTCGTCTTGACCTTGATGAATAACTGGTTTGGCTATCTGATCATTGCCATTCAGTGGGGAACAACCATCTTTGGCATCCTCTATAAAATCTTTGCTAAAAAGGTTAATGAGAAATTCAGCCTTGCCCTTTACCTGATTATGGGCTGGTTGGTTCTAGCTATCATTCCTGCCATTATCAGTCAAACAACGCCAATTTTCTGGAGTCTCATGGTAACTGGCGGACTCTGTTATACAGTTGGAGCTGGATTTTACGCTAAGAAAAAACCTTATTTCCACATGATTTGGCATCTCTTTATCCTAGCGGCATCTGCACTCCAATATATCGCGATTGTTTATTACATGTAAAAAAGTTGAGAATCTTTTCTCAACTTTTTTCTTTACACATATTGATAAAATACTGGTGCAAGCGCACATTATCAGTCAATTCCGGATGAAAAGAGGTTACCAGCATATTCTGTTCTTGCGCAGCAACGATTTGGTCATCTACAGTTGCTAGGATTTCCACACCCTCTCCAAGACTACTGATAATCGGACCGCGAATAAAGGTCATGGGAATCTGACCGACTCCCTTACATTCTGCCTCTGTATAAAAACTTCCTAGTTGACGCCCATAGGCATTGCGCTCAACTACTATGTCCATAGTCGCTAGATGACTTTCTTCCTGAGAAATAATTTCCTTAGCTAGCAAGATTAAACCCGCACAGGTCCCAAAAACGGGTAATCCAGATAGAATGGCTTCTCGGATGGGAATCAACATCTGTTGGTCACGCAAGAGTTTGCCCATGGTTGTAGACTCACCGCCAGGTAATATCAAACCCGCCAAGTCACTCTGATGTTGTTGAAAATCATCTAAATTTCTGATTTCTACACTAACAACACCTAACTTTTCTAGCACTTTTGCATGTTCTGCAAAGGCACCTTGCAAGGCTAATATTCCGATTTTCATCTATTTTCCTCGCTCTGCCATAAGAATTTGGATTTCATTCTCATTGATACCAACCATGGCTTCCCCTAGGTCTTCAGAGATTTGAGCCAAAATTTGAGGATTTTGGTAGTTGGTTACAGCTTTGACAATGGCACTTGCTCGTTTAACAGGATCTCCTGACTTGAAAATACCTGATCCAACAAAAACACCTTCTGCCCCCAGTTGCATCATCAATGCAGCATCTGCTGGTGTTGCAACACCTCCAGCCGCAAAGTTTACAACTGGCAACTTACCATGTTCATGGACGTATTGGACTAATTCTATAGGAACTTGGAGTTCTTTTGCTGCGACATAGAGTTCATCTTCGCGTAAATTTTGAATACGGCGAATTTCTTGATTCATCATGCGCATATGACGAACAGCTTGAACGATATCTCCTGTCCCTGGTTCTCCCTTCGTACGAATCATAGAAGCTCCTTCGGCGATACGACGCAGGGCTTCCCCCAAGTCCTTAGCCCCACAGACAAAAGGTACTTGAAATTCTTTTTTGTCTACATGGAAACGGTCGTCAGCTGGAGAAAGCACTTCACTCTCATCGATATAGTCGATCTGAATGGCCTCCAAAATCTGAGCCTCTACAAAATGTCCAATTCTAACCTTGGCCATCACTGGAATGCTCACCGCTTCTTGGATTTCCTTAATCATCTTTGGATCACTCATACGGGAAACACCGCCAGCTGCACGAATATCGGCTGGAATCCGCTCCAAGGCCATGACAGCTGCCGCGCCAGCAGCCTCTGCGATACGGGCCTGTTCAGGGTTCTGCACATCCATAATAACACCACCCTTAAGCATCTGCGCCAAGTTTTTATTTAGTTCATAACGATTTTCAGTCATTTCTTTTTCCTCTTCACTTGTATTGGTAGCTACCATTTTATTTTATGTCAGATTAGAATGAAGTACAAGATAAAAAAAGGATAATTGTGTGGGTACAGATTGATACTCAATGAAAATCAAAGAGCAAACTAGGAAGCTAGCCACAGGTTGCTCAAAGCACTGCTTTGAGGTTGTAGATAGAACTGACGAAGTCAGTAACATATATACGGTAAGGCGAAGCTGACGTGGTTTGAATTTGATTTTCGAAGAGTATAACTAAAAAACTATCTGACCTTAACTTAAGGCCAGATAGCTCGTCAATTTTTATTTTTCAGCTGTAAGTGCAGCCATTGTAATGTAGTTGTATGGTTTGTTGAAATGTGGCAAGAAGAATAGGTCTGTCAAAGCCAATTTATCAATTGTTACATGCTCTTGGATAGCAAGTGAGAACATGTGGATTCCCATACTGATAGCAGCATCATGTGAAACCATTTGTGCACCAAGGATTTCGCGGCTGTCTTTGTCAAAGACAATCTTGATGGCAACTTCGTGGTTGTCATGTTTGATAAATTCTGGTTTTTGAAGATCGTTAAAGCCAGTTTCAGTTGCATTATAGCCTGCAGCTTTGGCTTTTTCAAGAGTCAAACCAGTCGAAACCATGTGAAGACCGTAGATAGAGATACCGTTTGATCCTTGAACTCCGATTCCTTCCAATTCATGACCACAAGCGTTATAAGCACCAACGATACCAGTACGTACAGCGTTAGAAGCAAGTGCGATGTAACTAGTGTCTTTACGAGCATTGTCATAAACAGTTGCACAGTCACCAACAGCGTATACACCTGGGATAGATGTTTCTTGTTTCTTATCTACAAGGAAGGCACCGTTACGGAAGAGTTCAATCTTACCATCAGCAAGAGCTGTGTTTGGACGGAAACCAACAGCAAGAACCACCATATCCACATCAAATGTTTCTTTGTCTGTTACCAAGCGTTCAACTTTTCCATCACCTTGGATGGCTTTAACTGTTTGACCAAGAGCCAAGCGAATGTTGTGGTCTTCCAAGTTCTTCGCCATCATTTGAGTAAAGTCTTTGTCATAGTAGCCGTTCAAGACAGTGTCTACAATATCTACAAGCACTACTTCTTTTCCAAGACGCTCGAAAGCTTCAGCAAGTTCTACACCGATGTAACCACCACCAACAACGGCAATGCGCTCAAGGTGTTTGCTCTTGTCTTCAAGTTTTTCAATAACTTCTTCAGCGTTTTGGTACAATTTAACAAATTGTACATTTTCAAGAGTCGCTTTGAATTCGCGGTTACCCTTAACGATTTCAACACCTTCGATTGGAGGCAAGATTGGAGTTGAACCAGTTGCAAAGATCAATTTATCATAAGACTCTTTGTGTTCTTTACCTTCAACTTCTGCAGTCACAACTTTGTTATCGTAGTCAATTGAAAGAACTGGTGAGTTCATGTAAACTTTAGCACCTTTTGCTTCCAATTTTTCTTTATCAGAGTAGAAGAGACCTTCTGGGCCATCAATTTGTTCCCCGATCCAAAGCGCCATTCCACAACCAAGGAATGAAATATTTGAGTTTTGGTCAAATACTACGATTTCGTTCTCATGTCCGAAGTTGTCCAACATCGTATTAATACAAGCTGTACCAGCGTGGTTAGCACCAACTACAACGATTTTACTCATAGAAAAATTCCTACCTTTAATTTTTGATTTACCTTTCTAGTATATCATTTACTGTTAGCGTTTACAAGATATTTGCTCAGAATTCTCTTTTTTTCAGAAAAAAATACACTTAACATTGATAAATCCAATTTTTCTATCGCTTTCATATTAGTTTTGAGCATATTTCTTGACTTTTTGTCAAAATTCATTTGTGAAAACGCTGACTTTATGATATGCTAGATACATGGAAAGAAAATGTAAGGGGTTTAATTTTTCTTTAACGACCTTATATTGAATGATTTCCTATAAAGAGAAAGGAGCTGGTAGCTTGCCTCTTCATTCACGTTCTGAACGGCTAATGGGAACAACGATTACGATTTCATTAGTAGGTGAACAGGCTGATTGCCTACTTCAAGGAGCCTTTGATTTGCTCAAGGAACTCGAATACCGCTTTAACGCCAACAGTCAAGAATCCGAACTGATGGAAATCAACTACCAAGCTGGAATCGCACCTGTTAAGGTTCATCCTGACCTGTTTGAACTGATTGCTCTTGGACTGGAGCATAGCCTAGCTCCGTCTAGCCATCTAAATATCAGTATTGGTCCCTTGATTCAAACCTGGCGAATCGGATTTGCAGATGCACGGCTTCCAGACTCTAAAGAAATCGAAGCTGTCTTGCCACTAGTTGACCCGCATTTTATCAAGTTGGATCCGACTAGCTCTACTGTCTTTTTAGAGAAGAAAGGAATGAAGCTTGATTTAGGTTGTTTAGCTAAGGGCTATAGTGCAGATAAGGTTGCCCAGTATTTAAAAGCACACGGTGTCACCTCTGCCTTGATCAATCTCGGAGGAAATATCCTCACCATCGGGAATAACCAAGCCAAAGAAGGGAAAGCCTGGCAGATTGGGATTCAAGATCCGCGAAATCCTCGTGGCAATCATCTCCTAACCATTCCTGCTTCTAACAAATCCGTTGTCACTTCAGGTATCTATGAACGCCACCTGACAGTAGATGGAAAAGACTATCACCATATCTTTGATAGTAAGACAGGATTCCCTGTCGAAACCGATCTCGCTAGCCTAACGATTATCTCTGATAAATCCGTTGATGGTGAGATATGGACAACACGCCTTTTCGGAGAGCGAAGCGCTTCTATCCTCTGGCAAGTCGAAAGTATAGATGGTATTGAAGCCATCCTCATCGACAAAGAAGGACGCCTTGCTTGTTCTTCAGGCCTTCAAAATTGTATTATGTAAAAAGAGAAAGGAAATCTCATGCTAAAACTTATTGCCATTGTTGGAACGAACTCTAAACGTTCTACAAACCGCCAATTGCTCCAATACATGCAAAAACACTTTGCTGATAAAGCTGAAATTGAACTCGTTGAAATCAAGGATATCCCTGTTTTCAACAAACCAGCAGATAAGCAACTTCCTGCTGACATTCTTGAAATTGCAGCTAAAATTGAAGCATCCGATGGTGTCATCATCGGTACCCCTGAGTACGACCACTCTATCCCTGCAGTTTTGATGAGCGCTCTTGCTTGGCTATCTTATGGTATCTACCCACTTTTGAACAAACCAATCATGATTACTGGTGCTTCATACGGTACACTTGGTTCATCTCGTGCCCAATTGCAACTTCGTCAAATTTTGAACGCTCCTGAAATCAAGGCAAATGTTCTACCAGATGAATTCTTGCTTTCTCACTCTCTTCAATCATTTAACCCAAGTGGTGACTTGGTTGACCTTGATGTTATCAAGAAATTGGATGCCATCTTTGATGACTTCCGTATCTTTGTGAAGATTACTGAGAAATTGCGCAATGCACAAGAATTGCTTCGCAAAGATGCTGAAGAATTCGACTGGGAAAATTTGTAAGATAGGAGACCGAAAGAATGAAATTTGTTGGACTTGTTGGATCAAACTACGATCAATCATATAACCGCAAACTCTTGGAATTTATCCGTCGTAATTTTAAATTCAAATTTGAATTAGAAGTCCTTGAAATCGACGAAGTTCCAATGTTTAACCAAGACGAAAAATGGGACGAAAGCTTCCAATTGCGATTCTTGTACAACAAGATTACACGTGCTGATGGTGTCATTATCGCCACTCCTGAGCACAACCACACTATCTCAGCTTCTCTCAAATCTGTTCTTGAATGGCTTTCATACGAAGTTCATCCATTTGAAAACAAACCTGTTATGATTGTGGGTGCATCATACTACGACCAAGGAACTTCACGTGCCCAAGTTCACCTTCGTAAGATCCTTGACGCTCCAGGTGTCAATGCCTACACATTACCAGGTAATGAATTCCTTCTTGGTAAAGCCAAAGAAGCTTTTGATAACAATGGAAACATCACCAACGAAGGAACTGTTAAATTCCTTGAAACTTGCTTAGATAACTTTGTTAAATACGTAGGAGTCGTTTCGAAATTGAAAAAACCAAAACCAATCGAACCAGAAGACTTGGATTGTGGAAAACCAATTGCTACAACCATTACAGAAGTTGACCCTGACGATCCAGAATGGGTAGAAAAAGTTGCTGCAATCACTGGAGCTGTTTCTGGTGATACCTATGTCAAATTAGACCACGGTATCCTGACAGTTAACCAAATTGATATGTTCTTGAAAGCTATGCCATTTGAATTGACATACGCTGACGACAACAACCAATTCCTCTACTACAACAACGCTCACCAAGATCCAGACACCATGTTTGCTAAACGTGTACCACCTCAATCAGGTAGCCGTATGTCGACTGTCCATGGTTCTCTTCCACCAGCACGAATGAAGAATGTAGAGTGGGTTATCGGAACACTTCGCAACGGAAACCAAGAATACGTCCGTACGATCGTTCCAGGTTCTCCTGCAGGTGTCATCAACACCCACAACTACCAAGCAATGTACTATCCTGATGGATCATACGCTGGTATCAATGAAATCGTCTTTAACTTCCAACCATGGCTTGACTGGTACCTAAAAGAGACTGGTCAACGTTTGGTGGGTGGTAGCGGACCATTTGCTCCTGCAGCTGGAGGTCATGGAGACGCCGATGCTACTTCTGGTGCTTCTGATTCAGGTGATGCTGGAGGCCACGGTGGTGACGCTGATGCTACTTCTGGTGCAAGCAACTAAGAAACCAAAAAGGAGCCATTTGGCTCCTTCTTTTTTATTGCAAAAGAAAAGGGGAATGTAAATCATCTACACCCCCTTTCATTTTATGAGTTAGGATCATCTATACTACGGCCGTGCAAACCTTTTTCACGTTGTACCTGACGTAGTTTTTCTGGTGTGACGTCATTGCCTTCCTCGTCCACAATTTTGATTCCCTCGATGTGGTGACGAACAGATCGACGATAGCCTTCGATGTACTCCTCACGAAGTTTAGCTTGTTCCACTTTTTCAGCAGAAGTTAAGCCTTCTGTTTTTTTCTTTTTGGCAAGCTCATTGATACGAGCGATTTTTTTCGGATCCATTTCCTCTCCTTTGTGATAAGATACAGTCCGTTTGACTGAGTTTATTTAGTATTGATTTGGTTAAAACGAGCGAGCTTAGCTGCTTTCTTGGTTAATTGCGACAAGATTGCCAAACGATTTTGTCGAACAGTCTGATCTTCAGCCATTACCATGGTATTTTCAAAGAAAGCATCAATAACTGGGCTAAGCGCAAAGAGTTGTTCTAATTGCTGACTTGCAGTCCCTGACAAAACAAGTGATTCTACGGCTTCTGCCAAGGCTTTCTCTTCTTCATTCTCAAAGAGAGCAGGATCAACAGTATCAGTTCCTTCGGCTTTTTCAGCCAAGTTGAAAGCACGTGAGAGGGATTCGACAGATGGTTTGAAGTCTTCTTTCTTGCTTGCTTCCACAAGAGCACTTGCTGCTTCTAGCATATCCGCCACAACAAAGTTTGAACTTGCAAGAACTGCTTCCTTGATATCTTTTGGAGTAGAACCCATCATCTTATCAACACGAGCCTTGATAAAGTCCATAACCTCTGCTTTATTTTCATAAGTCAAGCTGTCAAATTTCAAGCTGTAAAGGCTATCGATCAGCTCATCCATAGCAATATGCCAACCAAAGGCATCCAAGATACGAACAACACCTTGCGTCGCACGACGAAGGGCATAAGGGTCATTAGAACCTGATGGAATCAAGCCTACTGAGAAGAAACTCAAAATCGTATCCAATTTGTCTGCAATGGCTAGAATGGCTCCCACCTTACTCTCTGGAAGAGCTCCGTCAGCTGATGTAGGCATGTAGTGTTCACGAATAGCAGCCGCAACTGCTGGAGTTTCCCCAGCAAGGAGGGCATATTTCTCACCCATAATTCCTTGAAGTTCATCAAACTCACCAACCATACCTGTCAACAAGTCAAACTTGTAAATAGCTGCTGCACGAGCAAGGTCAACTGTTTCATCCACTGACAAGCCAGCTTTTTCTGCCAAGAGAATAGCAATCTGACCAGTACGAATCATGTGTTCACGAAGAGAACCAATCTTTTCGTGGAAGGTGACGTTGTTTAATTTTTCAACAAGGTCAGAAATCACCAATTTTTGGTCTTCACGCCAGAAGAATTCTCCGTCCTCCAAGCGGGCCACTAAGACTTTTTCATTACCCTTGATAACATTTTCCAAATGCTCTGCGTTTCCGTTACGAACAGAAATGAAGTTTGGCAAGAGTTTACCATCTTGATTACGAACAACAAAATAACGTTGGTGTTCTTTCATCGAAGTTACCAAAACTTCTTCTGGAACTTCAAGGTATTTGGCATCAAAACTTCCCATGAAGGCAGTTGGGTATTCAACTAAGTTCAAGACTTCATTCAGCAAGTCCGCATCAATTTCGATACGTACACCATGTTCAGCTTCGATGGCTTTGATTTGGTCAACAATCATTTGCTCACGTTCACGTGGATCCGTGATTACAAACTGTGCACGAAGGTCTTCTTCATAGCTCAATGCTGACTGAATCTTAGTTTCTTGTCCCAAGAAACGATGACCACGACTCACACGATCGCCCTTGATATCAAGGAAATACAAGTCAAACTCTTCTTCATCTAAAAGAACTGTCAAAGTGTGTACAGGGCGGATATATTCAAAAGTATTGTTAGCCCAGTGCATGCTGACAGGGAAAGTCAAGGACTTCAAGACATCTACAACACCAGGAACAATGGCTTCAACTGCTTGACCAATTTCTTCCTTTGTAACATAGACATATTCTTCACCCTTGATTTCACGGAATTCAATATCTTCAACTGTCAAGCCTTTTCCACGGACAAATCCTTGAGCTGCTTTGGTGAAGTTTCCATCACTATCCAAGGCAATTTTCTTTGCTGGACCCTTGAAATCTTCTGTCAAATCAGACTGTTTGTCTGCAAGACCAGTCACACGAACAGCCAAACGACGTGGTGTTGAGAAGGTTTGAATGGCTTCAAAGGAAAGGCGGTTTTCCTTGAGGAAGGCTGCCATTTTTTCACCTAGTTGTTTTTCGCTTGGAGTTACTACGTAGGCTGGTAACTCTTCAAGACCGAGTTCTACTAATAAGTTTTTTGTCATGTTTTTTCCTTTACATCTTCTTCAATCTTTTCTTTTGATATGCACCTTAGGTACTGGGGACGTCGCTAACTAACTTTTGTGAGTCTGTAAGGAAATCTTATACCAAATAAACTAAGATTTCCTTACAGACTCATCAAAGTGGATTTAGCTGACTGATTTTTGAACCCAAGGTTTCAAAAATCCCCACATAACAGTACGGCGGTGCATATCCCTCTAGCAAGTCTTCGACTTGTCTTTAACGATTTTAGAGCACAGTATTACTTACTATTCTGCGTCTTCTGCTAGGAGTTTAGCTCGTGTTGCTTCATCCAAAAGTGGGTAACCTAGGCGTTTGCGTTCTGCGACAAAGGTTTTGGCTACGACACGGGCTAAGTTACGGATACGAGCGATATAGCCTGCACGCTCTGTTACGGATACGGCACCACGCGCATCAAGCAGATTAAAGGTGTGTGAACATTTGAGAACATAGTCATAGGCAGGGTGAACCAAGCCTTCTTCCAAGGCACGACCAGCTTCCTTTTCAAACTTATCAAAGTTTTCCAGCAACATTTCTTGGTCCGAAATTTCAAATGAATATTTTGAGTGCTCATACTCAGGCTGGATAAAGATTTCTCCGTATTTTACACCATCAGCCCACTCAATATCATAGACAGAGTCCACTTCTTGAATATAAGAAGCCAAGCGTTCCAAACCATAGGTAACTTCCGCAGTCACAGGGCCTGTTGCCAATCCACCGACTTGTTGGAAGTAAGTGAACTGAGTGATTTCCATCCCATCAAGCCAAACTTCCCAACCGAGACCAGCTGAACCAGTCGATGGATTTTCCCAGTTATCTTCAACGAAGCGGATATCGTGCTCCAAAGGATTGATGCCCAATTTTTCCAAAGACTCAAGGTAAAGCTCTTGAATATTTGATGGAGAAGGCTTCATGACTACTTGGAATTGGTGGTGTTGGTAGAGACGGTTAGGATTTTCTCCATAACGACCGTCAGCAGGACGACGTGATGGTTCTACATAAGCCGCATTCCATGGTTCAGGTCCGATAGCACGAAGGAAAGTGTAAGGGCTCATCGTCCCTGCACCTTTTTCATTGTCATAAGCCTGCATAAGCATACAACCTTGGTCATTCCAAAATTGTTGCAAAGTCAAAATAATTTCTTGAAATGTTAATTTCTTAGACATTGTTTACTCCTTTAATTTATATTATCTTTTTAGCTTTATTCATCAAGCAACCAAGAAAAAGCTGGGTCCTGAAAAATATGACGTTTGGGAACCGTTTGTAAATTCTGATCGCATTCGTCTATTGTACCTAGTTTCAAAGCACAGACTTCTGGTATATTTTCTTGAGCAGTGAAAATTTGACTATGACAGTTCTGACAGTAATAGCGTTGTTTTCCTGGAGATGAACTATAGGTAACCAACTGTTCTTTTCCATGCAATACTAGGTTTTTACTGCCAACTTTGGCATTCACTGTATAGGCAGACGCAGTTGCTTTCCGACAGAATGAGCAGTGGCAAAAAACTAATTCCGACAATTCCTCATCTAAGGTGTAGGTCACTGCTTTGCATAAACAAGATCCTTTAAGCATTATGCTCCTTTCTACTTAGGCATTAGACGAAATTCAAAAAGAACCGAATTTCAACACCCAAGCCTTGCGACTAGGGGCGTCAGAAACGCGGTTCCACCCTAATTTATTACTTCATTGTTTTTAAAAATACGACAGAAAGCGCCAGTTTCTTACCTTGTTCTACTTGGCTCCCACTACCCCAAGCTCGCTTGAAGAACGCCATAAGACTTTCTTTCCTAGCTAGTATTATAGCAGATTTTCTAGCTAGTGTAAACCAAAAATGAGTCTGAAAACAAAGTTCCAGACTCATTTATTAGTAAAGCTTCAGAAACTCCTGTTTAAGGATGTCTTTTCGCTTTTGGTTTTTTGCCATGCAGATTTCTCTTGGCTTGTTTCAATGCTGTAATGGCATCTTTGACATCTTCTTGGCTCGCTCCTGGATCTTTAAGGAGTTCCTGTGCCTCTTTAAAAGTTAAAAGATAAGCTGCTTTTTCTTTCTTGTCTGCATAGATAAATCTCGCGTTCTTTTCTTGGAAAAGGCGTTCATCTTTGACCAGTTTCTTCAGACTAGAGAAGTCAGTAGCTTTGCCATTCAGTTTGCTTTTAGCTGTTGCTAGGGCAATGAGAGATTGGTCAATTTGATCCTGTTTGACTTTAGGATCTACAGCTAGTAAGGCAATTTCTTGGAAGGCACGATCATAAGCTCGACGTACTTTTTCCTTGGCATTCGCATATCGTCCAGTTTTAGTCGTTGCGTAGTAAGCTTTCATAGCTTCTTTCAAGGCTGTAACGTTCGAATCTTTTCCATCCAAAGCTTTACCAGCAGCTTCAAGACTAGCGAGAACTCTATCAATCAATTCTTGCTTTAATTTGCTTGACAAGGCTGACTGTGCCACTTGGAAAGCTTGATCATAAGCTTTTCTCTTATCTGCACTACTATTAAAGTAACGAGACATTTCTACCAGTTCTTTTTGTTGATTTACCGCAGCAATCAAGGCCAACTTAGACACAACAGATAGACGCAAAGCATTATTTCGACCTGGCTGAACGAGCAAGGAAACGAGATCTTCAAGGAGTTCATATCCAGTTGGCAAGGTGACTTGTACAGTATAACGACCTGTAGCAACTTTCTTACCAAAGGCGTATTGACCGTATTTTTCAGCAGGAAGAGTAATACTTGTCCCATCTTCTCCTTTCAGAATCACAGTAGTCGTCTTTGGAACTGCTTGATTGAAGGAAACAGACACTGGTGCATATTCTAGGAGATTTGCTAGGAAGGTAATGGTTTGGAAACTATTTTCTTCCGTCAAGTCAAACTCTTGGGACAAGGCACTGATAAATTTCAATTCTGTTCGGTCATAACTGAAAATTTCTGCTGTATAATGACCAAACTGTAAGAAATGAATCGCTTTTGTCTTGTCAACATCAACATATTGCCCCTTGCTATTTTTGATTCGATAGACGTAGAGGGTATCAATATCCTGATTTGTTTTTGCATCCTTCAAGGCAATTTTCACTCGACCATTATTTTGATCGCGCACAAGTTCAGCAAGTGAGATATAGTCTACATTTCCTGCATAGTCCTCAACAAGATAGTAAATATTAGCCTTGTCAACATCCTTAGGAAGTGTATAACTACCATCAGCATTTGCCTTAATCAGATGGGTGTTCTCAAGTGCACGAGTTCCAGACTGGTCTTTCTCAGATAGAACCATGGTCCCTTTCTGGTCAAATGGTGTGAGGTAGAAGACTTTTTCTGAAAGGATACCGCCTTGACCCACATCTTTTGGTTTGCGAGCTACAAATTCTTGGTTTCCATCTTTAAATCGAATATATCCACTTGTGATGACAGGTTTTTGAGTATCAATTTGAATTTTGAAGGTCGTGTATTGTTCTTTGGCTCCTGGAACGTCTGGTGTGTAACTAATAACATAGTCATATAAACCATCCGCAACAGTATTCCCATCAAAATCCTGACCTCTCCAAGCAGTATTATCTAGAATATAACTCTTCAGATTTCTACTGTCACCATCAAAATAATTCTTACGCAGATCCTTTGCATCGCCCTCCCAAATAGGATGTTCATGCTTAGTATCCGTAGCCGCATAAACTGTTGCACGAAGATTTACAAGATTTCTCAAAGCAACCGTTTTGTATTCGACTAAGTCTTTGTTTCCATCATCGTTTGGAGAAATGGCAATACGGACATTCCCTTTTTCGTCCAACTGAAGAACATGCTTACCTTCAGCATTTTGTTCGATTCCAAGAACAGTAATTCGGCGTCCTTGGCGTTGACCTTTAGAAACTAGAAGGTCATTTTGCAAGGTTGCGAGATAGGTGGCATCATTAGAGTAGTTAACGGCAGGATTTTCCTTGTCTACCTCTGTGTAAAATCCATTTTTCCCTTCTCGGACAAGATTGTAAATTGGTTTTTCGACAGCGGGGAGATTTTGGAACTCTCCTCGGAAGCCCATAAATGCAAGACTCACAATATCCCCATCATCTGCTGGATCTACAAAGCGAACAAAACCTTCAAGGAAATAGCCATTTGGCATTTGTTTGCTGAGTTCAGCAGCAAATTTTCGAGCATCCACTTTAACAGTGACTGTTTGACTGCTGTGGGCTTTGACTGTCACTTCAGGCCAGACTGTCTCCGTTAGTTTTCGAGGTCGAAGGGTGAATTTTCCATCTTGGACCTCGTCTGTATTGGTATTCACTACCATCTTGAGAGTACGGTCAGTATCTGAAATATTGTGTACAGTGACCTTGAAAGTAAATTGATCTCCAACATTTCCTAAAGTCACGCTTGGATAGCCATTTTCACCCGTTACATAGAGGTCTGTTGACACTGCAGCAGCTGTATCCACAATACCAGAACCTTGCTGACGAGGAGAGGTATAAGTGCCTGTGTCCTTATTAACATGTGGTTTTGCAGTTGACATGATCAAGGCCTTGACAGTCTCTGATACTTGCTCAGGAGTCAATTCTGGATGGTGTTTTTGAAGGTATTCCTTAACCAGAACTGCAACACCCGTAACGTGAGGAGCCGCCATACTGGTTCCGCTGATACTACCATAGGTATTGTCATTAAAGGATGAGTAGATATTGCCGCCAGGAGCTGTCACGTCTGGTTTCAATTGTCCATCAGTAGTCACTCCCCAACTTGAAAAGTCAGATAACTGATTGGCTACATCAGAAGGGCGATTATCCATCTTGTCATTAAAAACAATCTTGTATTTTCCTGATTTTAAGGCTTCACCATACTGTTTAGAAATAAATACAGAAGGAATTTTCTTTGCTTCATCATCAATAGCCATATTGATGTTCGCTCCTTCTACATTATTGTAGATCAAGGCACCAAGTGCACCATGTTTTCGTGCATTTTTGATTTTCTCTGAAAAGTTCATAGCTCCACGCTGAATGAGGGCAAGTTTCCCAGTTAAATCCAACTTCGCAAAGTCTTCTTCACGACCTAACCCTGCTTCGACGTATTCGTACTCTTTTCCTTTTTCAAAGTCCTTATCTGCCTCAGGTTGATTATAATCAAATTTTCCGTTATGAAGGCCGGCATTTCCCTCTAGACCTTTGACTTCAAAAACGGCTGTTGTCAATGTTTTATTGTTGACAGAAGCAACTGAAATCGAATCCTCAACAGTGGATGGATTTCCAACCAAGCCATAGTCTGGGTTTTCAGCTAGTGGTTTTGAATAACCATTTCCGAATGTATTACTATTTCCTGCTGAGATAAGAACAGAAACTCCCTTGGCACGAGCCCGTTTGATGGCATCCACAATATCAGAACCAGCATCGACCATAGAACCAGTGCTAGATCCCAAACTCATATTAATGGCATCTGCTCCTAAGGCAACTGCGTCATCAATCGCCTTTACATAAAGAGCAGAACTGGTCGTCTTTTGGCGATCTGAAAAGACACGCATAAACATGACTTGGGCTTCTGGTGCAACACCATAGACCTTTTCACCATTCGGTGCTTCTTTATCAGGGTTTCCAGCAGCAATCCCTGTTACGTGCATCCCATGAGAAGTTCTTTCTGCTTCTTTGATCTTATCTGTTCCGTCAAAGTAGTCATAGGCATAGACAACCTTATCGCTATACCATTTACCGTAGTCGATTCCAGCAGCCTTTTTAGCTGCTTCGATGGCTTCCTTGTTTTTAAATTTTGCTTTTGACGGATCCGAAATTCGAAGAACCTCATGATTCAAATCAAGCCCTGAGTCAATAATGGCAACAACGGTCCCTGTCCCCTTGTAACCAGCCTTCCAAGTTTTCGGTACTGTGATGATATCATTGCTTGAAAGACTATTGGGTTTTGCAGACTCAGCTTTTTCTTGTTCTTTTTCAGTAGTTGCTGTTTCTCCAGTAGTTTTAGGAGCTGTCGTTGCTTTAGCCTCTTTTTTCTCTATGGTAGAGGCCTTCTCAGTAGCAGGCGCTGTACTGGTATCGACTGTTGTTTCTTTTTGAACGACACCTTGATTTTCTTCTTTTGCAACTGCGCTATCTTTTCCTGATTCTTGGGCTTCAGCAGTTTTATCAACCGGAGCATCTACCTTAGCATCTTGTTTACTAGCATCCTCTTTAGAAGTTTCAACTTCTTGTTTCTCTCCAACTACTGGTGCTATCCCATTAGTATTGGTTTGGTCAGTAGAAGAGTTTGAGTGTTTATCGTCTTTTAGCTCTGTCTTAATTTCCTGAGTTTGAGCTTGATTTTCACCTGTACTCTGCTCATTGGCACTGACTTGACTTGCTCCAAAAACCAATGCAGTTCCCAATAAAACTGAAGCAAGACCAAATTTGTATTTCCGTAATGAAAAACGTTGTCGTCTATTCATAAATAATCTCCTTTTTCTTTAAAGTATACCTATTATAACGCAAATAATCATAAATTTTCATAAAAATCTGAATTGTCACAAAAATGTAATATTTACGTATATATTTTACTTATTTAATTTTATAATTCGTGTTATTTGCCCCATCAAACCAAAGTTTTTTAAATTCGTTCCTATATTTCAATCCATAAAATTATTTCATTATACAAACAATTTAGATTTTTTATACATAAAAAGACTAGGATTTAAAATTCCTAGTCTTTGTTAATTCGGTATAAATCGATTTTAAAAATTAAAAATCCATCTCATCCACACGAGGTGCGCCCGAAGTCACTGAAATTGTCTTTAAGACTTCTCGCTCGTCTTTGCTGAGTTCAATTCCAAAACAGTCAAGATTGCTCTGGATGCGAGAGGCTGTCACGGACTTAGGTAGGGGTAAAAATCCTTCTGCCAAACTCCAAGCCATGGCAATTTGAGCCACTGTTTTCCCATGCTTCGCAGCAATTTTTTGGACTTCTTTCTGTTCAAACAACTCCCCTTGCCCAAATGGTCCCCATGCCTCTAAGAGAATTCCTTTCTCTTTACAGTAGTCAACCACTTCCTCTTGATAAACTCCTGGAGCCAAGCGTACCTGATTGACCGCCGGGATAATTCTTGCTGTCTCAAGCAAGGCATCCAAATGATGGGGAAGGAAATTACTAACGCCGATAGCACGGATTTTTCCTTCTTGGTAAAGGTCCTCCATCGCTCTCCAGACTTCAGCATTGCGAGTTTTCCATTCGTCATTTTCTCTTAAAGGTTTTGGATTTGGCCAATGGATAAGGTACAAATCTAGATAATCCAATCCCAGTTTTTCCATTGATTCTTCAAATGCTTGGCGAGCTTCATCATAGCTGTGATTGGTATTCCAGAGTTTGGTCGTTACAAAGATTTCTTGTCGTGGAAGACCGCTATCTCGAATAGCACGACCAACACTTTCCTCATTTTTATAGATAGCTGCAGTATCGATATGACGATAGCCAGCCTTTAAGGCTTCTAAAACGGCTTGGTAGGCTACCTCTCCATTTTCAGCTTTCCATGTTCCAAATCCTAGTACAGGAATTGAAACTCCATTATTAAGGTTGTAAGATTTCATCGTTTTTCCTTTCTATGTGAAGAAAATCTAAAGAAACAAAATCCTGATTATCAGAACACTTGCCCCTTTAGATTTTAACAATTATTGATCACGATCGTAATAGATCTCGTGAGCTTTCAAGCGAGAATTGAGCAATTCAGGAACGGTCACAAATGTATACCCTTCACCCTTTAAATACTCAATGACACTTGGTAGAGAATTAACCGAAGGACCATGAATATCATGCATGAGGATGATGGAACCATTGCGAACCTGACGTTGAATCTCTGTCAAAATGGCTGTCTCGTTTTTACTCTTCCAGTCCAAACTATCCACGTCCCACATGATGAAGCTTAAATCAAGGCCGTTTCGAATATCATCAGTGATGGCACCATAAGGTGGGCGCATCAGTTTAGAGCTTGATCCTAAAACTTGAGTTAACAAATCTTCTGTATCAGTGATTTGCTTTTTAGCGTCTTCGAGCGAAAGTTGTGAAAGAACGGGATGACTCCAGCTGTGGTTTCCTACAACATGACCTTCTGATTTCATTCGTTTTAGAAGATTTTCATTACCTGCAATGTTTTTACCAAGTACAAAGAAGGTTGCTTTTACACCATATTTAGCTAAAGTATCCAAAGCCTGTGTGGTTGTAGTTGGATTTGGACCATCGTCAAAGGTCAAGGCTACAACCTTTTTATTTTTCTTAGCAAAGTATGCTTGGTAAAGTTCAGCATCCTTTTCTAATAGATAAGAAGACTCAATGACATCAAAGAAACTGGATATTGGTAAAGCAATTTCCTCAACAGTCTCTCCAGCATTAGCAGGATAAAGGATGATTTGACTATCCTTATAATCAAAGCTCCAAGATGTCAATTCTTGGTCTGTGAAGCTCTTTATAACTTGATCAATTTTTTCCTGGTCAAGTTTCTTATCTTCTAGAGTTGATTTGATTTGAGTCAGTAAGAGTTCCTTAGCCTTGCTTGCATCTTTGAAAAGTCTACTGAGGTCAAAATCTTTCCCATCTTCAGTCAAGAAAATTTTCCCTAAGGAAGTCTTTTCTTTTTCTTCAACCTTTAATGCAGACAAATCATAGACTTGCTTGCTGATATTACGAGCAACAACTCCCTTTAAGACGGGATCCAATTGCTCACTATAATAAAAGACCAAGTCCTCTTTATCTTCCAGCTTTTCTTTAATATCCTGGTTGATTTTTTCTCTAACAGACGCAATGACTTCCTCTCCTTGCAGAGGGTAGTAGGCAATCACCTCAGCTTGACCTTTTCGGAAATGGTCCTTCTGACTACCTGAGTTGAATTGCTGGTCCTTTTCGCTTTTTAGCGCTTCAATTTTTTGTTCGTAAGATTGCTTTTGTAGTAGCTTATAACCAATAGCACTTCCTAATAGAATCGTAGCAATTCCTAAGATTCCAACAAGGGAAAGCAATAGCCTTCTCGTTTTATCGTGAGAAACACGTTTCGCTCTATTTTTTTTCATATTTCCATCATATCAAATCGAGGCTATTATTTCAATGATAAACAAGAATTCTGATTTCTTTTTAGAAAAATAAAAAAGCTTAGAAATATCTAAGCTTCTCGTTTAGAAACGAATCGTTTCACGTGTTTTCTCATATGAAGTTACAAAACGGTTTGTGACTCCTGGTTCAGCAACTTCCAAGGCTTGTGAAATTTTTTCAAATGACGCCTGGTAGTCAAACTCTTTTTCAAAAATTTCAAGCGCTTCGTTGAAGGCCTCTTGGATACGCTCATCAAATGAACGGTAACGGTTTGAGTATTGGAGTAGTTGCTCAGTCAAGGTTGCATATTGAACGATATCATAGGTTTCTGTTTCAAGTGCTTCCATATCATTTGTTGCGACTTCAAGAATTCGTTTAACCGATTCAATATTCACTTGTGGTTGTTCTAACTCTGCCATCAAATCTTCTGTGTTATGACTTGCAGTAAAGAAAAGTTTCAAGAAACTTTGAGGAATACCTGGCAAGTTTCTCTTCTCCATGTAACGTTTGATAGTATGCAAACGGTTCACATAGACATTTGCTTTTTGGCGAGCATTGAGGTCGTCTTTTTCAATTTGCGCAAGTCGTTCGCTAACAGAGATTTGCTCATCCTCTATATCCTTGAGGTTGCTTTGAAGCATTTCCAACTGTTCTTCAAGAACAGAGAAGGCTTGAGTTGGCTCGCCTTGGTCTTCTGTTACCTCTAAGATAGCTGTATCAAGTGCAGCCAATTCTGCTTGAAGACGACGAACATGATTGCCATCACTTTCAGGAAGAAGGTAGGTTTTAGTCAAGCGTTCAAGGTCCTGAACAAGCACCTGATTATTTTCTTTCAAGTGGTTGAGATAAGTTGGTAATGTAGCAAGAAGACTTTCAACCACTTTTTGAGCTGCAATTTCACGAGTGAAGATATCATAAAGTGCGTTGATTTCTTCTTGGATGCGATTATTTTCATACTCTGCATTGTCCAATTCCAACTGACGAATATTTTCTTGATTATTTTTCAGAGATTCATGCAAAAGTTGGAAACGAGACTCAATATCTGTTTCTGTAAAGTGGTAGTTGGCATCCAACAGCTTGCGATAGCCTTCTTCCAAATCTGCTAATTGTTCTGGCAATTCCTTTGTCAAGGTTTCAACAAGAGCTGGAATTCGCTCAACGATGTGTGTCAAAGCGAGAATATGATTTTCAGTTGAATCAAGAATTGCTGCCGCTTCAACTGGGTCACCTGATGAATTTAGGGTAACAAATTGAGAGAATTCAGATTGGATGTTTTCCAATTGCTTCTCAATCTCAGGAAGGGCCTTCCCATACTTCTCTGAATCTTCTGCAACGGTATGTTGAAGGGATTCAAACAAGTCCAAGGCATGAAGGACACGGCCACTATTCTTAGATTCTTGTTTCTCAAGTTCAGAAAGGGCATTGCGAATAGCTGCAATATCCTCTTCAATTAAACCAATCTGGCTTTCAATTTGATCAATCTTGTGAGCTGCTTTAAAGAAACGGAAAGAATTATTGTAGCTTTCAGCTTCAAAGAGGTGATTTTCGATATCAGCAAATGAGTTCAGAGATAAATCAACCCATTTTTGGTTCCATTCACGGAAGGTCACCTGGCTTTGACCAATCAAGTGCATGTTTTTAACGGCTTCAACCTCATCATTTACAGGAAGGTTGTAGAGTTCTTCTTTTCTTTCTTCAAGGGCCGTTAATCTGCTTACATTACGCTTACGTAAAAAGATGGCTGTTACATAAGCTAAGATCAGAATGACTGCAATCGCAACCATTAGATAAATTAGTTGTCCATTAGACATATCAAACTCCTTTTATACTAGAAACAATCGTAATGATTATATCATATTTTTTAAACCAAGGGAACTATTTCCCACATTTTTTAGACGTCAAGTGTACTGTAAACAGCGTTTTCTTCGATAAATTCGCGACGAGGTTCTACTCGATCTCCCATCAACATATCAAAGATTTTATCTGCTTCGGCAGCATCATCTACCGAAACACGCGCCATCAAGCGATGTTCAGGATCCATGGTTGTTTCCCATAATTGGTGGTCATCCATTTCTCCCAAACCTTTATAACGTTGGATGGTTGGTTTTGAGCGCCCTTCACTATGACGTGCTAAGGCTTCTTGGAGTTTAATTTCTTGATCTGCACCAGGTTGAATGTATTCTTTGATCTCACTTCCAACTTTAACCCCATAAATCGGTGGTTGGGCAATGTAGACATAACCTGCCTCTAAGATTGGCTTCATGTAGCGATAAATCAAGGTTAGCAAGAGAGTTCGAATGTGGGCTCCATCAACATCGGCATCGGTCATCAAAACGAGTTTTTGGTAACGAGCCTTAGTGACATCAAATTCTGCACCAAATCCTGTTCCCATGGCTGTGAAAAGACTTCGAATTTCTTCGTTTGCAAGGATTTTATCCATGCTAGCTTTTTCAACGTTCAAGATCTTACCACGAATTGGAAGGATAGCCTGGAACTCACGGTTACGACCAGATTTGGCTGATCCACCAGCTGAGTCTCCTTCGACGATGAAGAGTTCGGTTTCAGCTGGGTTGTTCGAAGAACAGTCTGCTAGTTTTCCAGGAAGATTGGAAATTTCCAAACCAGATTTCTTGCGTGTGACTTCACGCGCACGCTTGGCAGCTACACGAGCCTTGGCAGCCAAGATCCCTTTTTCCACGATACGCTTAGCAATCTGTGGATTTTCCATGAGAAAATCAGAGAAGGCATCGCTGAAGAGGCGATTGGTAATCTTGACTACTTCACTATTCCCCAGTTTGGTCTTGGTTTGTCCTTCAAACTGCGGATTTGGATGCTTAACTGAGATAACTGCTGTCAAACCTTCACGGACATCTTCTCCTGTTAGGTTATCTTCATTGTCTTTTAGTAGCTTATTCTTGCGGGCATAATCATTGATAACACGCGTCAGAGCTGTACGGAAACCTTGCTCATGTGTTCCACCTTCATGGGTGTGAATGTTATTGGCGAAACTCATAACGTTTTCGTGGTAACCGGTTGTGTACTGCATGGCTACTTCAACTGTGATATCATCCATCTCACCGTCTGTGTAGATTGGTGTATCAAAGATCACATCCTTGTTCTCGTTGATATATTCAACGTAGCTAGCAATCCCACCCTCATAGTGGTAATGTTTAGTCTGTTCGAGACCTTCACGCCTATCTGTGATGGAGATTCGAAGGCCTCGATTCAAAAAGGCTAGTTCTTGAATACGTTTGTTTAATTTTTCAAAGTCAAAAGTTGTTGTTTCTGTAAAAATCTCTGGATCTGGTGTGAAGTGAACTGTTGTTCCCGTTTTATCCGTATCTCCAACCACCTCAAGATCAGCAACAACATGACCACGACGGTATTCTTGGTAATGAATCTTACCATTTTTGTGGACATGAACATCTAGTTGCGTTGAAAGAGCGTTTACTACTGATGAACCTACACCGTGCAATCCACCTGAAACCTTGTAACCGCCACCGCCGAATTTTCCTCCAGCGTGAAGAACTGTAAAGACGGTCTCAACAGCGGGACGTCCTGTCTTTTCCTGAATATCAACAGGAATTCCACGCCCATCATCCACTACGGTGATGGAGTTATCTGGCTCTATAAAGACTTGGATGTGACTGGCAAATCCAGCTAGGGCTTCGTCAATTGAGTTATCAACGATTTCCCATACTAGATGGTGAAGACCTTCTTTTGAAGTCGATCCAATATACATACCTGGACGCATACGAACAGCTTCAAGTCCCTCCAAAACTTGAATTTGACTGGCATCATAATCCTGTGCCTGTTGATTTTTGATTTCTTCTGTCATTTTTTCCCTTTTCTTACATGTCTATTGCTTGTCTCAATGTCGCAACGTTATTAAAAAGATAGGCATCTAAGCCAGCAGCTTTACCTGCTTCTACATCTATATTTCTGTCACCAATGACCAAACCAGATGTAATATGATATTTATCACGTAAATAAATCATGGACTCAGGATCTGGTTTTCGTTTAAAGCCAGAACTGGCAGTCACCACCTCGGTGAAGTAGTTCGCTATCTGGGTCTTAGCAAGAAGTTCTAGAACTTGGTCATTTCGATGAGAAACCAAGAAATGGCGACCACCCTTGTCCGAAACGTCTTTGAGTAATTCTGGAATTCCCTCAAACAAAACTGGATGTTCTAGCTCACGCGCTTCATTTTCTTTATAGTTCTCTAAAAAATCCTCGATATCTGGTGCAAACTTCTCGATGGCAAAAGCTGTCGAAACCTTCAAAGCTTCGTAGACTCGGTCGTGTTCTTGCTCTATTCCGTATTGGGCTAAGGTTTCTACAAAGGCTGCAGTAGAAGTCTCATAATTATCCAATAGGGTACCACCTAAATCCCATATATAGTCGTGATATTTCATACCCTTCATTATACCATTTTTTTATGAAAAAAGCGATGATTTCCTAGATTTTTCGGCTCTATAATTTATATAGAGAGTAAAACACTATTGCATCTATGGAGCCTTTTTGTGAAGAATAGCTCCTCTATAAATAATCAAGCAAAATCTTTCTTATCTCAAATGTACAAATTAAAGAATAGAAACTACTAACAACCGCGTCATTGTTCACAAACGAAACGCTTTTGGATTTTCAAACTTTAAAAATAGAATACTCATTGCTTTGAATACCACAATAGAGTGCAGAAAAAGATTATTCCAATATGGAGTCCCTTGTTAATTCATTACAGTTCCCAATGATTCCATCTTTCTTTTCAATTGTAATTTATTCTCCAAACAGGCAAAAAACGATAACGTCCTTTTAAGGTGTTATCGTTTTTGTATATCATCAGATAAAGTTTGATTTTTATTGAGCTAAATTCGATTAGTTTCTTCCGAAGTTTTGACCTCTACCATCGCGGTCAAAATACATCCAACTTCCATCTTCAAGTTGAATCCATTTGCTTCGAGCCATATCCCCTGAATTGGCATCGAAATATCGACTAACCCCATTCACATCAACAACTTTTCCTTTGACTTGCTTGCCGTCTTGCGTGAAATAGAGAGTCTGTTGACCAACCTGCTGCAAGCCTGTCACTGCTTTTCCATCTTGATCAAAATAGTACCACTCATTTTGGGAACCTTCGACAAACTTGTTGGTTGCCATCTCTCCTGAGTTAGCATCAAAGTAACGGATACTCTTATCTGAAAGTGTCACGATTTTGCCCTTGACTTGCTTGCCATCTTGGTCGAAGTAAAGTGTTTGTTTGTCAATCTTTTGAAGGCCTGTCACTGCTTTACCAGTTTGGTCAAAGTAATACCATTCGTTCTTGGCACCTTCTGCAAACTTGCCGACTGCCATTTCTCCTGAGTTGGCATCAAAGTAACGGATGGATTTATCAGCCAAAGTTACTACTTTACCCTTGACTTGCTTACCATCTTGGTCAAAGTAAAGTGTTTGTTTGCCAATCTTTTGAAGACCTGTCACTGCTTTACCAGTTTTGTCAAAGTAATACCATTCGTTCTTGGCACCTTCAGCAAACTTGCCGACCGCCATTTCTCCTGAGTTGGCATCAAAGTAACGGATACTCTTATCTGAAAGTGTCACGATTTTACCCTTGACTTGCTTGCCATCTTGGTCAAAGTAAAGTGTTTGTTGACCAATCTTTTGAAGACCTGTCACTGCAACTCCATCTGCTCCGAAATAGTACCAATCACTTGGGTTATCACCTTGAGCAAAACGATTGATAACAGCATTTCCTGAATCCTTGTCAAAGTAACGAAGTTTGCCATCTTTAGCACTCACAATCTTGCCCTTAACCTGATAGCCGTTTTCATCAAAGAATTGCTGTCCATCTCCTATCTTGACAAGACCTCGAGCCATAACGCCCTTGGCATCAAAGTAACGCCAGTTTTGACCATCAGTAGTGTAGTAACGGTTGAGAACTTGGGCACCAGTTTGATCATAGTAGTACTGATTACCATTTTCATCTTCACGGATAGAATCACGAAGTTGAATACCATTCTTCAAGAAATAAACGTGCTTGCCATCAATTTCATGAGCACCTGTTACAAGATAGCCTCGTTTATCGAAGTAATACCAATTTCCATTTTCATCTTGGATAAAGGAATTTTTAGCTTGATAACCACTAGTTGAATAGAACTTAGTACCATTGGCATCACTAACAAATCCTGTGTAAGCATTCTTATTAACTAATTGCTTAGGCAATACTATCTCGCCATTTCTGTTAGTGAGATAGTCGTTGCTAGCCCAGTCTTTAAGAACATAGTAAGCACCACGACCTAAGATATTGGTACCATTGAAGTACTTAGCCGACCACTTGGTAATCTTCTCATCTGTTGTCATCTTTTGACCATTGGAAATCTGTACTCGTTCAAAGATTTCTGGATATTTAGCTTTGAGCTCATCTAAGAAGGCGCCACCGTACTTACCTTGGAAATCAGTTCCATTGGTCTTACTATTAGCTACATAGAGTTTTTCCTTGATTTCTGCACCTTCACGGTAGGTTCCGTAGTTGTTGACACGTGTTGCTGTTACCACTTCCTTACCTGGTAGGTTATAGATTTGGTCTGGTACCCAGTCCGCGATGGCTTGGATATTAACACTGTGAAGCGCACGAAGAGCATTGAGCAAATCTTTTAAAGAACCATATTTATTGTTCTTGCTCATCGCCATATCATAGCGGTCTTCAAAGGCATAACCATTCTGAATGATAGAATCTAAGAAAGTACCGTCTTGGCTAGATACATACTGAGGTGGTAGCTCAAATGAAGTTACTCCCCATTCCTTGAAGAGGTTGACATTTTTAGCAATAACTTTATTGGTATATTGGTCATCGCGGGTTGCAAAGTCTTGGAAGTTAGAAAATCCTTCGTAAATCAACTGAGAATCAAGGGCTGCGCTAGATTCGTAGACCTGACCACTAGCGTTTTTCTTCTTGCTTGCTGTTGTACGAGCATCCTGATCTGCCTTAGCGCCAACTGGTACCCAAACAGCCAGATATCCAGAAACCTGTACATTGCTATAGCCTGCAATATCATTCATATCAAAGGTTAAAATACCATTAGCATCTGTCTTCTTCCAGAGCGATTGCGGCACTTCTTCGTCAGTTAGATAGCGGGAAATGCCATCTTTGGTCGTCAAAAGCACAGGGCGATAGTATTGATTCTTGTGGGCTGCTCCCATATTGACTTGCAGTTTATCCCATTCGTTCAGTTTCAGGTTAGGGTTGTTAGAAGCAATAACAGCCATCCCTTGGGTACGGGTTTCTGCTGTTCCTTCATCTGTTGCTTCATTGGCACCAGTACCGTAGCGAACAGAAGTCAAAATACCATTGTAAGACCATTTATCAGCCTCACGAGGTACACCCATATATGTGACTTTCATGTCTTGTCCACCTGCTACATACTTAATACGAGCACGCAACAAGGCATCGATAGCATCGTGGTAAGGAGATTTTTTCTCCATGTATTGACCATCATCGGTATAGAGGTCACCATAGTAGACCCGAGTGATAGAGTCTTTATTGGAGAGCATGAGAGCATGAGCAGTTGGGATGTTGAACTGCGTATACTTCTTGTCTGCCTTGCGCATATCTTCGTTGTAGATCTTGAAGGCTTGCTTGAGTTCATCCATAGTAAAGGTCAAACCATCCGTGTTTGGATTAATATTTTCTCGGATGATGTCGGCAATAACGGTTTGTACTTCACTGTCATGAGCCCGAACAAAGATATAGTTAGCCATCCGTTCGCCATTTTTCTTTTCAGAAGAACGGTCATTTAGACTATTTGTAATCGTTGGCTCTACTCCGCTACGGATAGATAGATTACGCATGAATGAATAAAGCAAGGACAAGCGTAGCTTGTTGTCAATTGCTAGTTGAGCACCCTTAGTATCTTTGTTGTAGTCAGGATCGTTATCAGACCAAGCTTCCAAGATAGACAAATGCTTAATAGCTTCTTCTTCACTTTCTCCAACCTTGTAGCGAGACTTGAAGTAGTCAGATGCGATTTGGAGCAAGTCTGCGTTGACATTGTCCACCGCATCGACACGAACTCCATCAAAATTAGCAGTCGGATCATTGGCTACGATGCTTCCAAAGTTCATCATAAAATGCAACCAGTTGAGTTGTTCGGCCTGAACAGCTGGATTAGAATTGTCAAAGTCGTTAGAGAGCAAGAACTCATAACCACCGTTTGACTTGTCAATGAAGTACTTAGGTGTACCTGTTTGACTAGTAGGGGTACGGTTAAGCAGACGGAACTTAGAGTCAGCATGAGAGCTCTTCTCATTATTAGTATAAAGCAAAGCTCCACCCTGCAAGTGGTCCTTTTTAGTACCAGTTGTTTCAGACTCTGACTTGATATTCCAGTTTGGCTGGGTTTTGACAAAGGCACCCATCAGCGTTCTCAACCATTTGGTATCGCCTTCTTTACCAATTTTTTCCTCAATTTTGCGCTGAACCTGCTGAGAAGCTCCTGTCAGGAGAGCTTGTTCAACTTTGTTTTCAAAAGCACCTGCTCCCAGACCTTGCTGGTTCATATAGTTGAGGTAATTAATCTGAGTACGTTTATCAGGCCACCAAGCCATCAAAAGAGGACGTAAGTCTGTTTCTGTCGAAGCCGTCCATGTTTTTCCATCTTTTAAGATGAACTTTGGACGATACCAGCTATCTGCTGTCAAATAACCGTCTACAGTTTCAATATCCTTGTCAGTCGTACCATAGAAAGCATTCTTTTGGGAGAATTCATTATTGAGACTGCTGGTTCCTTGTTGGAACTGATATTCATTTGAATCAACTAAGGCACCAGTTTCTGCATCAAAATAAAGTATTCTACCATTAAGTTCAACTGCAAAGTTCTTTTTAACTGTACCATCGTCCTGAACATAGTAATTTTTACCATCAATGGTCTTAATATGAGATAGGACATCATCATCATGGTCAGCATTTACAGGTGCAGGTTGAGCCTGATCTGCCACCATTCTTTCAGCTACTGCTCCTTGTTTTTGAGCAGGTTCGGGCAAGCGATCTTTCTTTGCAACCTTTGGATTTGCAACAATCTTGTCTTCAACAGCCGATTTTTCTCGTTTGTCGCCTTCTTGGTCTTGGGCAGTTGTTGGCCCTGCTTGTTTATTCTGCTCTGCTACTTCTGTTTTAGGAGTTTCTGTGATTGCATTAGCAGCTTTAACTTCTTCTGCAACAGCAGCCTTTTCTGTAGATGCTTCTTTCGTATCTGCTGGTTTAGCAGGCTCTTGAGCATTGGTTTGAACTGTTGCTTCCGTATTTTCTGCTGGTTTAGCAGGTTTTTCACTAGCAGCAACATCGCCTGTCACCTTGTCTGCAGGGGTTGCTTTTTCTGCTTCTTTCTCAGAAGCTACGTTAGCTTGGGCTGGAGTTTGCTGACCCGGACCACTAGTCTGAGCTGTAGCAGGTTCTTGAACCACAACCTGCTTTACATCATCCGCATGGACAACGCCTGGTTCTAGACCAAGTACCTTTGGTGCTACAATAAGTGCCAAGGTAGTCAAAGCAATGGCTACCCAGTTTTTCTTAACTTTATGCATCTTATAATGAATCTTTTTCTCCATCATAAAACCTCCTTCTGAATTTAGTATAAAGTTATGCCCTTATTCTAGTATATTTTTCAAAATGATCTTTTTTTGTTGCACATCTACAACTATGAAAGGCAAATTCTTTCAAACTGTTCTTTAAGCTTTTGGGCAACACCAAAGGAATCTAAAAATTCAAAAAAAGATAGGCATTGCTCGATATCACTGAGAGCATTAGTATTCCCGACCTTATAGGCATACAGAGCCCTATGATACTTAATCAGCGTTCGATCATATAGATCTGTTTCAGGGATTTTAGAGTGGTCGAGATAATTGAGAAACCTCATAGCAACTAGCAGATGGTTTCCTTCTATACAGACGCTAATGACATTAAGTAGCATCTTGATAATACGGCGGCGATTTTCAGGTAGGTTGTTATAAAACTGGGTACGATTGATCATCTCACTAGCGAAGGTTTCCAACGTTTCCAAGGTCATCAAATCAACACTGTTTGTAAAAAGCCAGAGTTCATAACGTCCCCACTCCTCAACAGAAAAGAGATGATCCGTCAGGAATTCTATATCCTTCTTGCTAATCTGAAAATCTGAGCAACAGGAAGACAGAAGAGCTCTGACAATGATCGTATTGAGTTTATAGTTTTTCTTCTCAGGAAACTGTTCGGTCAAAGCTTCTGAGCTTGACAAAATATTTTGGAGCTTGACAACATTGTTTTCCTGATATGCATCAGCTACTTTTTTTGAAAACAGCACATCATCTGAATCAATGTAATTATGGTAAACATACTGAAACTCCTCTAGGGAAACGGCCATATTTTTTAAACAGCAATAAAAAGAATCAAGTGTGATCCCATTAACTCCCCGTTCAAAACGGGATAGCTGAGCTACGGAAATATCACCAGCAGCTACCTCTTTCAGGGACATTTTTTTTGATTCTCTAATGACTTTGAATATTTTTCCAAATGCTTTCAACATATCACTCCCCCAGTTTCGTATATGCAAAAAATTCTTACTAATTTTAATATACTAGTAACATGTTTCAATTATATTACAGAGAAAGTACTTTATATTTCAAATTAATACAAGCAGATTAATTCGCATGATAAGACCGTTTAATATAGCATTTATTGAATATTATATCTTTTCATGAATCTATTGATTTCAGTAGAAATCTGAACTATTCTATCTAACAACTTGAAAACACTAACATTTCTAGAGATAGATTCCTTCTTATGTTAAACGAATCTTGATTGATTTATAAAAGTTTGATATAAAATCGCAAGACAATCATATGAAACATTTTTTAGACATGGAGTAAATTAAAAAACGAGAGCCGAACTCTCGTCTTACTGTTGATTTCCAAAGACATCTCGATAGAGCATGCCGTCTCGTAAACTTTCAGCATCTCCTCCTAATTGCTCTACCAATTCATAGGCAAAGGCAAGTGCGGTTGACGGTCCTCGGCTAGTTGTTAGATTGCCATCCACAACTACTGTTTGCTTTTGATAAATTCCGTCAGTAATTTGCTCCTGAACTCCGTCATAACAAGTAAAGTGCTTGTCTTTCAGGACACCTGCTTGATGAAGAGCGATTGGGGCTGCACAGATGGCAGCAATTTTCTTTCCAGCTTGGTCAAAGGCTTTAATCTCAGAAATGAGGGCTGGATTATCCCGTAGGTGAGCTGAGCCTGGCATACCACCTGGAAGAACTACCAAGTCATAGTCGGACAAATCACCATCAAAGATACGGTCAGCTTTTACCTGAATGTCATGTGACCCTGTCACCTGCTCTTCAAATCCTACCATATCACAAGAAATGTTTGCTCGACGCAAGACATCGACTACTGTCAAGGCTTCAATTTCTTCAAAACCCTGGGCTAAAATAACTGCTACTGTTGCCATAGTGGCCTCCTTATTTGATTTGTTTTAGGACGACTTTCTTTCGTTTGAATGGAACTTTTCCACTTTTCTCTTCTGCTAGATTGGTCTGGTAACTCATAGACAAGAGGAGACCGACACCGATGAGGTTACTAATAATTGCGGATCCCCCTTGAGAAATAAATGGCAGAGGAATCCCTGTCAAAGGAAGTAAGCCTGTCACGGCACCGATATTTTCAAAGATATGGAAGAGCAACATCATGATAAAACCAGTCGAAATGTAGGTGTAGAACTGGTTATTTGACCTGAGCGTAATCTTCAACATACGGTAGATGAGAAGCAAGTATAAAGCAACCACAAAGACTGAACCAATAAAGCCAAAGTCTTCAGCAATTACGGTGAAAATCATATCGCTCTCGCGTACTGGAATGAGGAGATTGGACACATTGAAACCTTGTCCAAACAAGCCACCACTTCCAATCGCAATTTGTCCCTGCGCCTGTTGATATGTTGTTGTTTGTGCAAAGTCAAAGGGATTGAGCCAAGCCAAGATGCGGTTGATCTGGTAAGTTGGCATCCCAATCTGATGCAAGAAGGCACGTCCATCCTTGCTTATAAAGATGGCCATAAAACCTACAACTGCAGTCACTCCTGTCGCAAAAACCGGAATGATGATCTTCCACGAAACACCTGAAAGGAGAACCATACCGGAAAAAATAGCTACAAAGACCAAGGCAGTCCCCAAGTCACTTTGTAGGGCTAAGAGGATCAAGACTGGTATGGTAAAGGCGATCATCCAACCAATCAGTAGGAAATCCAAGGGAATAGTCCGTCTCCATTCCTTGTGTTTTTGAGTGAATCTTACAATGGCTCGAGCCAACATCAAGATATAGGAAATCTTCATGAATTCCGATGGCTGGAAAAGTGTCGTTCCACCAATCGATACCCAGTTCTTGGCACCTGTTGACGCTACAAGATTTGGATTGTAGAAAACAAGAGGTAGGATCATCAAAGCTAGCCCTAGACCATAAAGATAGGGAGTCACCTTCCATAAAAACTCGGTATTAAAGAACATGACCACAAAACCAATGACAAGGCCCAAGGAAATCCAAGCGATTTGCTGACCTAGAATTGGTAATACATTATTTGGATAGTCATGACTAACTGCTATATAAATGGCCACTACTCCAATCACCAGTAAACAAAACACTGGTAGGAGGAGGCTATAATCGACTCGGGAGTCGAAGGAACGTTTCATATTTTTTACCTTTTCTCTTTCTGGGATTTTTCTTTCATTCTATTGCGACGAGATTGGAGAAAATCAGCTACAGCAGGCTCTAGCTGGTCTCTAGAAAGAACCTGAACAGTCCTTTCTTTTGACAAGGCTTGAGCGATTTGTTTGCCGTAACGCTTGCTGACGACACGACTGTCTAAGATTAGAGCAACCGAACCTTGGTCAGATCGTCTAACAGTACGGCCCAGAGCTTGTTTTAGTCGAATGATCGCCATCGGCAACTGATAATCATAGAAAGGATTTTTCCCTTCTTGACGCAGTTCTTGGTTTAATTTTTTGGTTAAAGGTTCTTGGGGATTTTGGAAAGGCAATCTCGGAATCACTTGGATCACGCAAGGATGGGTAGAAAAGTCAACTCCTTCCCAGAAACTACCTGTTCCGAGTAAGATCTGGCGTTCACCTTTTTCAAAACGTTTTTTCAGTTGGCTTGGTTCCCCATTTTTATACTGAGCTAGATGCGGTTGGTCGAGCAGGTCTGAAACAGCCAGCAACATCTCTTTTGAGGTAAACAAGACCAGTATGGGTTCTTGAAAGGCCTGTAAGCTTCGAGTGACAGAAGCCACTTCACTAGCATAGTCAACAGGTGAAACTTCTGTCACAAGAGGAAAATCATCGACTAGAAAGACTTCTTGTTGCTCCTGCTTTGCTACATCAAGCTTAACAAGCGGAGCATCTGGAAATCCCAACAAATCTGCTAAGGAAACCCGATTACTGATTTCAAGAGTGGCCGATACTCCTAGGAGTCTACAATCTTCTGGCAATAAGTCTGCTAGTATAAAGCGGCCTTTTTTACTTGAACAAATCAAGACATCCTTGCTCGATTTCTCTGCTGTAGCAAGCCAAAATTCACGATCCGAGGTGAAAAAGTTTGCAATTTCTCGATACTCTGGGAGAGTTAACTCCGAAAAATGTTGGCGCAACTCTTCAAGAGAATCCAACCACTTTCCATTCTTCAGACCTGACTGATAGTGCTCCATCAAGTAACGACATTCAAAACCTATACTCTCCAGCAAGCGTTTCTGAACCAAATCTTCCTCTGTCTCCAAGGACTTTTCAATTTGAGTTACAAGTTCCTCAAGGCGATAAGCCTGCTGGGCTAGATTTTCGAGAGCTAGCAGCATTTTTTGAGCTTCATCCAAGATCAGCAAACGGTTATCGACAAACTCTGGATTGTCTTCCAAACGAGTGACCAGATAGGCATGATTAGTCAAGAGAACGCGACTGGTCTTGGCCTTTTCCTGCCCTCGTTTCCAAAAATCCTCTGTGGCAAATAAACTTTTCTTTGAAAGCTTGCCATCGTGGACTAGTTCTGGCAGAAAGTGCTGGTAGCGATAAAGCTGCCCGATTTCGTCCAAGTCACCTGTCTCTGACTCTGTTAGCCAGATAAGCAACTGCATTTTAAAGCGTGTGAAAAGGCGATTGGACTCTGATCGATGGAGAACTCTGTGAAAGGCATCCAGTTTTAAATAGTTTTGAGGACCCTTGAGACTATGAATCTCCAGATGGAAAACCTCTTTTAAGCGCTGACCTTCTTCTTGCATGATTTGATTTTGAAGAATTTTGGTCGGAACACTCACTAGGATACCTACTTGACTCTCCAAGTTCAAAGCTGGGAGGAGATAACCATAAGTCTTGCCCAGTCCCGTTTGGGCTTGGATAAAGGAAGTCTGGTGTTCTTCCAATAATTGCTCAATCTTCTCCGCAAATTCCATCTGTTGCGGTCGCTCCTCCAGCCCCAATAAAGAAATGTTTTTAGCAAAGTCTTTGGATAACTTTCGTGGGACTAAGGCTTTGCTTTCCTTTCTGAGGAAAAGCCCATGAAGCTCCATCAAGTCTGGCGAAGATAAGAGAGATTGTTGCTGGTAAACCTCCTCAATCAACAGATAACTTTCATAGAGAAGGTTGTCTGCAAGGTCTAACAAGCTTTCTAAGAGCCCTTTAGGTAGCTCAAAAAGTTTTTGACGCATGTAAAGCAAGAGTTCTGCTGTCGCCTGAGCATCTGACAGGGCAGTATGGGCATGTTCCAGCTCAATGCCCAACTCTTGACAAAGGATACCTAAGTTATACTTTTCAAACTGAGGATACAGAACTTGGGCTAGCTCAACTGTATCCACCCGCGGTGTACGCAATTCATATCCTTCAAAAAAGAGAAATTCCGCAAGAAGGTTGGCATCAAACTGTACATTGTGCGCAACAAAAATACCGTCCTTAACCAATTCAAAAATTTTTCCAGCCACCTGAGAAAACTCTGGTGCCGCAGCCAAACGCTGATCGGTCAGACCCGTTAATTCTTTGATATGAGAATCCAAGGGTTCATGGGGATTGACATCAGTCGCATACTGATCGATGATGTCACCATTCTCAATCACCACAATGCCTACTTGAATAATTTTTGCCTTGCTTCCGGTGCTGGTCGCCTCTAAATCAACGACCACATACCGATCATTTCTTGCATTCATCATTAAAAATTATATCAAAAAAAGCATGATTTGACACCCCTCAACTTTGATAACAATCTCGCTTTCCTTGCGAGTTTGAGTAAAAATCAAGACCTTAAAAGAGAGAATTTCACGCAAGTTCAGCAGTTGGTCGCTGGTTCTGAGGTATTTGAAAACTTTATCAACAAAGCTACATCAACATAAAAAGACAACCAAGATATTAGCTGCCTTTTTGAGATATTTTTTTCATTGTTTTCGGAAGAGCCTTGCTAATTTCTGTTGGCAAGACAAGGTAGTTTTCTTGAGCTAGTTCTTGCGCAATAGCTGAATGAAGGTGAGTTGCTGTCACCACTCTCTGATAGAGACTGACTTGGTGAAACTGACCTGCAAAACCTGCAATCATCCCAGCCAGAGTATCTCCCATCCCACCAGTCGCTTGATAGGGACCTCCAACCTCTAACTGATAATATTCAGGCTGACCAGCTTTCCAGATACGAGTTGCTGGACCCTTCTCGACTAGAATCGTTCCTTGAGGAAAAGTAGAAAGAGCCCTAGCAGTCGTCTCTTTATTTTGATGGTCAAGAACTATACCAGACAGTCTTTCCCATTCCTTTTGGTGGGGAGTTAGGATGAGCTGACTGGAAGGAAATGGTAACTGGCCGTTTGCTAAGATGCCCAAAGCACCGCCGTCTGCAATCAAAATCTGGTCTTTTCTAAGGCTGTCAAAGACTCGTTTTACGAGTTCTTCTCCAAATGCATCCTCGCGCAAACCCGGACCTAACAAGACAACTTCTGCCTTTTCCAACTGCTCTTTTAACAATTGCTGGTCTTGAAGAGAAAATGCCATGGCCTCAGGTAAATGACTGTGTAGAGCAAGGATATTTTCCCTATCTGTTCCAACGGTCACCAATCCTGCACCACTTTTGACAGTTGCCAAGGCAGCCATGATGATAGCTCCCCCATAAGGATAGGTCCCTCCCAGCAAGAGCAGGCGACCGTAATCTCCCTTATGACTGTGACGAGAACGTTCAATAATGACTTTTTCTAATAAAGCTTGATCAATCACTTTCATCGTTTTTTCCCCTCTCACTCCATTATACTACAAAAGGAGGCTAGAACCTCCTTCTACACTATTTTCCCTTAAATTCCGCAAAGGTCTGTAAGATTTTAGCTGCCACTGCTGGAGAAGGAGCTCCTTTTAGCTCTAACGTGTCATCTGCATATGGAGTAAGGCCGGCAAAATCTCCTATCTGGACAGAATAGAGAGACGTTTTAAATAGTTCAATATCGTTTTGGTCATTTCCAAAGGCGATGAAGTTCTCCCCACATAATTTTTCAACAGTTGTCGCCTTATGAGTATCCAAGGGATTAACATAAAGGCACTTTTCATGCGCATGATAGGAGAGATAAGCCTGCCCCAGTCTTTCTAACTGACCAAGTAGATCATCAAGCAACTCCTCATGGTCACCCATATAAACGACTACCTTAATCGGAGTCCCTAAGTCCTCAAGTTTCTGATGACGAGCCACCTTTAGGGGATCCACACTGGAGAAAAATGGAATCTTCTCTACAATCTGACCACTATAGTCAAAGCAATCATCTACAAAGAAAGGGAGATTATAAGTCTGGCAATAATCCACTAGCGCATGATAAACTCTAGCATCGAGATTCCTTTCGAAGATAGCCTTCCCCAAATGATAGGCTACGCCACCATTCAACCCTATGACCAAGCGCTGACTGAGTTTAGGGCCTAATAAACCCAAGCAATCCCGATAAGAGCGAGCTGAGGCAAACACAAGCTCATGCCCATAATCTTCAGCCTTTAAAAGAACCTGCTGAATCTCCTCATCAATAGTCATGTAGTCAAAAGATAGCGTTCCATCCAGGTCAAATACGAATTTCATCTTCCTAGTCCTTGTTTAGTGTTCGAAGCGCTGCCTGATAGGTTTGCTCCATTAGCATGGTAATAGTCATAGGACCAACTCCACCCGGTACAGGTGTGATGTGGCTAGCAAGTGGTGCAACAGCATCATAATCAACATCTCCACAAAGCTTGCCATTTTCATCTCGGTTCATCCCAACGTCAATGACAACCGCTCCTGGTTTGACAAAGTCAGCAGTCACAAACTTAGCGCGACCGATTGCAACCACAAGAATATCCGCCTTAGCAGCAACCTTGGCAAGATGATGGGTGCGTGAGTGAGTCAAAGTCACAGTCGCATTCTTGGCTAAAAGAAGCTGAGCCATCGGTTTTCCAACAATATTTGAACGACCGATGACAACCGCATTTTTACCTTCTAGATCAATCCCATATTCATGAAACATCTCCATAATTCCTGCAGGTGTTGAAGGAATCATAACTGGATGACCAGACCAGAGGCGACCCATGTTTAGGGGATGGAAACCATCCACGTCTTTTTCGGGGTCAATAGCTAATAAAACTGCCTCTTCGTCAATATGTTTTGGCAAAGGTAATTGAACCAAAATCCCATGCCAAGCTGGATCTTGATTGTATTTGGCAATCAAGTCTAACAATTCCGCTTGGGTAATGGTCTCTGGAACTCGCACGACTTCACTACGGAAGCCAGCAGCGAGAGCTGACCGTTCCTTATTGCGAACGTAGACTTGGCTGGCAGGATTGTCCCCCACCAAAATCACTACCAATCCTGGAACTAGACCTGTTTCTTCTTTTAGTTTAGCCGTCTTCTCAGCCAACTGTCCTTGTAACTTAGCCGCAAGAGCCTTCCCATCGATAATCTGAGCCATATCTCTTCTCTTTTCTATCAAATATCCTCTATTATATCAAAAAATAACTCGCCATCCTAACACTTCTTGCCTAATGGACCCTATAGTCTGAAACTATAAGAAAAAGCCCTTATCGAGCTTTTATGCCTATTTATACTAGGTAAACTTGTTATGCTTTCTTTTTGACTTTTGGAGCCGGTAAGACTTCATACATCTCCTTGATTAATCTGATTAGACATGATTTATCTTCAATGTCTTCTATCAAAATCATCTCCTTAGCTCCTTCATAAGGACGTTCAAGCCTAGTCTGTCCCAGTTGATCCATGACCAGCTTCACAGGCTTCAGTAACAGACGATTATCATAGATTCCCCCAATAATCTTCCCACGATAATAAAGGATATACTCTCCCATCATTGGACGATAACTCATCTCCTCTAGCTCTGATAGCTGTTCGAGAATAAAATTTAAATATTCTTTACTGGAAGCCATAATGCCTACTCCATTTCTTCTAAAAATGAGGTATTACAAAACCTTACTCAAAAATTCCTTGGTCCGTTGTTCTTTTGTTTGATCGAAAATCTCCTCTGGTGTTCCATCTTCGACAACAACTCCATCCGCCATAAAGATAACACGGTCTGCTACCTCACGCGCAAAGCCCATTTCATGAGTCACAATCACCATGGTCATCCCTGACTTGGCAAGGTCTTGCATAACAGCTAGAACTTCTCCAACCATCTCAGGGTCTAGGGCTGAAGTCGGCTCATCAAAGAGCAAAACATCTGGCTCCATTGCCAGTCCACGTGCGATAGCAATCCGTTGTTGCTGACCACCTGACAAACTCTGTGGATAGGTCGTTGCCTTATCTGGCAAGCCAACTTTTTCTAACAGTTCCTGTGCTCTTTTCTTCGCAACTTCCTTGCTTTCACCTTTGGTTTTAATTGGTGACAAAGTGATATTTTCCATCACTGTCATATTGGGAAAGAGGTTGAATTGTTGGAATACCATACCCATCTTTTCACGCATGGTAAAAAGGTCATTTTTCTTATCCGTAATATCGACTCCTTCAAAGATAACCTTACCTTTACTTGCTTCTTCAAGGAGATTCATCGAACGAAGGAGAGTTGATTTCCCGCTACCTGACGGACCGATAATGACCACAACTTCTCCACGTTTAATCTCAAGATTGATGCCTTTTAAAACTTCATTTTTCCCAAAAGACTTATGTAATTCTTCAATTTTAATCAAGGTTTCTGTCATTATTTCTTGTCTCCTTGTCCAATATGTTTTTCAAATGCTTTCAACGCCACTGTCAAAACAGAGGTCATAATCAAATAGTAAAAGGCTGCAAATAAAAGAGGAGTCAGCGGTAAATAAGTTGTTGTTGCTACTGTCGTTGCACCATTCCACAACTCCATCACCCCAATCGCCGACAAGAGGGAACTATCCTTGATAATGGTGATAAATTCATTTCCCAGCGCTGGAAGAATATTCTTGATAGCTTGTGGCAAAATGACATAACGCATGGCATTTTTGGGACGAATACCAAGAGAGTAAGCGGCCTCTAACTGCCCTTTAGGAACCGCATTGATCCCCGCACGAACAGTTTCTGAAACGTAAGCACCACTATTCATAGAAATAATCAAAATACCAGGAATCAAACGAGAAAGATCAACTCCTAAAATTCCCACTTGGATAGTCGGAGCATTGATATGCATAAGAGCAAAGGCAATCATTATTTGAACCATCATTGGAGTACCACGGAAGATCCAAACATAGACATTTGCAAACCAAACGAGCGGTTTAAAGCGTGAACGTTGAGCAAAGGCCAGTAACACACCTATAATGGTCCCTAAGCAAACAACAAGGATGGAAATCAATACGGTAATCAGAGCACCATAGTTAAAATATGGTAAATACTTTGGTAAAAAAGAAAAATTCATATTCAATCAACTTTCTATGTATTAGATTGTATGATTATAACATGAATTGAATTAAAATGCAATCCTTTTTCCCTAATTTTAACAATTAACTTGATAGAATAGAGAAATAGAGAGAAATCACAGTTTTTTTCTAGTCAACTACCTCTTGTTTATGGTAAAATAGAAACGATAAGAAATGGAGGAGAATCAAAATGGAATCACATTTGGTTAGAATCATTAACCGCCTAGAAGCAATGACAAAAGATGGTGGAAATCTAAAACGTAATTTTGAACGTGAAGGTGTTGTTGTCGCAGAAGTTGCATACAGCCACGACGAAGAAAACGGATCACTCTTCACCCTTCGCGATGTAGAAGCTCGTGAAACTTATACCTTTGATAGCATTGATTTGATTGCAATGGAGATCTACGAACTCCTTTACTAATATAAAAACAACGGGCAGTAAGGCCCGATGAATGAGAATCCTTTTTGTCACCACAAATGGGATTTTTTCTTACCTTCAATGTCGCTGGATTCTCCATAAATCCTTCTTTTAAAAACGACCACTTCCCAATCTTTTTACTTGCTTTACACCTTAATCATGCTATAATGAGAGTATAAAAACTTTGACTATTCTTGACCTTTTTCTTAGACCAAGAATAAGAATGAAATGAGGTAGATGTATGCTCTGTCAAAACTGTAAAATTAACGACTCAACAATTCATCTGTATACCAATATCAATGGACAGCAAAAGCAAATTGATCTCTGTCAAAATTGCTATAAAATTATCAAAACAGATCCAAATAATACCCTCTTTAAAGGAATGACTGACTTAAACAATCATGACTTTGATCCTTTCGGCGACTTTTTCAATGATTTGAACAATTTCAAACCTTCTTCTAATAACGTCCCTCCAACTCAATCTGGTGGAGGATATGGAGGAAACGGTGGTTATGGACCTCAAAACCGAGGCCCACTTCAAACACCACCTAGCCAAGAAAGAGGACTCCTAGAGGAATACGGTATCAATATTACTGAGATTGCTCGTCGGGGAGATATTGACCCTGTTATCGGTCGAGATGAGGAGATTATCCGCGTTATCGAAATCCTCAACCGTCGAACCAAGAACAATCCTGTCCTTATCGGAGAACCAGGTGTTGGTAAAACAGCCGTTGTTGAAGGTCTAGCTCAGAAGATTGTCGATGGGGATGTTCCCCATAAACTTCAAGGCAAGCAGGTCATCCGTCTGGATGTGGTCAGTCTAGTCCAAGGAACAGGGATTCGAGGCCAATTTGAAGAACGTATGCAAAAGCTCATGGAAGAAATTCGCAAACGTGAGGATATCATCCTCTTTATCGATGAAATCCATGAAATTGTTGGTGCAGGATCTGCTGGCGATGGCAATATGGATGCAGGCAATATCCTCAAACCAGCCCTTGCCCGTGGTGAATTGCAAATGGTTGGTGCCACTACTCTCAATGAATACCGCATCATTGAAAAAGATGCTGCTCTAGAGCGCCGTATGCAGCCTGTCAAGGTAGATGAACCAACTGTCGAAGAAACCATTATCATCCTTAAAGGGGTTCAAAAGAAATACGAAGATTACCATCACGTCAAGTACACTGATGCTGCTATCGAAGCTGCTGCGAATCTTTCCAATCGCTATATCCAAGACCGCTTCTTGCCAGACAAGGCTATTGACCTGTTGGACGAAGCTGGTTCAAAGATGAATCTAACGCTGAACTTTGTTGATCCTAAAGTGATTGATCAGCGCTTGATTGAGGCTGAAAATCTCAAGGCTCAAGCTACACGAGAGGAAGATTTTGAAAAGGCTGCTTATTTCCGCGATCAGATTGCCAAGTACAAGGAAATGCAGAAAAACAAGGTGACCGATCAGGATACTCCAATCATCAGCGAGAAAACAATCGAACATATCATTGAGCAGAAAACCAATATCCCTGTTGGAGAACTCAAAGAAAAAGAACAGTCTCAGCTTATCCATCTAGCAGACGACCTCAAGGCCCATGTTATAGGTCAAGATGAAGCTGTCGATAAGATTGCCAAAGCCATCCGTCGTAATCGTGTTGGACTTGGAACTCCTAACCGGCCAATCGGAAGCTTCCTCTTTGTCGGACCAACTGGTGTCGGTAAGACAGAACTCTCTAAACAACTAGCCATTGAGCTCTTTGGCTCTGCTGACAGCATGATTCGCTTTGATATGAGTGAATACATGGAAAAACACAGTGTGGCTAAATTAGTCGGTGCCCCTCCAGGTTATGTTGGCTATGATGAAGCTGGTCAGTTAACGGAAAAAGTTCGTCGCAATCCTTACTCACTCATCCTTCTCGATGAGGTCGAGAAAGCCCACCCAGATGTCATGCACATGTTCCTTCAAGTCTTGGACGATGGTCGTTTGACTGATGGGCAAGGACGCACAGTTAGCTTTAAGGATGCTATCATTATCATGACCTCAAATGCGGGTACTGGTAAGGCCGAAGCCAGCGTTGGTTTTGGAGCTGCTCGTGAAGGACGTACCAACTCTGTTCTCGGTGAACTCGGTAACTTCTTTAGTCCAGAGTTTATGAACCGTTTTGACGGCATCATCGAATTTAAACCTCTCAGCAAGGACAACCTTCTCCAAATCGTCGAACTCATGCTAGCGGATGTCAATAAACGCCTCTCTAGCAACAATATCCACCTCGATGTGACAGACAAGGTCAAGGAAAAGTTGGTTGACTTAGGTTATGATCCAAAAATGGGGGCACGCCCACTCCGCCGTACCATTCAAGACCATATCGAGGATGCCATAACAGACTTCTACCTTGAAAATCCAAGTGAAAAAGACCTCAAGGCAGTTATGACAAGCAATGGCAATATTCAAATCAAATCTGCCAAAAAAACTGAGAAAACAGAAGAGATTGCTTCTGAAATAGAAGAATAAATCTATATAACAAGTGCAGAAAGTCTATCATTTTCTGCACCTTTTTTACTAAAATAAATGTAAAACCTTGACAGCTTGCCCCTCGTCCATTATGATAATAATAAAGACACTAGAGAATGAGGAAAAAGCAATGGCAAACCCAACTTATGGTGATAAAAAAGAGAATGTGACCTACCAGCCCCGCTATGGTGTGTACGCAGTTATTCCGGATGCGGAGAAAAAACAAATTGTCTTAGTTCAAGCTCCCAATGGTGCTTGGTTCTTGCCAGGTGGAGAGATTGAAGCAGGCGAAGATCATCAAGAAGCACTGAAGAGAGAACTCATCGAAGAACTCGGTTTTACTGCTGAAATTGGAAGCTATTTCGGACAAGCTGATGAGTATTTCTACTCTCGTCACCGTGACACCTACTACTACAATCCAGCGTATCTCTACGAAGCCACTTCTTTCCAAGAAGTACAAAAACCTTTAGAAGACTTTAATCATATTGCTTGGTTCCCTATTGACGAGGCAATAGAAAAACTCAAACGTGGTAGCCACAAATGGGGAATTGAAGCTTGGAAAATCCAGCATGGAATTGGCTAAAATACACGATTTTATCCAAAAAGTGCTATAATAGAATTAGAAAATCGGAGGAACTGTTATGAAGCTTATCAACACGACTAATTCACACTCGCAACTTGTTAAAAGCCAATTAGAAAGCACAGACGCAACTCTTGTCGAGGTCTATTCTGCTGGAAACACAGATGTAGTTTTCACGCAAGCCCCGCTTCACTATGAAATCCTCATTTCCAACAAACACCGTGCTATTCGTGAACCTGAAATCGAAACTATCCAAGACTTCTTCTTAAAACGTAAAATCGACAAAGGAAGCATTGATGAAGCCAATATCAAGACGCTTTATTCAGATAAATTGATTGAGATTTCAATCCCTATAAAATAAGAAGACCAGCCAAAAGCTGGTTTTCTTTTGCAAAAAAGATTGGCAGTGCACAGCTACCAATCTTTTAGTTTTATTTCACAGCTTCTTTTAATGCATCTACCTTATCCAAACGTTCCCATGGAAGGTCAATATCTGTACGTCCCATGTGTCCATAAGCCGCTGTTTGACGGTAAATTGGACGTTTGAGATCCAGCATTTGGATAATTCCCGCAGGGCGAAGGTCAAAGATTTGACGCGCTGCTTTTTCAAGCTTGCTTTCAGCTACTGTTCCTGTACCAAAAGTATCGATACGAACAGAAACAGGTTGCGCCACCCCGATAGCATAAGCCAATTGCACTTCTGCCTTCTTAGCAAGACCTGCTGCAACGATGTTCTTGGCAATGTAGCGAGCTGCATAAGAGGCTGAACGGTCCACTTTCGTCGCATCCTTACCAGAGAAGGCACCACCACCATGACGAGAGTAGCCACCATAGGTATCCACGATAATCTTACGACCAGTCAAACCTGAGTCCCCTTGAGGTCCACCGATTACAAAGCGACCAGTTGGATTGATGAAGAATTTGGTTTGCTCATCCAAGTAAGAAGCTGGGATCACCTCTTTGATAACCTTGTTAATCACATCATTGTGAATTTGTTCATTGCTAACTTCTGGATCGTGCTGAGTTGAAATAACGACTGTGTCCACACGTACCGGACGGTCATTTTCATCATACTCAACTGTTACTTGTGATTTGGCATCAGGACGAAGATAGCTAATTTCACCAGACTTACGAAGTTCTGCCAAACGACGAACCAACTTGTGACTAAGTGAGATTGGTAAAGGCATGAGTTCTTCTGTCTCATCCACTGCAAACCCAAACATAAGACCTTGGTCACCAGCACCAATCAAGTCCAGCGGATCTTGATCTACATTCCCACGAACCTCCAAGGCTTCGTTAACACCTTGGGCGATATCTGGTGACTGCTCAACAAGTGACGGATGAACTCCCACCGTCTCTGCAGAAAAACCATACTCTGTATTGGTATAACCAATCTCTGCAATGGTATCACGAACCACTCGGTTAATATCTACATAAGCATGTGTAGAAATTTCACCAAAAACATGGACCGAACCTGTGTATACAGCTGTCTCGGCAGCAACGTGCGCCTCAGGATCTTTAGCTAAAATAGCATCCAAAATCGCATCTGAAATTTGGTCTGCAATCTTATCCGGATGCCCCTCAGATACAGATTCAGACGTGAATAATTTACGTTCTGACATAAAAATGTCCCCCCTTAAAAAATATTGTTATAGAGTTACAAAGTACTGATAGAAATTTCTACCATCTTATCGGGACTATATAACCTTATCATTATACCACTTTTTACTTTTTTTTGCAGTATTTTCTCGAAATCGAAAAAAGAACCTTACGGCTCTTTTCTCATCATAAAAATTCGGCTTGTACTCCATAATACAGAAGATTATACCTATGCTAATCTGCATACTTTGTTTACAAACTACCTATTTTTTTATCACAATGTTCTTACAAACAATCTTCCAGTTAGGCTTACTGTTCCTTAGACTTTCTATTGCTTACAGTTAAGCCAAGTCCAGCCATTAGGAGGCCAAGTCCTACAATACCATAGTTCGCTGTATCATTACTTCCTGTATCAGGGAGTTTCGCCACTTCTTTTTTATAAGCTGTAGCTACTGGAACTGTGGTAGTTGGAGTCGCACTTCCTGTCTGAGCAACAGGTAGTGTTGTACGACGTTCTAGGTAAAATTGGTAATTATCTTTCGTTACCTTGTAATTGTGTCCTTCAGTCACAGTTTCAACAATCCATGTAGTTGCATCCTTAGTTAAAGAATCAGCCAAGTTACGATTAATATTCATTAATCGACCTTCAGATACAAAATCTTTATAGCTAATATCGGTCCCTGTCGAAGTTGCAACAATTCTTTCGATTTTTGCGGCTTTCAAAGACGCAAGAGTATTCGCCATCGTTGGAATTGAAGGATCCTCCTTCATTGGAGCATCTGTCAACAATACGACAAACTTTTTATTTTTAGGTGACTTAGACCAGTCGTAGGTTGAAACAATTTGTGTAAGAGTAGGTGTAGATGTTTCAGGGAAGTCTCCACCATGTGCAAGCTTAATGCCTGCTAAGGCTTTTTCAAGCTCAGCTGGGTCAGAGGTAAAATAAGATTCATTAAATTTTGTTAAAATTGTACCCTCATCTGCTAATCCACCTATACGTCCATATACTTCATCACTAAAGGTAGCTAATCCAAAACGTGCTGCTACTCCATCTTTAGCAAGATTTCTTGCAAACTCATTGATATTGTTACGGACAGTGTCAATAGTTCGAGACATAGATGCTGAACGGTCAACAACAAAAACGATATCGGCAGAGTTAGATTTTGAAATCGTTCTTGTCGCTTTCTTGATTTCGACTGTAGTTGTTTTATCAACACGTTCATATTGGGTATAAGAATTTCCATCTTCATCTTTCCCACTCACTGTACTCTCAGTTGTTTCAGTCTTTGGAGCAGGAAGTTCTTCACTTTTTACAGGTGCCACTTCTGTCTTTGTGACTTCAACTGTTGCAGTTTCTTCATGAATCTTTTGATCACCTTCTTGGCGTTCTTTCACGTCAATAGGTGAAACCTTCTTAGAAACATCAACAAGTTCTCCAGGTTTTGCATCTGATTGGTTAACGACTGGTTTCGCCTCATCAGCTTTAATTTCTGCTACAGCAGCTTCGACTGCCGATTTATTTGCTTCGGTTTTCTTTACTGTTTCAGCTGAAGTAGATGCCGGTTGTGTTGTTTCATCTGCAGACACTTGTCCGACCTGAGCAAAAGCAAACAAAATTGCTACAGAAGCCAACCCAACTTTCATTTTACGGAATGAAAAACGTTGTTGTTTCATAAATGATTTATCCATAGAAGTCCCCTTTTCTTTTCACGGATCAAATGATATAATCCGATTGTTTTATAGTATGATAACACAATTTTGTATAGTTTTCAATTTTTTTCCTTATGATTTCAATAAAATATTGCTCTAAAAAAGGTTTTAAAGCAATTACTGTTTTATAAATCAAATTATTTAAAATATATAATTATTATCTCCTTTGAATATTTCCGGAAATAAAAACTCAGTAGAATCACCTGATTCTACTGAGTTTTTAAAATGTTTGGCGTTTGGCTTTTCGCTCAGCACGCCCACGTGCGCGATTTTCAGCACGCTTGGTTTTGCGGCGTTTTTCATCCACCGCCCATTGAATCTTCTTCTTATAGCCAGGTTTGACTTTTTTCTTTTTCTTTTTAACCAAGCCAATCATTTCAATATCAAGCTTATCCTGCTTCTTTTCACGATTAGCACGACGATCACGGTCATAGGTATCTTGAAACTCTCCGTCTTTGACCATCTTAGGAGTAAACTTGATCCCTAATTTCTCCAACTCACGGATATCCGAGTCATCACTAGGCTGGTAAAGGGTAATCGCTGTACCAGGCAGTCCGTTGCGCCCAGTTCGTCCAACACGGTGAACAAAGAAAGACAAGTCTTGCGGAATGGCATCATTGATAACATGGCTGACCCCTTCAATGTCAATTCCACGCGCTGCCAAGTCTGTTGCAACAATGTACTCAAAATCCAGATTTTTCACCTGATTCATGATCCGTTTGCGTTCACGAGGAGCAATATCTCCATGAATCTTAGCTACCTTCAATCCTTGAGCAGTCAAGTAGGCATGTAACTCATCAGCACGCGTTTTTGTGTTAACAAAAATCATTGCCAAATAAGGCTGCATCAACTGAGTCAACTGATAAATTTGAGCATTCTTGTCGCGGCCCTTGGTCGAAATCAACCAGTTATCAATCGTATCTGAGATAACTGTTTTAGTCTTGATTTTTTCCATAACAGGATTTGACAAGTATTTCTTCAAGAACGGTTGCAATTTTTGAGGAATCGTCGCTGAAAAGACCATGAATTGCAAGTCTTTTGGAAGGCTCCCTGCAATCTTATCAACGGTTTCCAAGAATCCCATATCCAAGGTCATATCGGCTTCATCAATTACAAAGGTCTTGGCCTTGTGAATAGCCAAATCACCAGATTTGACCAAGTCATAGATACGACCTGGCGTTCCGATAACGATATGTGGTTGGTTGCTGGCAAGTTTTTCAATCTGACGCGCCTTATCCGTACCACCTACATAATTAACCACACGAACTTCGACATCTGAGTGAGCTGCAATCTGACGAGCTGCTTGGTAGATTTGAGTAGCCAACTCACGACTTGGAGCAGTAATGACTGCTTGCACACTATCGCTAGTTTCATCTAATTGCTGGAAAATGGGTAACAAGAAAGTATGAGTCTTTCCTGAACCAGTTTTTGACTCGCCCACCAAATCACGACCTGCCAGTACAATAGGAATTAATTTTTCTTGTACCTCTGTTGGAGTCGTAAACTTTAACTCCTCCAAGGCTTCTACTATATAATTTTTAAATTGAAATTTCTTAAATGACATACTATCCTCGATTCTATCCTTTCAATTATACCATATTTTATCCTATTGCAGTAGTCCCATTTGAGTCTCAGTCCTGTAGTAAAGATTCGAATAGATTAAAAGGTTGGAACCTCTGATTCCAACCTCTTTCATTATTTCCAGGTCAATACAGCATTCAAACCATAGTGATCACTGACTTGTGGACTATTTTGTCCATCAAAAACTACTTGTAAACTCTCTACTTCTAACTCTTTGGTCGTAAAGACGTAGTCGATTCGTAGTGACTCGGTATTGCCTTTCCAACCATCAATTTCTGGTGGAACGGTATAGCTACCACTTCTTTCTTTCGCAACTTCAAACGCGTCTTGCAATCCTAATGGGCTAGCTAAAATCGCTTGATAGCCTTCCTGACCAGCTGGATTATTAAAATCACCTGCTAAAATCAGAGGTTTGTTCAACTCTTTTAGTACAGCCTCAAATCGTGCCCATTCTTCTTGGAAACCTTTATCCCACCAAGAGAGATGAACGCTTGCAAGAGCAAGTTCCTTACCTTCAACCTCTGTCTCAGCCAAGGCAACGCGACGAGTATGGTAGTCCGTTGGATCATCTACATCTGATACTAAAATCTCACGCGCCTTGATAGGTGTTTTGGATAAGATAGCTACACCTTCATGGTAGCGGTCATAACCAATATGATTGTAAGCCCAAGTCCAGTAGTAGTTTTTCCCTTTCTCAGCCAATTTTTCGACCAGGAGTCGGACATAGTGATCCTGATGAATGGGTTCTGCTGATGGTAAAGCTTGATAGTGAGTGTTAACCTCTCCCTCAGGCGAAGTCATTTCTTGATTGATTTCTTGGAAACAAATCAAATCATAGTCTTTATCAAGAATATCTTGGAGCAAGAGCTGGAATTTTTCTTCTGCTTCTTTCTCCATCCAACTATGGGTATTGAGTGTTAAAAATTTCATGCTTTTCTCCTAAAACAAGAGGTTGGAAAACAGCTTCCAACCTCAAGTATATTACAATTCTACTTTAGCAACTGCTGTTTTAGCTGCAAGAGAACCTGTTTGTTCTAATTTAACTGATTTAAGGACATCACCATTTGTAAAGACAACCACTGTTGATGTTTTACGTCCTGCTTCTCGAATAGCATCCAAGTCAGCTGTGACAAGAAGGTCACCAGCGGCCACTTTTTGTCCTTCAGAAACATGAACAGTAAATGGTTTTCCTTCAAGACTTACTGTATCCAAACCAATATGAACAAGCACTTCAAGACCTGAGTCAGTGACAAGACCAAGAGCGTGTTTTGTTGGGAAGATACTTGATACAGTACCAGTAACTGGAGATACAATGTTACCATTTGCTGGCTCTACTGCAAATCCATCACCCATCATTTTTTGAGCAAAAACTGGATCTTCCACTTGTTCCAAGGCAACAACTTGACCGTCAGCTACTGAGTAAACTTCTTCAGTTACACCTTTGTAGTGTACAGTATTTTGTTGAGTTTCTGTCATTTGGCTTGGAAGAGTTTCAGGAATTACTTCACCTGAGTCAAGGATATCTTGGATATCAGATTTCAATACGTCAGCTTTTGGTCCGTAGATAGCTTGGACACCTTGTCCTTTCATGACAAGACCCATAGCCCCTTCTGCTTTCCATTGTTCCTCAGTACCAACGCGATCTGCGTCTTTAACAGTTACACGAAGACGAGTCATACATGCATCCACATCTACGATATTTGCACGACCACCAAGAAGGTTAATGATGTTTACGGCTTGAGAAGCTGCTGCAACTTTTGGAGTTCCAGGAGCTGCTTCTTCTGATGTTCCTTCAGCTGTTTCGTAGTTTCCGTTACGTCCTGGAGTTGCGTAGTTGAATTTCTTGATCATGAAGTTGGCAATGAAGTACATGATAACCGCAAAGAGAACAGTTACCCAGATAAAGTTAACGATATCCATACCAATACCAGCATTAATTGCCAATGGTGTACGAGTCAAGAATTCAATTGAACCGAATGAGTGGACACGAAGGTGAACAATATCTGCCATAGCAAAGGCAGCACCTTGAACTACTGAATAAACAAGGTAAAGCGGTGTTGCGATGAACATGAACATATACTCGATAGGTTCAGTAACCCCTGTCAAGAATGTTGCAAGGGCTGTCGCAATCATCATACCCTTGTATTGGTGTTTCTTGTCAGCATCAACATTGCGGTAGATAGCAACGATGACACCCATCAAGATACCAAATGAACCGATCATTTGTCCAACTTTGAAACGAGCTGGAGTGACTGTTGTAAGAAGGTGTTGGTATTGGTCAGCATTTGAACCTTTAAGGTTAACAAGGTCAGTTACCCAAGCAAGCCAAAGTGGATCTTGACCAAATACTTGTGTTCCTTTTGCTGCACCAGTTAACACTTCGTATGTTCCACCAAGAGCTGTATAGTTCATTGGGATTGTCAACATGTGGTGAAGACCGAATGGCAAGAGCAAACGTTCCAAAGTACCATACAAGAATGGTGCAAGGACTGGAGCAGTTTCTTGTGAGTTGGCAATCCAAATACCAAAGTTGTTGATACCTGTTTGAACTACTGGCCAAAAGGCAGCAAGTACAATTGCAGCAATAGTTGAACGAAGAATAACGACGAATGGTACGAAACGTTTACCATTGAAGAATGAAAGGGCATCAGGAAGTTTACGGAAGTTGTAGTATTTGTTATAAGCTGTTGCCCCAACAAAACCAGAGATAATCCCTACGAAAACCCCCATGTTAAGCGCTGGTGCCTCAAGAACGCTGATAAAGTAGTCAGCAACCTTGATTGAACCACCAAAGAAGGTATTAACCATTGCTTCAGGGTTTTTCAACATATCACCTGTAACACCGAAGATAGCACCTGTGATACGGTTAATCAAGATAAAGGCAAGTCCAGCTGCAAATGCACCACCTGCACGTTCTTTTGCCCAGCTTCCCCCAATAGCAAGGGCAAACAAGATATGAAGGTTACCGATAACCCCCCAACCAATTTGCTCAAGGATTCCACCTGTAATCACTAGAGGAGCAAGGTTTGGGTCAATCATCACGATTGATTTACCGATTGAGATCATCAATCCCGCCGCTGGCATAACGGCGATAACCACCATTAAAGCCTTACCGAATTTTTGCCAAAATTCGAAAGACAAGACATTTTTGAATGTAGCTTTCATCATTCAAATCTCCTTTATTTTATTTAGGCAAACGTTTTACGAAAACGTTTGCATTTGGTTATGTATTAATTATACCACTTTTATTTTTTTTGTAAAGGCTTTTATAAAAAAATTGTCTATTTTTTTAAAATTTAAAAAGGAAAAAGAGAAGTTTACAAAAACTTCTCTTTTAAATATGTATTATTTTTCTGATTTGTACTGCAATTTGCATTTAAATCCAACTAGATTTTCAAGAATCGACGCATCGAAATCCCTGAACCAATTGAACCAATAAAAATTCCGATTATAAATAATAGGACTGTCATCAGAGGGATAAACACATCTGGCGTAATCATTGACAAGTTTTGACCTACCAAGGATTTATTGACCGATTGATAAACCATATTGTAAACAAAGAATACAAGGACTGAAGGAATTGCTGCACCAAGCAAGCCAATAAAAGCACCTTCTAGCAAGAATGGACCACGGATATAGCCATTTTTCGCTCCTACAAGACGCATGATCTGAATCTCACGACTACGTGAAATAATGGTGATACGAATAGTGTTGGAAATGAGGAAGACTGCGATAAAAATCAAGAGCCCTGCAATAACCAATCCCCAAACACGGATAAAGGAAGCTAGTTCGAAAAGTCGTTGAGTGTTGGCTCCACCATCTTGAACCTCTGATACTCCCTCAATTTTCTTAGCTTCTTCAGCTACCGTTTTAACATCACTCGGAGAATTTGTATCGACGATATAGGCATCATAGAGAGGATTTGCATCCCCTTCAAAGACCTTCCAATCGTCACCCATTGTTTCCGTCAATTTTTGGTATTGCTCTTCTTTACTTGAGAAGGTGACACTTTTTACAGTAGGCATAGCTTTCAAAGCATCATAGACCTTGTGGTAGTCATTATTGGTAACTGTCTGACCTTCTTTTTCAATCGTTTCACTGTTATCAGCTACATCCTTACGAATGTAAACCATGACCCGAACGTTGTTTTCAATGTCGGTAGCCAGTTTTGCTGTATTAAAAATTACAGATGCAAACAGGGCAACAAGTGTCAAGGTAATCATAACCGAACTCACTGCTGCTACTGTCATCCAGCCATTTCGTTTTAAACTTTTTAATGATTCAAATAAATGGCGAAAAAATCTACTAATCATCGTATCCATATTCTCCTTTAGCTTCGTCACGAACGACACGGCCATTTTCAATGGCAATGACACGGTGGCGCAAGGTATTTACAATCTGGCTATTGTGGGTTGCCATCAAGACAGTAGTACCTTGGAGATTGATGCGTTCCAACAGATTCATAATTTCCCATGAATTATCTGGGTCCAAGTTTCCTGTTGGTTCATCGGCAATCAATACTTTAGGATTGTTGACAATCGCACGAGCAATCGCAATCCGTTGCTGCTCTCCACCTGAGAGTTCATTAGGGAAAGAGCGAACCTTATGTTTCAAACCAACCAGGTCCAATACTTCCATAACACGTTTTTTGATATTACGACGGCTCTCACCAATTACTTCCATTGCATAGGCAATATTCTCATAAACGGTCTTTTTAGGCAAAAGTTTGTAATCCTGAAAGACTACCCCTACACTACGACGTAGAAGCGGGACATCTTTCTTCTTAATTTTAACTAAATTAAATCCTGCAACTGTTAGGCTTCCTTTTTCAATCTTTACTTCTCGATATAAAGCTCGAATAAAGGTTGACTTACCTGCTCCAGAAGGTCCTACGATATAGGCAAACTCTCCTGGTTCAATAGTAACAGATACACCACGCAGGGCAGTCGTTCCATTGTCATACTTTTTGACAACATCTCTCATTTCAATGATTGACATATGAGTTCCTTTCTATCTTAGCTGATTCGCCACTTGAGGTAGGCATCGATAAAACCATCAAGGTCTCCATCCATCACCTTATCTACCTGAGCAACTTCAAAGCTTGTACGGTGATCTTTTACCATAGTATAAGGCGTGAAAACATAAGAACGGATTTGGCTTCCCCATGTGATTTCTTTTTTCTCACCTTTAAGGGAATCAACTTCCGCAGCTTTCTTTTCTTGCTCCATTTGATAGAGCTTAGCCTGCAACATCTTCATGGCACGATCTCTATTTCCATACTGGGTACGATCGACCGTTGATTGGACGACAGTGCCCGTAGGAATGTGTGTCAAACGCACACCTGTTGAAACCTTATTGACGTTTTGTCCACCAGCGCCACCTGAACGGAAAGTATCCATTTTGATATCATCTTCACGAATCTCCACTTCGATGGTATCATCCAACTCAGGCATAACCTCTACGGATGTAAATGATGTATGGCGACGTTTGGCAGAATCAAATGGCGAAATACGAACCAAACGGTGAACACCCATTTCTGATTTAAGTAGGCCGTATGCATTGGGTCCTTCAAAAGACAAGGTCACAGACTTGATACCTGCTTCATCACCAGCCTGGTAATCCAAGACTTCTACTTTAAAGCCTTTGGCATTTCCATAACGAGTATACATACGAAGCAACATATCGCCCCAGTCCTGTGCCTCAGTACCACCAGATCCTGGATGGATTTCCAAGATTGCATTATTATGGTCATAAGGTTCTGACAAGAGAAGGGTCATCTCGTAGCTGGTCATCATCTTATCCAGTTCTGTCAACTGTTCGACCAGTTCATCATGGACTGACTCGTCTTCTGCTAAAAAGTCCAATAAAATCTCAACTTCATCCTGCAACTCTTCCATTTTACGGAAGGTGTTATAGGTGTTTTTTAATTCATTTAATTCTTGCGACGTTTTTTGGGCCGCGATATTATCGTTCCAAAAATCAGGTTCTGTCATCTTGTTTTCCAAGATGGCAATCTCTTCCTCTAAGCCTTCGAGGTCAAAGAGACCCCCTGAAAGAAGCTAATTTTTCACGATTTGCGTCAATTTTTTGACGAATTTCTGAAATGTCCATAGATACTCCTTTTCATATCGTTTTATTATACCATAATCTCTCATTTCTTTCCATATTTTGCTTTTCACCGCTTTTGACGGCAAAAGAAAAGAGGCTCTAAAGCCTCTGGTTTAAAGGACTTTAGCAGAGGTATGAGTGATCTCCTCCACTTGAATTCCTTCTTTTTCAAACTTGTCCTTTAATGCAGTTAAATCGATTTTTCCATCAATTTGAACTTCGATAACGACCTTGCCATCCTTACGTGGAATGTTAACAGTATGGGAAATATTTAAATCCTCTTCTACAATTAGAGCTACAATTTTTCCCAGCACTCCTACTTCATTTTCTGTAATGAAACGAACGCGAATCCCCTCTTCTCCGTATCCAGCGATTTCCAAGAAAGCCTGAAAAACATCGCGGTCTGTAATGACGCCGTAGACCTGATGATTGTCTACGACTGGTAATATCCCAATTTTATTTTTCAGCATCAGGTAGGTCGCATCTTCTAGACTAGCATAGCCAGAAACCGTCACGACATCTCGAATCATTACATCTTTTACTTTGGTTTTATTCAGAAGATAATTCATCTCATAGATAGAGAGACTGGTTGCTTTAGATGGGCTGGCTTCCGCAATGGTTCCTTCTGTTACCAATCCGACTAATTGATCGTTTTCGATAACAGGTAAACGGTGCAAACCTTGCTCGCGCATCAAATCTGCTGCGTGTGCTACAGTCGTATCTGGACTGATATAAACTACCTTACGGGTCATGAAATCTTTAACTGCCATGAGACTTCTCCTTCTATATTGCTACTTTTATTATACACTTTCTTAGAAAATCTATCAAACGCTTTCATCTCTTTTTCAAGATTTTGAATAATCTGAGTCTTTTACAAAAAAGAGCTCTAATCTAGAGCTCTATATGTGCAAGTTAGCAATCATTATTTATATTTCTTTCAGTTGTTAAGGATACTAGCAACTAGTATTGAAAACCTATTATCATCTCCATCCACAACCTAAACTAGTCTCCCAGACCAGAGGAGAATTGCTTGCGCAATCCTTATCTGCCGACTAAAAAGGTCCCCCGGACTATAGAGAGATTGCGTTCGCAATCTCCATCCACAACCTAAACTAGTCTCCCAGACTAGAGGAGAATTGCTTGCGCAATCCTTATCCGCCGACTAAAACAATCCACTGGATTGTTTTAGCCACCTAGGTATGCTTTTCTGACTTCATCTGATGCTGCGAGTTCTTTTCCTGTTCCTGATAGGACGATCTTGCCTGTTTCAAGTACATAACCTCGGTCAGAGATAGCAAGGGCCTTGTTAGCGTTCTGTTCAATTAGGAGAACCGTTGTTCCTTGCTTCTGAATATCTTGAATGATATCAAAAATTTCTTGGATAAAGATCGGGGCAAGTCCCATTGACGGCTCATCCAAGAGAAGGAGCTTAGGTGTAGACATGAGAGCGCGTCCCATAGCCAGCATCTGCTGTTCACCACCTGAAAGAGTTGCCGCATCTTGGTTTTTGCGTTCTTCCAGACGAGGGAAACGTGAAAAGACTTTTTTCAAGTTAGCTTGATTTTCTTCACGATTTTTCTTTAAAAAGGCTCCCATTTCCAAGTTTTCCATAACAGTCAAGCCTGGAAAAACATGGCGTCCCTCAGGGACTTGTGAAAGGCCACCTGCCACGATTTTTTGCGCAGGCAACTTTTGAATTTCTTTTCCCAAAAACTCAATTTTACCAGCACTTGGACGAACCAAACCTGAAAGGGTACGAAGAATGGTTGTTTTACCGGCACCATTGGCACCGATAAGGGAAACAACTTCACCTTCATTAACCTCGAAACTTACATCACGAACTGCTTGGATCATACCGTAATGCACAGAGAGGTTTTCAACTTTTAACATAGACATCAGGCTTCACCTCCTAGATAAGCTTCGATAACGCGTTTGTTGTTCTTGATCTCATCCGGAGTCCCATGAGCAATCAACCGACCATATTCAAGAACATAGATACGCTCAGTGACTTCCATAACCAAATTCATGTCGTGTTCAATGAGCATGATGGTAATTCTAAATTCATCTTTGATACGACGGATTAGTTCTGTCAATTCAGCTGTTTCTTGTGGATTCATACCAGCTGCAGGTTCGTCCAAAAAGAGGATCTTAGGTTCAGTTGCCAGAGCACGAACAATTTCTAATCGACGTTGTTGACCATAGGCCAGATTCTTGGCAAGAGTATTTGCGTCACCATCCAAATCAAAAATCTTCAGCAAGTCCAAAGCTTTGCTTTTTAATTCTTCCTCATTCTTATAAAAAGCTGGTAGGCGTAGGAAGCTCGCAAGGACATGTTGTTTATGATGATTGCTAAATGCAATCAAAACATTTTCCAAAACTGTCAAGTCCTTGAACAAACGAATATTTTGGAAGGTACGACTGAGACCAAGTGAAGCAATCTTATAGGGAGTTTTCCCATTTAGGAGATGACCATCTAGTGTCACAGTACCTTCGCTTGGTTCATAAACACCGGTCAAGAGATTGAAAAGGGTTGTTTTACCAGCACCATTTGGTCCAATCAGACCAACCAATTCTCCCTCGTTCAATTCAAGAGTGACATCTCCAACAGCTGTTAGACCGCCAAAATGTTTGGTTAACTGTTTAACTTCAAGTAATGCCATTAGTTTTGTCCCTCCTTCTTAGATTTTTTAAAGAAACGTGATAGACTCAATTCCCATGTTCCAAGGAGTCCACCTGGTCTGAAAATCATGACCAATACAAGAGCCAAAGCGTAGATGATCATACGTACGCTAGCTACATCCTGAAGGAGCATATTTAAAATTCCTAAAACAATCGCTGAAACGATGGTACCAGTAATCGATCCAAGTCCACCAAATACAACGATAATCAACACATTGATGGAATTAATAAAGGTGTAATCTTTTGGAACAACAGATCCGATAAAACCGGCCTGAAGTGAACCAGCAATACTAGCTGTAATAGCTCCAAAGACAAAAGCGATAATCTTGATCTTTGTAGTGTTTACCCCAACGGACTCTGCAGCAATCTCATCCTCACGAACAGATAGAGTAGAGCGTCCAATTGGACTACGTAAGAAGTTGAGAGTTGCAATAGTTGTGATCACCACAAATAGATAAACCATTTGCCAGTTGGTAAAGTTTGGAATACCCAAGATACCAGCAGCACCGTTGGTCAAACTACCACCATTAATGATAAAGATACGAATGATTTCTGAAACACCTAGTGTCGCAACAGCCAGGTAGTCACCCTTTAAACGGAGTGTTGGAATCCCAACGAGCAAAGCGACTGCACCAGAAATCAAAGCGCCCAAGACCATCGCTCCAAAGAAGGCACCATAGGTTGGTGATTTTGAACCAATAATCGCTGCTGCATAAGCCCCAATCGCCATAAAACCTGCATGACCAAGTGAGAATTGTCCTGAAAAACCAACGATTAAGTTCAAACCTACTGCAAGGATGATATTAATCCCAATTTGTTCTAAAATTTGGACATGGAATAGATTGAGAACTCCAGCAGAAACCAGTACACTAATCAATCCATAACCCGCTAACAGAAGGAATAACCAGAGAATATTTACTTTAAGATTTGTCTTCATTGTTTACACCTTCTCTTTCACATTCTTACCAAGGATACCTGCAGGTCGAACAATCAGAATCAAAAGCAAGATTCCATATACGATAGCATCACGGAAATCAGACATACCGAAGGCAGTAGCAAATGTTTCCAACAAGCCAATCACAAATCCCCCTAGAGCTGCACCAGGAATAATCCCGATACCACCGAGTACGGCCGCAACGAATGATTTTAGACCTGGAGTCACACCCATCAAAGGTTCAAGAGAGTTGTAGTAAAGGGCAATGAGGACACCTGCCGCACCAGCAAGGGCTGAACCCAAAGCAAAGGTGAAGCTGATTGTACGATTTACATTAATTCCCATCAATTGAGCTGCGTCACTATCAACTGATACCGCACGCATAGCTTTCCCCATTTTTGTTTTTTGGACGATCAATTGCAATAAAACCATCAAGAGTACAGAAACTGCTAAAATCATCAATTGAACATTTGTCAAGCTAATTGGTCCCAAGTCAAAGCGGACTGTTTCAATTGCTTGAGGGAAGGCACGAGTATTGGCACCTACTAGATAAACCATTCCGTATTCCAGTAGGAAAGACACTCCGATGGCAGTAATCAATACAGCAATACGTGTAGAGTGTCGCAAAGGACGGTAGGCAAGAAACTCAATCACAACACCAAGTAGCGCGGTTCCTGCCATTGAAATAATTAAAGCTAAAAAGAAATCCATTTGGAAAGAATTAATCAAAAAGTAACCAATAAAGGCACCCATCATGTAAATATCACCGTGGGCGAAGTTGATGAGTTTGATAATTCCATAAACCATGGTATAACCCAGAGCCAAAAGTGCATAAACACTACCCAGAATTAGACCATTCACAAGTTGTTGGAGCATAGCATTCACTCTTTTCTATCCTTATTTTTTAGAAAATTTCATTATTTTCACAAGTTCATAAACACCGAAACAGGGAGTGAGTCAAAGGCTCATTCCCCATTTCAATTACTATTCTAATGTTATGGTTTTACAACTTCTGCTTCTTCAACTTTACCATTGTTCATGGTCATCATGTAAGCAGTTTTCACTGTATTGTGGTCAGCATCAAAGCTTGTTTGACCAGTTACACCATCAAAATCTTTGGTTTTAGCAAGGTTGTCCTTGATTTCACCTGAGTTTTTAGCACCTTTTGCAGCATTTGCTACTAGGTAAACTGAGTCATAGGCTAAAGCTGAGAATGTTGAAGGCTCTTCGTTGTATTTAGCACGGTATGCTTCAAGGAAAGCTTTAGCTTTTGCAGAAACATCAACAGTAGTTGAGAATCCAGAGATGAAGTAAATGTTTGATGCTCTTTCAGCAGTTGCTTGTTGAACAAATTCTTCACCGTTAAATCCATCACCACCAATGATTGGTTTATCAATTCCCATACCACGAGCTTGGTTTACAATTTTACCAGCTTCTGTGTAGTAACCTGGAACAACGATAGCATCAAACTCTTTGTCTTTCATTTTAGTAAGGGCTGCTTGGAAGTCAGTATCACCTGCTACAAACGTTTCATCAGCTACAATCTCACCCTTGTAGGCTTCGCGGAAAGATTTAGCAATACCTTTAGCATAGTCACTAGCGTTGTCAGTATAAAGAACAACCTTCTTAGCATTCAATTTGTTTGTTACATAGTTAGAAATAATCTTCCCTTGGAAGCTATCTTGGAATGTTCCGATAAATAGGTAATCTTGACCTTTAGTCAAACCGTCTTGAGTAGCACTTGGTGAAATCAATGGCACTCCAGCTTTAGTAGCGTTAGCTACAGCTGCAGCAGTTGCACCAGATGTCGCAGGTCCTACAATAGCTGCTACTTTTGATTGGGTAACAAGGTTTGTAGTAACAGAGGCTGCTTCAGCAGTTTCTGACTTGTTGTCTTTGTCCACAACTTCGATTTGTTTTCCATCAATTCCACCTGCAGCGTTGATTTCGTCTACAGCAAGTTGGGCACCTTTTTGTTCAGCTGTACCGTAAGCTGCAACAGCACCTGTCTCTTCAAAGTTAAAACCGATTTTAATTGTTTTTTCGTCTACTGGATTTCCAGTTGTGTTTGACGCTCCTGACTTGACCTCTCCACAGGCAGCAAGAAGAGCCACACTAGCAAGAGCCACAAAAGATAGGGCAAATTTTTTCTTCATTTTTAATCTCCTTATAGTTGTTTCAAAAATTGTATGTTAAGAATATACCGAATTATCAGAAAATTGTCAATGTATTTGTTTAACTTTTTTAAATGATAACGTTTTCTTCAGTCCGATAGAGATTCCCAACGAAGGGAGTTTCTAGCTCTTGAATATGGCAACGTCTAATTTTCTTGATATATCTTTCCTTACCTAATCTCTCAACTAAGTCATCTAGTTCCTCAGTTGGAACATAGAGCTGCAAGTAACGATGTTTTTTGGAATGGTAACAGATATCACCGTATTCCAAAAGTTTTTTTGCGTCTCGATTATAGTAGAGATAGATGATTACTCCTGATCGATTTGTTTTTTCAAACATGAGGGATCCTCTTTCTAAGAAATCTTCTCCTATTATATCAAAAAAAGCAAACTCCGTCGAGTTTGCTTTCTAGGTTGCTTAGCTTAAAGAGTTATTGGCCATGATTTCATCGATAAAGCCATATTCAAGTGTTTCTTGGGCACTCATCCAGTAATCACGTTCTGCATCTGCATGAATTTGCTTGACTGATTTACCAGAGTTATCTGCAAGGATTTGCTCCAAAGTCTTACGAGTTTTGAGCAAGTGCTCTGCAGCGATTGCCATATCGGTTTGTTGGGTACCACCACCTGTTCCACCCATTGGTTGGTGAATCATGTACTCCGCATTTGGAAGCATGAAACGTTTGCCTTTTGCGCCACTTGATGCAATAACAGTCCCCATAGATGCAGCCATCCCCATAACGATAGTTTGGACATCCGCCTTGATAAAGTTCATGGTATCAACGATTGCCAAACCAGCTGAAACAGATCCTCCAGGTGTGTTGACATAAAGATAAATATCTTTTGTGCTATCTTGGGCATCCAAGAAAAGTAATTGGGCAATAACGGAGTTGGCCATGTTGTCTTCAACTGGACCTGTTAGCATGATAATGCGGTCTTTCAGAAGACGAGAGTAAATATCATAGGAACGTTCTCCACGGCTTGTTTGTTCAATAACTACAGGAATCATTCATTTCTCCTTTTAATGTTGAATTTTCTTAGTCTTACGACTCAATACAGAACTATTATATCTTTTTGGTCAAAAAAGGTCAAATCTTTGCTCTATTACCTAAACAGAAACAAAAACTCAACCTCCTTTCAAGTCAAAAACGAACTTCTAGTTTCACTATTTACTTTGGAATTTTATTTAGTACCAAACAAGCGGTCTCCAGCATCTCCAAGACCTGGAACGATATAACCGTGTTCGTTCAAGCATTCATCCAAGGCCGCAGTAAAAATTTCTACATCTGGGTGTGCTTCTTGAAGGGCTTTCACTCCTTCTGGAGCAGATACTAGGCAGACAAACTTGATATTTGAAGCGCCACGTTTTTTAAGCGAATCTACTGCCAAGATTGCTGAGCCACCTGTTGCCAACATTGGATCAACGACAAAGATTTGACGTTGGTCAATATCCTCAGGTAATTTCACCAAGTATTCAACTGGTTGAAGGGTTTCTTCATCACGGTACATACCGATATGACCAACTTTGGCTGCAGGAACCAAGCTCAAGAGCCCATCTACCATCCCGATACCTGCACGCAAGATTGGGACAATCGCCAATTTTTTCCCAGCCAATTGTTTTTGAACGGTCTTTGTGATAGGTGTTTCGATCTCCACGTCTTCAAGTGGAAGATCACGAAGTACTTCATATCCCATCAACATTGCAATCTCATCTACTAGTTCACGAAAAGCTTTTGTAGAAGTATCTGTACGACGCAAGATAGACAATTTGTGTTGAATGAGTGGATGATTAATGACTTCAATTTTTCCCATTTTCTGAGTTCCTTCTTTCAATTTATTCTTCTTATTATATCAAAAAACGGTTTAAAAAGCTTTCTAAACCATTTATTTTTATTAATTTTTAAATCAAATCTGCCTCTTGAAGAGCTGTCTGAACAGTCTCTAATGGTAAATGGGTCAACTCGGTGCCTTTTTCATGATAAAGGTACTGGGCATAGTCATCCATTCGGTACTGGTTGATATAAACCACGCGCTTACAACCAACTTGTAGCAATTGTTTGGTGCAGTTCAGACAAGGGAAATGGGTCACATAGGCTGTAAATCCTCTGGGAACCCCTCGCTCAGCCCCTTGGAGAATAGCATTAACCTCGGCGTGAAGGGTTCGAACACAGTGACCTTCAATGACCAGACATTCATGGTCAATACAGTGTTCCGTTCCTGATACGGAACCATTGTAGCCTGTTGAAATGACTTTATTGTCCTTAACGAGGACAGCTCCCACCTTGGCACGTTTGCAGGTCGAACGATTGGCAATCAGTAAAGCCTGGGCTGCAAAGTACTCATCCCAAGCCAGTCTTTTTTCTGTCATAAGTCTTCTCCTTTTCCTCTATTTTTTGAAAAATGGCAAGCGTAAATCTGCAATCTTTTCAGCTGGAACTTTCATGCCATCCTTGATCCATTTGAGCAGAACCGATACGATGGCAGAACTCCAAAAGGAATGAAGGTAGCTGCTAACGCCTTTTGACTTTCCGTGGTATTTTTCTAGAAATTCCTGCATGGCTTGGACAAAAATCTTTTCCAAATGGTAGTCCAGAGCAAGTTGGATAACCTTGGCTTCTTTCTTAGCTGCGCGGAAAAGGTGTACCCAGACTAGATAAAGGTCTGTTTTAACATCGTAGTGGCTCAACTGTTCCATAATGTTATGGACACTGCGTTTAAAAACACTTTCCAAAATCTCTTCTTTGGAGTCATAGTTACGATAGAAGGCAGCACGAGAGACGCCCGCCCGTTTGACCAGCTCCGAAATGCTGATCTTGGCCAAGTCTTTTTTCTCTAGAAGTTGCAAAAGAGCAGTCTCAATCGCTTCTCTGGTCAAGAAATTGGATTCTTGATTTGATTTTCTGAGATTTTCAAGAGATTTTTCAGATATTTTACGTTCAGACATAACAATTTCTTTCTACTTGTGACAACAGAGAGGTGGTACTTTTGTTTCAAGAACTTTCATGATATAATTGTAAAAAAAGACAGAACCTTTGTCAATGTATAAGTGACAAAGATGGAGAATTTCTATGACTTGGAAGATTGTAGCTGACTCTGGTTGTGATTATCGTCAACTGGCAACTCCTGCTATTGATACGGAATTTGTTAGTGTTCCTTTAACAATTCAAGTAGCTGATCAGGTCTTTATCGATGATGCCAATCTTAACATTGACCACATGATGGAAACCATGTATGCGACTTCTGAGGCTTCAAAATCAGCTTGTCCTAGCCCTGATGATTACTTGCGTGCATTTGAAGGTGCTAAGCATATCTTTGTCGTTACTATCACTGGTACTCTTTCAGGTAGCCATAATAGTGCACAGCTCGCTAAGAATATCTATCTGGAAGAACATCCTGACACTCAGATTCATGTGATCGATACATTGTCTGCAGGTGGTGAGGTTGACTTGATTGTCGAGAAAATCAATAGCTTGATTGATCAAGGACTTTCTTATGAAGAAATTGTTGAAGCTATTACAGCCTACCAAGAAAAAACGAAGTTGCTTTTTGTCCTTGCTAAGGTCGATAACTTGGTAAAAAATGGCCGTTTGAGCAAGCTGATCGGTACAGTCGTTGGCCTCCTCAACATCCGTATGGTTGGGGAAGCAAGTGAAACTGGAACCTTAGAACTGCTACAAAAAGCGCGTGGACCAAAAAAATCCCTTCAAGCAGCCTATGAAGAACTCATCAAGGCTGGCTATGCTGGTGGCCGTATCGTCATGGCTCATCGCAGCAATGAAAAATTCTGTCAGCAATTGTCAGAACGCTTGCTGGAAACCTTCCCACAAGCGGATATCAAAATCATCCCTACGTCTGGTCTCTGCAGTTTCTATGCAGAAGATGGCGGTTTGTTGATGGGATATGAAATCAACTAAGATTATAAGCAACAAGAGAGGCCAAGCATCTCTTGTTTTTTGTGGTACAATAGATCTATGAAACATTTTGATACTATTGTCATCGGTGGAGGGCCTGCGGGCATGATGGCTACCATTTCCAGTAGCTTTTATGGTCAGAAAACTCTTCTCATCGAAAAAAATCGGAAACTCGGAAAAAAATTAGCTGGAACAGGCGGGGGACGTTGCAATGTAACCAACAATGGAAGTTTGGACGACCTACTTGCTGGCATCCCTGGAAATGGCCGCTTTCTATACAGTGTCTTCTCCCAGTTTGATAACCATGATATCATCAACTTTTTCACGGAAAACGGTGTTAAACTAAAGGTTGAGGACCACGGTCGTGTCTTTCCTGCTAACGACAAATCGCGGACTATTATCGAGGCTCTGGAAAAGAAAATCGCTGAGCTAGGGGGACAAGTTCTCGCTCAAACCGAAATTGTTTCGGTTAAAAAGATAGACGACCAGTTTGTTCTTAAGTCCGCAGACCAAACCTTCACTTGTGATAAACTCATTGTCACAACAGGTGGTAAGTCTTATCCTTCGACTGGTTCGACTGGTTTTGGTCACGAGATTGCCCGCCATTTTAAGCACACCATTACCGATCTTGAAGCCGCTGAAAGTCCTTTGTTAACAGATTTTCCGCATAAGGCCTTGCAGGGAATTTCCCTAGATGACGTGACCCTAAGCTATGGCAAGCATATCATCACTCATGATTTGCTCTTTACCCACTTTGGTTTGTCGGGCCCTGCTGCCCTGCGCATATCTAGTTTTGTCAAGGGTGGGGAGGTTCTCTCGCTAGATGTTTTGCCTCAACTTCCTGAGAGCGACTTGGTAGTTTTTCTAGAAGAAAATCGGGAAAAATCCTTGAAGAATGCTTTGAAAACTTTGCTTCCGGAACGCTTGGCTGAGTTTTTTGTACAAGGATTTCCTGAAAAAGTCAAACAGCTAACTGAAAAAGAACGTGACCAGCTTGTCCAATCTATCAAGGCTCTCAAAATCCCTGTGACTGGAAAAATGTCTCTTGCCAAGTCCTTTGTCACCAAGGGGGGCGTCAGTCTCAAGGAAATCAACCCTAAAACTCTGGAAAGCAAGCTGGTACCTGGGCTCCACTTTGCTGGTGAGGTCCTAGACATCAATGCCCACACGGGTGGCTTTAACATTACTTCTGCCCTCTGTACCGGATGGGTGGCAGGCTCCAATCCAATAAATACCAAATAAGAAAGGAAGCCCTTTGGAACATATTATTTTACTAAGAGGTGTTACTCCTAATGGAAAAAATGCTATCCCGAAAATGTCTTATTTGGTAGATATTTTGACAGAAGCTGGTTTTCAACACGTTCGAACCTATATTCAAAGTGGGAATATCATTCTTGAGAGTGACTCAGATTTAGAAGAAATACGAGAACGCGTTCATACTTTGATAAAGGAAAAAATTGGGGCCGACTTAAAAATGGTTATCAAGAATAAGAACGATTTTGAAAAGATTGTTCATGAGAATCCATTTAAAGAAGACTATCTTCATGATCGTGTGCATGTAATTCTTTATCAAGGACTTATCCAAAGTCTGCCACTAGAAAAATTGAAAACTGACTACGGCGAGGAAGAAATCTGTGTAGGCGATTACTGTCTCTACCTCTATCTTCCTAGAACTGCAAAACAAAAAAAGCTCAATACCAACTATCTTGAAAAATTGTTTGGCGTGGTTCTGACCATGCGAAAGTTAAACGTCGTGGAAAAGTTACTAACAAAATAGGAAAAACAATATGAACAGATGCGAAACAGTTGAATTTGTCAACATGTGCATGATTAAAAACGGAAACAAGATTCTGGTTCAAAATCGAGTTAATCCCGACTGGCCTGGCATTACTTTTCCTGGTGGTCATGTTGAACGTGGCGAATCCTTTGTCGATGCTGTCATTCGTGAAGTGAAAGAAGAAACTGGTCTGACCATTTCCAAACCCCAACTCTGTGGTATTAAAGACTGGTATGACGACGAGGATTATCGTTATGTCGTCCTATTTTACAAGACCGAACACTTTACTGGTGAGCTACAATCTTCAGACGAAGGAAAGGTATGGTGGGAAGAGTTTGAAAATCTCTCTCAACTAAAACTGGCAACCGATGATATGTCTGATATGCTTCGTGTTTTTTTGGAAGATGATCTCAGTGAATTCTTTTACTACAAAGACGGTGACGACTGGCTTTATGACTTGAAGTAAAAAATAGGCTAGGAAATTCCTAGCCTATTTATTCTGCATTTGTCCGAACGTAAGCCGCAATGGCATCTGCTGTGTATTGAGCTGTACCAGGTCCAAATTTGTCAATGTTTTCCTTAAACTCTGGGTTGTAGACGTATCCTTTACCGATATGTCCGAAGACTTCAACGGAGCAGTCAAATCCATAAGTTCGAATGGCTTGCAAGAGCTTGGCTGCTTGCTCTTGGTTTTCAGCTGCTGTTGCAGGTAAACCAGCTTGAAGATTTTGTGCCAAAGTTTGAAAGACTTGGTTAAAGGCGGCTGTAGCCTCATCTTCTCTACCACTTTGGCGTTCAAGCGCTTGGCTCATGACTTCCTGTCCATACTTCTCTACCGCTTCTTGGTGGTATTTTTGATTGTCTTGATAGCTAAATCCAGTGAATTTTTCCTCAATCGTCATTTTTCTTTCTCCTTTTTGTTCTTGAATAGTTTTTTGCAAGGTGGAAATCAAGGTATCCAAGTGTTGCCTTTCTCGAGTCAAATAGTCCAACTGTCTGGTCAAATGGGGCAATAAATCTGTCCTTTCTTCCTTTAACAGCTCTGCTATTTTTTCTAAAGAAAAGCCTAGATATTTGTAGTACAGAATGACCTGAAGGCGTTCCAAATCCTCTTGACTGTAGGTTCGATAGCCGTTTTCCGACTTTAAGGGGACCAAGAGTCCTATCTTATCGTAGTGGTGCAGGGTCTTGACAGAGACTCCTGAAAGCTGCGCAGCTTCTTTTATATGGTACATGATTTCCTCCTTATACTCAATGAAAATCAAAGAGCAAACTAGGAAGCTAGCCGCAAGCTGTACTTGAGTACGGTAAGGCGACGCTGACGTGGTTTGAATTTGATTTTCGAAGAGTATTACATTGATAGTATAACCCCTCCCCCTAGGTCAGAGTCAAGCGTTTTTGCGAAAAATTTTTAACTTTTTGAGAAAGGTGTGAAAACTTGAAAATGGTTTTCTTGACAGACCTTTGAAAACATGATAGGATAGTCAAGTCTATCAATCAAACAGAAGGTTCATAGAGAGCCATTGAGAGAGGGCTATTTGACAACTCAAGTAGCCTTTTCTTATTTTAAAAAACAAGATTGGAGTTTCAACTATGTCAGAAAAATCGCAATGGGGCTCGAAACTAGGCTTTATCCTAGCATCTGCTGGTTCAGCCATCGGACTTGGAGCCGTTTGGAAATTTCCCTACATGACTGCCGCTAATGGCGGGGGAGGCTTTTTACTGGTCTTTCTCATTTCCACCATTTTAATCGGTTTCCCGCTCCTGCTGGCTGAATTTGCCCTTGGCCGTAGTGCTGGCGTTTCCGCTATCAAAACCTTTGGAAAACTAGGCAAGAATAACAAGTACAACTTTATCGGTTGGATTGGTGCCTTTGCCCTCTTTATCCTCCTCTCCTTTTACAGTGTCATCGGAGGTTGGATTCTAGTCTATCTAGGAATTGAGTTTGGGAAATTGTTCCAGCTTGGCGGTACGGGTGATTATGCTCAGTTATTTACTTCAATCATTTCAAATCCAGCCATTGCCCTAGGAGCTCAAGCAGCCTTTATCTTGTTGAATATCTTTATTGTATCACGTGGGGTTCAAAAAGGAATTGAAAGAGCCTCGAAAGTCATGATGCCTATGCTCTTTATCATCTTTGTCGTGATCATCGGGCGCTCGCTCAGCTTGCCAAACGCCATGGAAGGGGTTCTCTACTTCCTCAAACCAGACTTTTCAAAACTAACTAGCGCTGGTCTCCTCTATGCTCTGGGTCAATCTTTCTTTGCCCTCTCACTAGGGGTGACAGCCATGCTGACCTATGCGTCCTACTTGGACAAGAAAACCAAGCTGGTCCAATCGGGGATTTCCATCGTAGCCATGAACATCTCGGTATCCATCATGGCAGGTCTAGCCATTTTCCCAGCCATGTCAGCCTTCAATATTCAGTCTGAAGGGGGACCAAGCCTGCTCTTTATCGTCTTGCCTCAACTCTTTGACAAGATGCCCTTTGGAACCATTTTCTACATCCTCTTCCTCTTGCTCTTCCTCTTTGCGACGGTTACTTCCTCTGTCGTCATGCTAGAAATCAATGTGGGCAATATCACCAACCAGGACAACAGCAAGCGTGCTAAATGGAGTGCGACTTTAGGAATCTTGACCTTCGTCTTTGGCATTCCTTCAGCCCTATCCTATGGGGTCATGGCAGATGTTCACATTTTGGGTAAAACCTTCTTTGATGCTATGGACTTCTTGGTTTCCAATCTCCTCATGCCATTTGGAGCTCTCTGTCTGTCACTTTTTACTGGCTATATCTTTAAAAAGGCCCTTGCCATGGAGGAACTGCATCTTGATGAAAGAGCATGGAAACAGGGACTTTTCCAAGTCTGGCTCTTCCTCCTTCGTTTCATCATTCCTATTATCATCATTGTGGTTTTTATCGCCCAATTTATGTAATCAAAAAGGACTTGAGTAGTAAACTCAGGCCCTTTCTTTTTTTATGGATGGCTTACAATCAATTCCAAACCTTGCCCTTCTAGGGTCCAAGTTTCAACATCACTTGGTAGGATAAAGTGGCTACCTTTTTGGATTGGATAATTTTCCCCGTCAACAGTCAGTTGACCTTGACCAGCCAAGACACTCAACAAGCTGTAGTCAGCTGTCTTTTCAAAGTTAACTTTTCCAGTAATTTCCCATTTGTAAACCGCAAAGAAATCATTGGATACAAGGAGAGTGGAACGTAAATCATCTGCTTTGATAGTTACGGGACGGCTATTAGCAGGTTCACCAATGTTCAAGACATCGATGGATTTTTCAAGGTGAAGTTCACGCAAGTTGCCCTTGTCATCCTTACGGTCAAAGTCATAAACACGGTAGGTGGTATCGCTAGACTGCTGGGTTTCCAGAATCAAGATACCTGCTCCAATAGCGTGCATGGTGCCACTTGGTACATAGAAGAAGTCTCCAGCCTTAACAGGCACTTTGGTCAGCAAGGCATCCCAGTTCTTGTCCTCAATTTGCTGGCGAAGTTCTTCTTTTGATTTGGCATTGTGACCATAGATAATCTCTGAACCTTCATCCGCAGCGATGATGTACCAGCACTCTGTTTTCCCGAGCTCGCCTTCATGCTCTAGTCCATAGGCATCGTCTGGGTGAACTTGGACACTGAGCCAATCGTTGGCATCGAGTATCTTGGTCAAGAGTGGAAATACAGGTTCTGGACGATTGCCAAACAATTCACGGTGTTCCGCATACAAAGTAGCTAGGTCTGTTCCCTCAAAACGACCATTGGCAACTTTAGAAACACCATTTGGGTGGGCTGAAATAGCCCAGTATTCTCCTATTTTTTCACTCGGGATGTCGTAGCCAAACTCATCACGTAGCTTGGTTCCACCCCAGATTTTTTCTTGCATAACTGATTGTAAAAATAATGGTTCTGACATCTTATTCTCCTGTCTATTTTTCTCACCTCATTATAGCAAAAAGCCAGGTCTAATTGAACTCTTTTTCACACATTATAAAGTAGAGAGAAGATTTTATAAAAATAGTGAACAAATATGCTCTACTTAATACTTGCACCATTGCTGGCAATGACATTCTTGTACCAGTAGAAGGATTTCTTCTTGCTCCGTTTGAGACTTCCTTGACCTGCATTATCACGATCCACATAGATAAAGCCATATCGCTTGTTCATTTCGCCTGTTCCAGCTGAAACCAGATCTATACAACCCCAAGTCGTATAGCCAAGCAATTCAACGCCATCTTGGTAAATAGCATCTCGCATAGCCTTGATGTGGGCTTCTAGATAAGCAATCCGATAGTCATCCGCTACATAGCCATTTTCATCCGGCGTATCCATAGCGCCGAGTCCATTTTCTACAATGAACATAGGTTTTTGATAACGGTCCCAGATGGCATTGAGGGTGATACGAAGCCCCAGTGGGTCAATCTGCCAACCCCATTCTGAGGATTCCAGATAGGGATTTTTGATAGAGGCAAAGACATTTCCAGCTGTCAGATTCCTCACTTCTGGATCGCCTGAGGCCACTCGACTCGCATAATAAGAGAAGGAAACAAAGTCAACAGTGTGATTCTTCAACAAGTCCAAATCATCTGTCGTCATTTCAATTTCTATCCCCTCACGCTCCCACTGCTTCTTGGCATAGTTTGGGTATTCCCCACGCGCTTGAACATCAATGAAGAAGTAACTCTTACGGTCTTCCTCCATGGCTGCCCAGTAGTCTCTCGGATGGGCGGTGTTAGGATAATATTGCCCTGCTGCCAACATACATCCCACCTTGTTTTCTGGGTCAATTTCGTGAGCAATTTTAGTCGCCATAGCCGAGGCTACCAGCTCATGGTGGGCTGCTTGGTATTTGACTTGCTCTTGATTTTCCCCCTCTTCAAAACAGATCCCAGCTCCTAAAAAGGGGGCATGCAGAATCATATTGATTTCGTTGAAGGTGAGCCAGTACTTGACCAAGCCCTTGTAACGAGTAAAGAGGGTGCGACAGAGATTTGCGTAAAAGTCCAACATACGACGATTGCGCCAACCACCGTACTCCCTAATTAAGTGCATGGGGCAATCGAAATGCGTGATGGTCACCAGTGGTTCAATTCCATACTTGTGACATTCCTTAAATAAATCCTCATAAAAAGCTAGACCAGCTTCATTTGGCTCTGCTTCGTCACCTTGAGGAAAAATCCGAGTCCAAGCAATGGAAAGTCGATAGGTTTTAAATCCCATTTCTGCAAAAAGCGCAATATCTTCCTTGTAATGATGGTACATATCAATAGCTTCTTTTGCTGGGTAAAAATAGCCCTCCTCAAACGAAAACATCTTTTTTTGACCTGTGATAATGGCCTCACGGTCTGGACCGGTCGGTACCACATCCACATTAGCAAGACCACGACCGTCCTGATTATAAGCACCTTCACATTGATTAGCTGCCGTTGCACCACCCCAGAGAAATACTTCTGGAAATTGTAGTATTTCTGTCATCACTTTACCTCGATTGATTTATTACTTCTATTATACTAAAAAGAAGGCAAAAAGTTTTGAACTCTCTGGATAATGATAGCACTAAACTTACTTTTATATATACGAAAAAAGACTGAAACCAGTCTTCTTTTTAAATCAAAGCTGTGATAGCCGTTACTAGTCCAAAAACGATACCTGGCGCATTAGCAGCCGCAAGGGGAATATCTCTTTCTTTCTTGAAAAGACCGTAGTAAACCCATAGACTACAGTTGATGGCTGCGACCAAGGGTTGGATGAAGTTGCCTTTTTGACCAGCCAGGTTGTTCATGATTTGTGGGAAGTAAGAGACATACATCATAACGGACATGAAGGTCGCTACCCAACCCAAAATTTTCATTTGTTTTTCAGACATTTTCAAAACCTCTTTCATTTTTATGAATCATATTTTATAATCTTTTTTCAAAACAATCAAGACTTTGTAGCTTTTGTTATGAAGATGTAAACTATCACAATCTTGTGATAAGAAAAAGGAAACAGAAAAAGACCGGATTGCTCCGTTCTGTTTACTCAATCAAATATTAGAAAATGAATACTCCTTTTCAATGAATCGATTGATTGATGGTAAATAAGCCGTTAGAAATTATTGACAGTATCGAAATTTTCTAGTAAAATGAATTTTGTTAATACCTAAATGGTGTGTAGTTTTCTATCAACATAGTCAGGAGAAAAGGAACTTATGCTAAAAAAATTTAATGAATTGTCACTGAAAGATAAGGCTTATCTAATTGGCGGTTTGAGCTTATTAGTCATTGTGATCTCATTTGGTCTACTCAATCGTCAAACAGTAACTGTCAGTCTTGTCTTTACACAACTATCTGCTCCCTTGATTTTGGTGATTTTTACTTGTCTAGTAATCGGGATCATTGCTGGTAGTGCTATTGGTATTAGCTATCACCATAACAAGACTCAAGATCTGAGAAGCCGCATTGCTGAAGCAGAAGCGACTATCAATATAAAAGACAGGGAGCTTGTCCAGTACGAGGAACAGGTGCAACAATTAAAACAGGAAGCCAAACAATAAGTGTAGAAATCATAACCACCCGTGAAAACGGGTGGTTTTTTGTCTCGCACCTAACGGAGCGAGACGGACTGAAAGTCGCATAAATACAAAAAAGATCGAATTGCTCCGATCTTTTTAAGTTTCACTCCAAGAATGTTTAGATAAAAAATTTGATAATAGAATTACCTACTTCATACGATAAAAATCAATCACTAGACCAGCAGGCCCTTTAACTAATAAGGACTCTGTTCCCCAATCGGTTACAGTTGGTCCGTTTAAAACCTGGATACCAAGTTCTTTCAACCGTTGGTAATTCTGGTCTACATCCTCAACCTCGATATGAAGAATGATTCCTGACTGAAAGTTTTCCAAAGAAATCAAATGATTTTCTGACAACATGAGACAATGACTGCCAATCGTGAACTGAGCAAAACTGTCATCAACATAATCGGACTTTTTATCCAAAATACGCTCCAAGTCGGCACAGACTTGAGGAACATTTGAAACGATGATATCTAATTGATTTAAATTCATTTACTATCCTCCAGAAAAAGACCGGATTACTCCGATCTTTTCAAGTTCGACTCTTGAAAATCAAAGAATAAAATCTACAAAGTTTTCATTTGATTTTCGATGAGAGAAATTATTTGATTGCGCGTGATTGCAATCCTTCTTCTTCCAAGAAGAGGCGGAATGGTACGAGTTCTTCTGCTTCGTATTTTTCCTTGAAGGCTTTGATTGCTTCTTCTGAGTGAAGTTTTGGATCCAATTCAAGTACTTCTACTGGAAGTGGACGATGTTGAGAGATGCGAGCATCGATAACAACAGTTTTACCTTCTTTGTTCAATTTAACAGCTTCTGCAACAACTGCATCGATATCTTCGATACGGTCAACTGTAAATCCTACAGCACCTTGCGCTTCAGCGATTTTCGCATAGTCAGCATTAGGGAAGTCACAACCAAACAAGTGTTTGTTTGTGTCTTCGTATTTGTCCTTGATGAAGGCATATTTACCATTTGAGAAGACAACGTTGATAACTGGAAGGTCGTATTGAACGTTTGTGATCACGTCTGGGTAGCACATGTTGAATGCACCGTCACCCATGATGTTCCATACTTGGCGATCTGGATTGTCTTTCTTAGCAGCGATACCACCAGGAAGGGCAATACCCATTGTCGCAAAGAGTGGAGATGTACGCCACATGTTCTTAGGTGTCATGTGAAGGTGACGAGTAGATGTTTGAGTAGTGTCACCTACGTCGATTGAGTAGATAGCGTCTTGATCAGCATGTTTGTTGATTGCATTGTAAACTTGGTACAATTGCAATTCACCCTCAGTTTTACCTTCGAGTTTGTTCATGTAATCACGCCAGTTTTGGTTGTTCTTAACGTTTGCACGCCACCATGGAGTAGATTCAACTGGGTTCACTTTGTCAAGGATAGCTTTAGCTGCTTGACCTGCATCACCAAGGATAGAAGCATCAAGGGCATGACGTTTACCAAGTTTGTAAGGGTCGATATCGACTTGAATGAATTTCTCAGTGTTCTTGAAGGCTTCGTAAACTTCAGCAAATGGGAAGTTTGAACCAAGGAAAAGAACGGTGTCTGCTTCAAAGACCACTTCGTTGGCTGGTTTCCAACCAACACGGTAAGCAGAGCCTGTCAAACCTTCATAGTTCCATTCAAAAGCTTCAAAGTTTTTACCAGTTGTGATGATTGGTGCTTTGATTTTACGTGACAATTCAGTAATCACTTCACCAGCTTTGACACCACCGTAACCAGCATAGATAACTGGACGTTCAGCATTGTTTAAGATTTCAACAGCTTTGTCGATTTCAACTTCGTTCAAGGCAGGAGCGATGAATGAACGCTCGTAAGAACCTGATCCATAGTATGAGTTTTCGTCGATTTCTTGGAAACCGAAGTTTACTGGGATTTCAACAACAGCTGGACCTTTTTTAGAAACTGCAGCACGACAAGCTTCGTCGATTACTTTTGGCAATTGCTCAGCGTAAGCGACACGTTTGTTGTAGACAGCGATACCGTTGTACATTGGGTTTTGGTTCAATTCTTGGAAGGCATCCATGTTCAATTCATTAACAGGACGTGATCCAAGGATAGCAAGGAATGGAGTGTTATCCATAGCTGCATCGTAAACACCGTTAATCAAGTGAGTCGCACCCGGACCACCTGAACCAACTGCAACTCCGATTGAGCCGCCGAATTTAGCTTGCATAACCGCAGCAAGAGCACCTGTTTCTTCGTGGCGAACTTGCAAGAAGCGGATATCTTTGTCTTCAGCCAAAGCGTCCATCAATGAGCTGAGTGTTCCTGATGGGATACCGTAGATTGTGTCTACGCCCCATGTTTTCAATACGTTGAGCATTGCTGCAGATGCAGTAATTTTCCCTTGAGTCATAATGATAACTCTCCTTCAAATATTTTTAAAACTTGATAAATCCGTTTTCATATACTAATTGGAAACGTTTCAGCAAATTTTTACTCTACTACTTTACCACATTTGTTTTGGGTCTCCTAAGAATGTGCTCAGAAGTTTTTATTCTCTATTACAGTACAGTTTGAAAACGTTTTTAGAATCTGTTTTATAATAAAAAGCGAGCAAGCCCGCTTCTTAGTCTATCTTAGTAACGTTTAGCATGAGTGAACTAATCAAAACAGATACAGAACTAAAAGCCATGGCTAGACCAGCCAGTTCTGGGTTGAGCACCAAACCAATACCTGAAAAGACTCCTGCTGCAATCGGAATACCAATGAGGTTATAGATAGAAGCCCAGAAAAGATTGAGTAGAATACGATTAAAGGTCTTCTTACTCATATCAAAAGCACGTGCCAATCCTAGTAAATTGTTGGTTGTAAGGACAAGATCTGCTGATTCAATGGCAATATCTGTCCCAGAGCCCATGGCAATTCCGACATCCGCTACACTGAGGGCCGGCGCATCATTGATACCATCTCCAACAAAGGCCAATTTCCCATTCTTTTGAAGCTTGTGAATTTCATGTGCCTTTTCCTCTGGCAAGACATTTGCGATTACTTCTTCGATACCAATTTGTTCTGCAATCGCATGGGCTACTCCAGCATTATCTCCAGTAAGCATGACCGTTCTAAGACCACGTTTTTTCAATTTAGCAATAGCTTCTTTGGCATTTTCCTTAGGGACATCCTGCAAGGCAATTAAGCCTTTTAACTGACCATCCACGGATAGGAAGACAACTGTTTTTGCTTCTTTCTCAAGCAAATCAAATCGTTCTTGATAATCATGTGGAATAGCAAGGTCAGCTAAGAGCTTAGCATTCCCCAGCAAGACTTGCTTACCATTAATAATCCCAGTCACACCTTTTCCATGCAAGGCTTGGAAGTTTTCCACTGGGTGAAGGCTAATTCCTAGTTCAGATGCACGATTAACAATAGCTTGAGCTAGCGGGTGTTGAGATACATCTTCCAGTGAAGCAGCCAAACTTAGCACTTCTCCTTCATCTCCGATAACATCTGTCACTACTGGCTTCCCTTCGGTCAAGGTTCCTGTCTTATCAAAAACAACCGTTTGAACTTTTTGGATTTCCTGTAGAACTGTACCATTTTTGAGAAGAATCCCCATCTTGGCACTTCGTCCTGTTCCAACCATGAGTGCTGTTGGTGTCGCAAGTCCAAGAGCACAAGGGCAGGCAATAATCAAGACTGCAACACCATAGAGAAGCGACGTTACAAAACTTTCACCAAGAAAAACAAACCAGATCCAAAAAGTAAGGAGTCCTAAAATGACAACTGCTGGTACGAAAATTCCAGAAATCTTGTCTGTCAAATCTTGAATAGGAGCACGACTGGTTTGAGCTTTCTTCACAAAGTCTACAATCTGAGCCAACATGGTTTCAGAACCTACTTTTTCAGCTCTAAAAATGATCGTACCACTATTATTGATGGTTGAACCAATGACAGCATCTCCAACTGATTTATCGACTGGAATACTTTCCCCAGTTACCATTGATTCATCAATACTAGTTTCTCCTTCTATTACAGTCCCATCAACGGCAATTTTTTCACCTGGTCGAACGCGAATGAGATCCCCAACTTTGACTTGTTCTAGAGGTATTTGAACATAAACATCATCACGCAAAACCTCTGCTGTTTTTGCTTGTAGGTCTAATAATTTTTCGACTGCCTGCGAAGTATTTTTTCGCATTTTTTCCTCAAAAACTGCTCCCAAAAGAATGAAGAAGAGGATAAATGCAGCACTTTCAAAGTAAACGGGCAGACCAGTGAAGAGGGCAACTAAGCTATAGAAATAGGCCACTAGGGTTCCCAGAGCAACCAAGGTATCCATGTTGGAATTGTGCTTTTTAAAACTAGCCCAGGCGCTTCTGATATATGGAACTCCAGCTACCAGCATAATGGGGGTTGTGGCTAAAAAGGTGCCCCAACGCATGACTTGGTGACTAATTCCTCCTGTAGACATACCAATCATGAGAATCACAAGAGGCACAGTAAAGATAGTAGTAATCCAAAAACGTTGTAAAAGTGATAGAGATTTTCGAGTCTTCTCAACTACGGTATAACTCCCCTTTTGCATCTTCATGCCACAAGAAAACTCGTGCTCACCCAAGTCTTGAGGCGTAAAGCGAATAATTTTTTCCTCATCTTGAGCGATTGGTTCTAGAATCCCTTCTTCTTCGAAGAGAACTTCTTTATAACAGTTTGAAGGTGTCACACGGTGAAAAGTAATCTCAGCAGGAATCCCTTTTTGCAGTTGAATGTGGGCTGGATGGTAGCCTTTGTCTGCCGTGATACGGATTTTTTGAATGCCATTTTCTAGGCTTGCTTTCACAATTTCTGTCATAGTCTCCTCCTACTCTACAATCATCTTGCCGTGCATCATGTTCATACCACATGCAAAGCCAAACTCTCCAGTCTGCTCAGGTGTGATTTCCACTACATACTCTTCACCCATAGGCAAGTCCGCATGCACACCAAAATCTGGAAAGACGATCTGATCTAGACAGGGTGAAGGGTCCTTGCGGTCAAAGACAATGCGGGCTGGCACTGATTTTTTAAGAATAATCAACTCAGGCGTATAGCCCCCCATGACTTCCACTCGGATCTCTTGGTAACCCTTTTTTTGCTGGGCCTTTTGTCCAGATTTTTCAGGCTTTTTGAAAAACCAAAACAAGATAAACGCGATAAGGGCAATACAAATAATGGTTACAATACTATTTAACATGACGTCTCCTTTACATACAATTACATCTTACTTCTGTTACAGCGCTTGATTTCTTCTTAGAAATCACAGCTTCTAAGTCTTCCAAGTCAGCCAAAGTGAAATCACATTCCACAATCAAATCAGCCAACAAGTTCTTAATCCTACGAGAACAAACCTTGTCTTTGATATCTTGGACAAGCAAGTCTCGACTCTGGTCCAGAGTTAAAAGGGATGAATAGACAAAGAACTTGCCTTCTTTTTTCCTTGTCAGACACTCTTTCTCAACCAAACGAGCCAAAAGAGTTTGAATGGTCGACTTGGACCAGTCGAACCGCTCCGCCAGAACCCTGATCAAATCCGTACTGGTCTGCTCTCCTTGCATCCAAATAATCTTCATGACCTGCCATTCTGCATCTGAAATCTGCATAATCACACCTCCTAAATCTACATTTGTCGATTACAGTTATTAGTATACTCTCAAAATCTACATTTGTCAACTATAATTTTTATTATTTTTTCGAAAAATAGAATTCTAATCCTGTAACGAGAGATTTGCAGTCAAATTTCACTATATAAACTATAAAAATATGCTATACTGTAGAAAAAAGAAAACAACCACTAGGGGTGCGTAAAGCTGAGATTAACGACTGTTAGATCCCTTTGACTCAATCTAGGTAATGCTAGCTGATGGAAGTGGAAATGATAATGAGGACTAGCTAGTCTTCTATTTCCTTCCAAAACAGACTAGCTTGTTCTTGAGAATACAAACTTCAGTTGGTTGGGAGGTTTTAGATGACTTATTTACCCGTTGCTCTAACCATTGCAGGAACTGACCCTAGTGGCGGTGCTGGCATTATGGCTGATTTAAAGTCATTCCAAGCGAGAGATGTCTATGGAATGGCCGTTGTCACCAGCCTTGTCGCTCAAAATACCAGAGGTGTTCAATTAATCGAGCACGTCTCCAACCAAATGCTGGAAGCTCAATTGGAGAGTGTCTTTTCGGATATCAAACCTCAGGCTGTGAAAACTGGTATGTTGGCAACTACTGAGATCATGGAGATCATCCAACCCTACCTTAAAAAGCTGGACTGTCCCTATGTGCTGGACCCTGTTATGGTCGCTACGAGTGGGGACACCCTGATTGATACCAGTGCGAGAAGCTTCCTAAAAACAAACCTACTTCCCCTTGCAACCATTATCACTCCCAATCTTCCTGAAGCAGAAGAGATTGTTGGTTTTTCAATCCATGATCCAGAAGACATGCAGCGTGCTGGTCGCCTGATTTTAAAAGAATTTGGTCCTCAGTCTGTAGTTATCAAAGGTGGTCATCTTGAAGGTGGTGCCAAGGATTTCCTCTTTACCAAGGAGGAACAATTTGTCTGGGAAAGTCCACGAATTCAAACCTGTCACACCCATGGTACTGGATGTACTTTTGCTGCAGTGATTACGGCTGAACTAGCCAAGGGGAATACCCTTTATCAGGCAGTCGATAAGGCCAAGGCCTTTATCACAAAAGCCATCCAAGACGCCCCTCAACTCGGTCATGGTTCTGGCCCAGTCAACCATACAAGCTTTAAAGATTAAGAAAAAACTCTCTAGTTCCCACTTTAAGGGAATTAGAGAGTTTTTGATTAGGAAATCATGTCATCCAACTTTGTTAAAAAAGCTTGCGTTTTTGCCTCAATATCTTCTGCCTGCATCAAATCACGAACAACGGCTACTCCAGCTATGCCAGTTGCAGCAAGTTGGTCAATATTCTCTGACGTCAAGCCTCCGATAGCAACTACTGGAATGGCTACCGTTTGGCAAATGGTTTTCAAGGTTGAAATCAGGGTGATGGGAGCATTCTCCTTGGTCCTAGTCGGGAAAATGGCCCCTGTTCCCAAGTAATCCGCACCCGATGTTTCCGCCTCAAGGGCTCTTTTTACTGTTTTAGCTGTGACACCGAGGATTTTGTCAGGACCCAAGACTTGGCGGGCAACGGAAACTGGTAGCTCATCGTCGCCAATATGCAGACCTGCAGCATCTACTGCAAGACAAACATCCAAACGATCATCGATAATCAAGGGTACCTGATAGGCATCTGTTATTTCCTTGACTTGTTTTGCCAGTTGATAGTATTGATTGGTAGTGAGGTTTTTTTCTCGTAGTTGGATGATGGTAACACCTGAACGGCAGGCCGTCTCAACTTTTTCAAGAAAGCTTTCCAAGGAATCTTGGTAGCGATTAGTTACCAGATATAGTCTGAGTGCTTCTCTATTCATAAAGGTCTCCTTTAATAGCATCTAGCCAGTTTTCATCTCTTTTTAGGAGAGAGAGCTGATTGAGAGTTTGAAAGCGAAACTCTTCCAATCCCATTCCTTGAACAAGTATTCTCTCAGCAGAGATATTGAGATAAGAAACTGCTAGGCAAGAAGCTTCAAATGCAGTCTTTCCTTGGCTGAGAAAAACGGCTGTCAAGGCTCCAACTAAGTCTCCCGTCCCTGTTATCCAGTCTAATTCTGCACAGCCATTCCTCAATACAGCAACTTGATTTTTCGAAACGATGAGGTCCTTGGGACCCGTGACTAGGAACGACATACCAGGATAAAGCTGACACCAGTCTTTCAAGACTTGAAGCAAATCTTCAGTTTCTTGATCTTTAGCACTAGCATCGACCCCGACTCCATGGTGTTTTAAGCCAACAAGACTTCGGATTTCCGACATATTTCCTTTAAGGACCGTGGGCTTGTATCCTAAAAGATCTCTGACTAAGGTCTTACGAACGGGTGACGCTGATACACCAACCGCATCTACTACCATTGGGAGACAAGCTTGGTTTGCATAAGTAGCTGCCATACGGATTGCTTTCTCCTTCTCAGCAGACAAATGTCCCAGATTGATAAAGAGAGCTTGGCTTTGTTTGGTAAAATCAAGGACCTCACGGGGATCATCTGCCATGACAGGTTTAGATCCCAGAGCCAAAATGCCATTAGCCAGCATCTCACAGGAAATCTCATTGGTGATGCAGTGAATCAAGGAACTGGTTGCCAGAGGGAAAGGATTTGTCAATTCCTGCATCATTCTATCCTTTCTCCAAAGAAATATCCCTGCACTTTTTTAAAGAATTCCTGCTTGATTAAAAATCGAAAGGCAATAAAGGAAATCGCTGTACCGATCAAGGTTGCTCCAAAAAATCGAGGAGTGTAGATAAACCAGCTAAGCTTGGCAGCAGATCCCGTAAAGAGAACCATAACAGGATAGGAAACAATGGAACCGATTATACCTGTTCCCAAGATTTCTCCTAGAGCAGAATAGCGAAATTTCCGACCATACTTATAAAAGAGACCTGCAAGGAGGGCTCCAAAAGTAGCTCCTGTGAGGGCCAAAGGGGGAATGCCTTGAGTAGACATACGGATAAAGGCTGTGACTGTAGCCATGACCAAGGCATAAACAGGTCCCATCAAGATCCCTGCAAGGATATTGACTACACTGGACATCGGTGCCATTCCTTCAATTCGAAAGATGGGTGTAAGAACTACGTCAAGAGCAATCATCATGGATAAAATGGTTAATTTGTGAACTTGTAGTTGGTGCTTTCTCATTTTCTATTTCTTCTCTTTTTCTAAGGACTGCAAATCACTCGTCCATGTTTGATGTTGGTAAGCCATCTCCCAAAACTTGGCTTCCATGTGGACACTTCGGTGGAAGGCCTCTAGCATTTTTTGTTTGTCTGTCTCGTCGCTTTCTTGATAGAGTTGATTGACCAGCTCTTCTTCCTCTTTAATCTGCTGTTCTAACTCATCGGTGATATAGGTTTCAATCCACTGTTGATAAAGAGGATTCGGGGATGGTTTGCGATTAAGTGCCTTGCCCAAATCATGGTATAACCAAGGACAAGGGAGCAAACTAGCAAAAGCAATGCCCAAGTTTGGTTCTGCAAACTGTCGATAAATATGCGAAATGTAATGATAACAGGTTGGAGCAATCGGTTGCTCGTCCATTTCCTGGTCGCTGATTCCTAATTCCTTGAAAAATTGTTGTCGGATAAACAACTCACCCTCCACTAGACTCTGGGCATTTTGTTTCAAGAGTCTTTTCATCTCCTCGTTTGAAGTCTTATCAGCCAAGAGGTGATAGGCTTCTGAGAAGGCCTTCAGATAGTAGGCATCCTGAATCAGGTAATAGCGAAAGATGGAAGGTTCTAAATTCCCCTCTTGTAACTGTAATACAAATGGGTGATGAAAGGAAGCCTGCCAAGCTTCCCTGGATAATTCCATCGCAATATCTGTAAAATCCATAATAACTCCTTTATAAAAATAGACTGGTTTGAAGTAATAAAAAGAACAGCAGGTAGATTAATTTTGTTTTTTTAGAAATATAAAAAGTCCGATAGCGATTCTCCAACTGCGCATGTTCGTCATATCCATGTGCAGACAGAGCTCTCAAGTAGAGATGGCGCCATCTAAAAACCGTCATCAAAACCTTACTGTAAATCAAGGGCGACCAAACATGCAGTTTTTGACCACGCAGTAAGCAAGCTTCCTTGAGGGACTTGATTTCCTGCTGAATGAGGGGAAAGGCATTGAATACCACAATCAAGGCATAGGCCCAAGACCGTGATAACCCCTTTTGAGCCAAGTACAAGAGAAGCTCTTTTAAGGAAATGCTGGAAACAAAGACAAGGCCGATACAAACGGTCACAAAAGCCCTCGTTCCAAGTATCACTGCCTGCGAAGCATCCCCATGCAACTGAACTGCCCAGTAGTTGGCCAAAGATGGCAAAATGGCGAGCACAATCATCCAAGCCAACATCTTAAATCGACGATAATAGAGCATAAAGAGAATGCAAAATGCGACTACTGAAAGATTAAGAGCAATCGAAGGAAGGAAAGATGTTTCCAAGGATAAAATTAGAAAGAAGAGACCGATTATCGGTGTCTGGGTTGCTACTTTGACCATACTACTTCACCTCCCCTTGAGTATTGATACTCCGAGATGTGAGTGGTTTGCTGATTGTCACGTCTTTAATATGACGGAGACCCTCACTAGTCATCTCGATCCAATAATCAACCACAGAGATCAAGGGATCTAAACGATGGCTAATGATCAAAAAACTTCTTCCTTGATTGCTCTCCTCCACAATCCACTGACAAAAATAATGGCAAGCTCTATCATCCAAACCAGCAAAAGGTTCATCTAGCAAAATCACAGAAGCCTTGCTGGTCAAGATGGTCAATAGCTGAAGAATCTTTTGCTGTCCACCACTTAATTGATAGGGACTCTTATCGAGCGCCTGCTCCAGATCAAAATATCGTAATGCTTGGAGAATCCGCTGATTTCTCACAGTATCTGGAACATCTAATTGCAGTTCCTCTCGCAGACTGACTCGGATAAACTGCTTCTCAGCTTCCTGAACAACACCCGTCAGATCACGATACAAACTCTTTTTCTTTTTCAGGACTTTCCCCTTCCAACTAATGCACCCCTTATACTTTTGAAATTGAAGAATAGAGCGAAAGAGGGTTGATTTCCCGACACCATTGTCACCTAAGATACAGGAAATTCCTTGGTAAAATGTGAAATCCGCAATCGAAAAGAGGGGGCGATTTCCCAGCTCACAAGTCACACGGTCCATATGGAATAGTTCTGGGTTAGAAGCAACTTCCTTTGAAGCAACCTGTGTCATCTCAGAGGTAGGGATTTTATTTATTTCCCTTAGTTGTCCATCTCTTAGCTCCACCATATGGTCGATATAGGCTTCATAATCAGATAAATCATGGTCGCATAAAATAACTGTCTTCCCATCAGAGGCCAACTCTTTTAGAATCTCCAATATCTCCAGCCTGCTCTTGCGGTCAATAGAAGCAAAGGGCTCATCCAAGAGATAGACCCTAGGATTCATAGCAAAGAGAACAGCCAAAGCAGCCTTTTGCTTTTCCCCACCTGATAAGTGATGAATGGGACGGTGCAAAATCGCCTTGCAGCGACATTGCTGGACCACCTCTGCTATTTTAGAATCAATTTCCTGAACGGGATGCCCAATATTTTCCAAGGTAAAAATCAGCTCCTCAAACAAGTTCTCCATGGTAAATTGATGATTGGGATTTTGAAAGAGAATGCCGATCGTCTGAACACGTTCAACGATTGAAAGCTGACTGACCTGGTTTCCATCTATCAGGACTTGACCACTATAGGGTAAGGAAGTGACCTGGGCAATGATTTGAAAGAGACTGGATTTTCCTGAACCACTGCTCCCAACTAACAAGGTAAAAGCTTGCGCATGAAAAGTAAAATCAATCGGTTCCGAAAAGATTGGTGACTGAATCCCCCGTAGTTCCAGCCCCATCTATGCCTTACCTCCAGATGCAAACTGATGATAGAGCTTGACAATGGCACGAACCAAGATGGCACAGAAGAAAAAGACAGAAATAAAACGCACCACAAGCAAGGAAAGGACAAAAGGAAGGGAAAAGGCGTAGTAACCTAACTTAATGTATTCATAGACAAAGCTAAAAAGCGTAATCCCAATACTATTGGCAGTTAGAGAGAGCCAACTTTCATAGCGATTCTTGGTTACGAGAAAACCAAATTCACTTCCCAAGCCTTGAACCAAGCCGGACAAAAGAGCACCTAGACCGAATTGGCTACCATAAAGGACTTCAGCAAGTGCAGCTAACACTTCTCCAATCGTTGCGCTTCCGATTCTTGGAACAAAGATAGCCGCAATGGGCGCAGCCATACACCAGAGACCAAAAAGGATCTCATTGGCAAAGGCCTGCAAACCAAGAGGGGCCAAGATCAGGGTGAGAATATCAAACAGATAGCCTGAACCCACAAAAACGCCACCAAAAAAGATAGACAAGAAAGCAAGCAAGATAACATCTTTTAACTGCCATTTTTTCAACATAAAAAACTCCTTTTTTAAAGAAAAGTGGGGCATTCAAGGAGAGCTACCGAACGGCTTACCGTCAAGCCTATCCTCTTTTGATAAACAAAAAAACTCCAATTACAAACGAGAATTAGAGTTTACCTTACAAGATTAGACAGTTCATTTCGCCATACGAAAAAAACCTTTTCACATTTCCCTTCGCCAGTCTTAACTGTATCAGGTTCAATGGGTATCATCTCAGCCTAAAGCACCCCAAATGTCTTTATTATTTAATTACTGGACCAGTATAACAGAATTTGAAAGCCCTAGCAAGATATTTGACCGGAAAATATATTTATATAGTTTGTTTGTTCATTCTTTTAATCTACATAAAAGTATTGAATCTGTCCTATAATTCATAACCAATATCAAAAAAGGCTAATTCCAAAGCAACTGCTTGATTCCAGCGTTCCTGAAGTTCTGTCAAATCTTCTCGATTTTTCCCGACACGATTAAGTTCATCAACTAGAAATTGAACCCACTCTGCAAAGAAAGGACCTCTGTGGAGATTAATCCATTCCAAATGAATATAGGCTTTAGGTAGTGCCAAATCTTTAGAACCCCAGTCTAAATAGAGACCTTCTGCAATGACCAGCATGACCAAAAGATGGGCATAGTCTGATGAAGACACAGCAGAATACATTAGCTCCTGAAAGGCTTTTGTTATAGGGTGCAAAGTCACTTCTATATATTCATTCTCTGCTACTTTTAACTCTTTGAAAGCCTTTTGGAAATAGCCGTCTTCATCTGCTTCAAGAAAACCTAGTTGCTTGGCAAAACGAAGCTTGGATTCAAGCTGGTCTGCGTGGGCTACGCAGGCACCCAGCATGGATAAGAAGGCATCAAAAAAGTGATAATCTTGAATTAGGTATTCTTTTAAGACATTATTCTCAATTGTTCCTGCAAAAAGTTCCTTGACAAAACGATGATTGATTGCAGCCTGCCAATCCTTCTGACTGCTTTTTAATAATTCTCCAACAATCAAACCTGGCTGAAATGCATAGTCTTGTGTTTCCATATTTACTTCTCCTATCTTTACTCCTTAGTAATTAATAAAACACCAAGAGATACCAAGCAAAATCCTAGTTTCACTTGATCCTTTTAAAGAAAATTGAGGGCATTTACAGAGAGCTACCTAAACAAGCCTATCCAGTTTATATAAACAAAAAAACTCCAATTACAATCAAGAATTAGAGTTTAGCTTACAAGATTAGATCGTTCATTTCGCCATACGAAAAAACGTTTCACATTTCCCTTCGCCAGTCTTAACTGTATCAGGTTCAATGGGTATCATCTCAGCCTAAAGCACCCCAAATGTCTTTATTATTTAATTACTGGACCAGTATAGCAAAAAATGAAAGCCCTAGCAAGATATTTGACTGAAAAATATATTTATATAGATTTCAATGGTGATTTATTCTTCCTATATACGAAGAAAAACCTCCACATCAAGTGGAGGCAAGCTATTTTATCAATACAATTTTAAGTCACGAGGGTCAACTGGGAAGGTTGGATTGTATGGGTTGTGACGGAGTTTGAAGTGTTTGACATCTTCAATAGTCTGAGTTCCAGATAACTGCATAACTGTCTTCAATTCTGCATTCAAGTGTTCAAAGACTTGACGCACACCAACACTACCGCCGAGAGCCAAGCCATAGATAACCGGGCGGCCAATAGCTACCAAGTCTGCTCCTGAAGCCAAGGCTTTAAAGACGTGTTGGCCACGACGAATACCAGAGTCAAAGACAATTGGTACGCGTTTGTCAACTGCTTCTGCTACTTCTTGAAGTGAGTCAAAGGCAGCTGGCCCACCGTCGATTTGACGGCCACCATGGTTGGTTACCCAGATACCAGAAGCTCCAGCAGCAAGCGAACGTTCAACGTCCTCACGGCATTGTGGCCCCTTGACATAAACAGGAAGTCCTGAGTATTCAGCGATAAATTCTACATCTCGTGGAGATAGGCGCTGTTTAGCTGATTTGTAAACAAAGTCCATTGATTTACCAGCACCTTCTGGCAGGTATTCCTCAACAATTGGCATACCAACGGGGAAGACAAAACCATTGCGCTTATCGACCTCACGATTGCCCCCTACAGTTGCATCCGCCGTCAAGACAATCGCTTTGTAGCCTTCAGCCTTCACACGGTCCATGATATGGCGGTTGATCCCGTCATCCTTACTAAAGTAAAATTGGAACCAATGAGGTGTCCCTTGAAGAGCTTCCGTAATTTCTGGAAGGTCAACGGTAGAGTAGGAACTAGTTGTATAGAGAGAACCAAATTCATGCACACCACGCGCAGTAGCTACTTCCCCCTGTTCATTTGCCAATTTATGAGCCGCAACAGGCGCCATAATAATTGGTGAAGATAATTTTTCACCTGCAAATTCAATCTCTGTACTTGGATTTTCAACATCACAAAGCGTATGAGGAACGATGAGTTTGTGGTTAAAGGCACGGATGTTCTCGCGTAAAGTGAAAGTATCTTCTGCTCCACTAGCGATATAACCAAAGGCAGCTTTAGGAATGACTTGTTGCGCCATTGGCTCCAAATCATAAGTGTTAATAAAATCTACAGGTCCTTCTGCATTGCTTGTTTTATATGACATAAAGTGTCCTCCTTATTAAGTAAGCGTTTACTTTTTCTTACATAAACTATCTTACCTCTTTTTCAGAATCCTTTCAAAAATTTTGTCTGGGAATTTCAAACTGATTATCTGAATATGCCGCCAAAAAAGAAGGTCTCTCATTCTACCATTATCCTATATTCATCTTTACCTTTAGGAATCATAGTTTTATTGCCTATATGCAAAAAATCAGGTAATCCTAGTGACTACCTGATTTTCTATGTTTTAGGCATTTTGCCAATTTTCTTGGTCTTCTTTAAAGCGTTTTAGGAGAGCAAGTCCTTCTGGTGTGATGTAACCTTCTTCTTGGGCTAGGTGGATGAGTTCACTGTAGTTAGAAAGCGTCACCAATTTTACACCAGCATCCGCAAAATTCTTATCAGCTTTTGGCAATTGGTAGCTGAAAATCGCTACGACACCAAGAACATCGGCTCCTTCGCGTTTTGCTGCTGCTACGGCTTCAAGAACAGATCCACCCGTTGAAATGAGGTCTTCAACCACTACCATCTTTTGACCTTGTGCTACGCGACCTTCGATTTGGTTACCAGCTCCGTGGTCTTTTGGTTTGCTACGGATGTAGGCAAAAGGCAAGTTCATCTTATCAGCGATGATAGCTCCGTGTGGAATTCCTGCTGTCGCAGTTCCTGCAATCACTTCTACTTCTGGAAATTCAGCTTTAATAGCTTCCACAAAACCATTTTCAATCAAGCTACGAGTCTCTGGATAGGCTAACGTCACACGGTTGTCAGTATAAATCGGCGATTTGATACCAGATGCCCAAGTAAAAGGCTCTTCTGGTTTAAGGTAAACGGCTTGGATTTTCAAGAGGTGGCTAGCGATATCTTTAGCAAGTGTCATAGTATTCTCCTTTTGTTTTTATAATCTATTTCTTTCATTTCAGTCTTGGTTCCATTCATCCTTGATAGCATGATAAGCTGCAACAGGATCCTCAGCTTGGGTAATAGGACGTCCCACTACGATATAGTCACTACCGATTTGATAGGCGTCAGCAGGTGTCATGACACGTTTTTGGTCTCCAACCGCAGCTCCCGTTGGACGAATTCCTGGTGTCAAACAGATAAAATCTGAATTGGTAGCCTGCTTGATGAGTTGCACTTCCTGAGCCGAGCAAACGACACCATCCAAGCCCGCTTCAGCTGTCTTCTTGGCATAGTGAATCACAGACTCTTGCAGGCTGGTTTGGATATTTTGAAAATCCTGCATCTGGCTTTCCGACGTTGAGGTAAGCTGGGTCACAGCGATCAATTTGGCTTGTGTCCCCAGACCTTCACGCGCAGCCCTCATCATCTCCACACCACCTGCAGCATGAACGTTAGTCATGTCCACACCAAGCTGAGATAAGACCTTCATAGCCGATTTGACTGTATTGGGAATGTCATGTAGTTTGAGGTCCAAAAAGACACTATGCCCCAGTGACTTCAAATAACGGACAACTTCAGGACCTTCCGCATAATAAAGCTCCATCCCTACTTTTAAATAAAGACTTTCTTCTGCTGGGAAAAGAGATAAAAATTCCTTGACTGCCTCAAAACTAGGAAAATCAAGAGCAATAACTGGACGATGTTCACACATACCTTTCTCCTTTTACCTTTACGAGCAAGAGAGTATGGTCAAAAATAAACCACGAAAAAAGGAACCTGCCAACAGCAAGGTTCCACGAAAAATGGGTAGTCTCCACCCTTTCACCGTCTAACCTTAGCTGCCTCTCTGGACTGCTTTAAAGGTTTTTTTCTATTCTATTATTTATAGTAGGACTTGTCAAGCAAAAACTCGAAACTAGACTTCTATACCATTCAAAACCAAGAGGAAAAGTTAGTCTAACGACTCTGTGATTGCTGGCTCGTTTGGCTTTGATTTCCTTGTTCTTCTTGTTTTTTCTTTTCTTCTTCCTGTTTTTTCTTCTCAGCTTCCTTAGCCTCTTGTTTGGCTTTTTCCTCAGCCTCTTCTATCAATTTATCCGCTATCGTATAGCTGTATACTCCAGCTTCCATATCGACTACACTCGGTTCAGACAATTGTGGCTTGATTTTGCTGTAATAAGGCAATTTCTTGCTCAATTCTGATAGGGGAACCAAAATCTCATCTGTATCCAGCATGGTAATTTTTAAAAGATCTGCTGTTGCCTTGCTCGGCGCTAATTCGATTTTCTGGATTTGACTCTTGATATCCTCACTGATGGTAGACAATCCTGTTATCAGCTTTTTCACCTGCTGCTCATCGTTAAAGGTAACTGTCAGATAAGTCTCAGGCAAGTTTAAGCGATCAACAGGAGTTGACTCTACTGTACCACTAGACAGAATAGGATAATGTTCTTCACCAGACACATAATAACCGACAATATCGAATTCCTTGACCTCAATCGTAAAGTTAGTCGGAAATTGATAGTTAATCTTCGCTGATTCTATCCAATGATTGGACTTGATTCGCTCAGCGTATGTTTCCTTATCCAACAATAGAGCTAAAGTATAGTCGCTATCTTGAATCCCAGAAGCCTGTTTGATGTCATCTGCCTGCGTGTTACTATTTCCCTTAACCTCGATATTTTTGATGGTCGAAAGTGGAGTCAATAGATAGACTGAAAGAAGAAGGACCAGGACACTGGGTACCAAGATACTCACAGCTCGCCAAATATGAACAGGCGCAATTTTAGGCTTGGCTGGTTTCTCTGGTTTTTTGGGTTTTTCTTTTTTCTTCTTCTCTTTTTCCTCTTTGACTTTAGGGGCATCCTTTTGAGATTTTTCTTCTTTTTCGGATGGTTCATTGCTTGGACTTGAGGCTTCCTCAACTGACTCACTCGATGATTTCTTGGATTCCTCCAGTAGTTTCGAGTTGGCCTCCTTACGAGCTTGTTTTTCCTTTTCCTTCTCTTCAGCTAGGGCAGCTTCTTCCTCAGCCTTCTTCTTCAGGTATTCCTGGTTTCGTTTCTGCCATTCAGACAATTCTTGCTTCTGGTTTGATTCTTTTTTCTTATCCTTTGACATTGATATTCCTTATGCTAGGTCTTTTCTTAGTAGATCGTAAAAATCTGCAATAGATTTCAATTCAGTCGAAGCTCTCATGCTAGCTTGGTACTGATCCTTGTGACTAAGCAAGTGACTGAGTTTCTCCTCCAAACTTTCCAAGGTCAGGTCACTTTCTTGAAGTTCTTCTGCGTAGCCTTTCTTAACAAAGTAGGCTGCATTTTCAATCTGATCTCCTCGACTTGCTTCACGACCCAATGGTACGATGAGATGGAGTTTCGCCATGGCCAAGAGCTCAAAAATCGTATTGGCACCGCCACGCGTTACCACCACATCTACCATCTCCATCAAGGGTTGATAGAGATCCGTCACATAATCAACACGAAAGAGATTTTGACTCAACTCATTGAGGCTAGAATCTCCAGTGAGATTGATAATATTGTAGCGCTCTGTCAGTTCTTGCTTATGATCTGTCACCAATTGGTTAAAGACACGAGCTCCTGCAGAACCACCGACAAATAATACGGTTGGCAATTTAGGATCAAAGTGGGTTTGGATATCCACCAATTCATCTGGTTCAGGAGTTTTTTGGTCTGAAACCTTGGTCACAGCACCCACATGCTCGACTTTTGCGAGACCAGCAGCTTGCTCAAAGGTTGAATACATCTTGGTCGCAAATTTATAGGCAATTTTATTGGCCAAGCCCATAGACAGGTCCGATTCGTGAATAAAGACAGGCACTCCTGACACTCGCGCTGCGATAACCGGCGGTACAGAGACAAATCCCCCTTTTGAAAAAAGAGCCTGTGGACGCAGTCGTAACATGATAAAGAGCGATTGGACAATTCCCCAACCAACTTTAAACACATCCAGCATATTTTGCCAAGAGAAATAGCGACGCAACTTCCCAGTCGCAATAGAGTGGAAGGTCACATTCAGGCCTGACTTGAGGATTTCTTGGTGTTCGATTCCGTGTTTATCACCAATGTAGTGAACTTCCCAGCCGTCTTCGATGAACTTAGGCATTAACAAAAGGTTGAGGGTAACATGTCCAACCGTCCCCCCACCTGTAAAGACAATTTTTTTCATATTATTCCTTTAACTCCGCTACTGTGTCGATGAAAAGATCTCCACGTACTTCAAAGTTAGCATACATATCCCAGCTAGCATTGGCAGGACTGAGGAGAACCACATCTCCTTGAGTCGCGAGCTCATATGCCTTGCGGGTCGCATCAGCAATATCTGTCGCATCTACATAAGCCACACCAGCCTTATCCGCTGCCCGTTTGACACGTTCTGCAGATTGACCGAGGATAACCATCTTCTTGAGCCCAGTAATATCTGGCACCAATTCGTCAAACTCATTGCCGCGGTCCAAACCACCTGCGATTAAGATAACCTTACTATTGTCAAATCCTGACAAGGCTTTTTGAGTAGCCAAGATATTGGTTGATTTGCTATCGTTATAGAATTTGACCCCCTGAATTTCATCAACAAATTGGAGACGGTGTTTGACACCACCAAAGGCTGATAGAGTTTCCTTGATGGTTTGGTTATCCACACCACGGAGCTTGGCTACAGCAATAGTCGCAAGGGCATTTTCTACATTGTGGCTACCTGGAACACCGATTTCATTAGCTGCCATGACCACTTCCCCACGGAAGTAGAGTTGACCATCTGCTAGGTAGGCTCCATCAACCTTTTCCTGTGTTGAAAATGGTACAACAGTAGCTTGTGTTTTGCTAGCCAATTCTTTTGCCAAATCTTGGTTAAAGTTCAAGACAAGGAAATCAGCTGCTGTCATCTTGTTCTGGATATTCCACTTAGCTGCCACATACTCCTCAAAAGAACCATGGTAGTCGATATGAGTGGGCATGAGGTTGGTAATAATCGCAATCTCAGGATGGAATTCTTGAACACCCATCAGCTGGAAAGAAGAAAGTTCCATGACAAGTGTGTCCTTGGCTGTCACAGTTTGAGCCACTTGACTAGCAGGATAGCCGATGTTCCCTGACAAGAGACCGCGTTGACCAGCAGCAGTCAAAACTTCCCCAATCATCGTCGTTGTAGTGGTTTTCCCATTTGAACCAGTGATACCGATAATTGGTGCTTCCGAAATCAAATAAGCCAATTCCACCTCAGTCAAGACTGGAATCCCCTTTGCCAATGCCTTTTCAATCATGGGATTGCTATACGGGATACCTGGATTTTTCACCATCAGAGCGAAATCTTCATCCAAGAGCTCCAAAGGATGCCCACCAGTGACAACCTTGATTCCATCTTCCAGTAGGCTTTGTGCAGCTGGATTTTCCTCAAAAGGCTTGCCGTCATTTACTGTCACAATAGCTCCTAGCTTGTCCAACAAACGGGCCGCAGACTCACCAGACTTAGCCAAACCTAAAACAAGAACTTTCTTATTTTTAAATTGATCGATTACTTTCATGTCTCAAACTCCATTTCTACTCCTACTATTTTACCATTTTTATGGAAATAATACTAAACGAAAATGCTCTAGCCTTCATTCTAGCATAGAAAAAGAGAGCCATAGCTCTCTTTCTATTTATCTTCTTCTGCTCTTTTTTACAGACATGAGCGTAATGTCTCTCAAGCTAAAGTAGGCTAGGGCCAGCATGGCGATTGTGACAAAGAATTCTGTCGGTAATTGGAAGATTTGCAAGATGGACAACATCAGCAAAATCAAGAGTGCAACAACTACAAAGACCAAGATAACGATGTTGACTGTTCCTTTGATACTTTGGGGTGTCGCAAATACATAGAGTAGTAATAAGAGTATCCCTATGATTAAATAGACCATCTTTATCTCTTTCTAGCTCTTATTCAGCTGATTTTTTCTTTTTGTTGGCTTTCTCGCGCTCTGCCTTGTTGAGGATTTGTTTACGCAAACGGATAGACTCAGGCGTTACTTCCATGTACTCATCGTCATTCAAGAATTCAAGAGACTCTTCAAGGGTCAAGATACGAGGTGTCTTGATAACCGCTGTTTGGTCCTTAGTAGCTGAACGGACGTTGGTCATTTGTTTGGCCTTAGTGATGTTAACTGTCAAGTCATTCTCACGAGAGTTTTCACCAATGATCATTCCTTCGTAAACCTCAGTACCTGGATTGACAAAGATGGTTCCGCGTTCTTCAATCGACATGATTGAGTAAGTTGTTGCCTTACCAGCATCGATGGAAACGAGGGCACCACGGTGACGTCCACCAATTTCACCCGGAATCAATGGTAAGTATTGGTCGAAAGTATGGTTCATGATACCGTAACCACGAGTCATTGACAAGAACTCAGTTGAGTATCCGATCAAACCACGCGCTGGAACAAGGAAGACCAAACGAGTTTGACCATTACCAGTTGAAATCATATCCAACATTTCACCCTTACGTTCAGAAAGGCTTTGGATAACAGAACCTTGGTATTCTTCTGGAGTATCGATTTGAACACGTTCAAATGGCTCACATTTAACACCGTCAATTTCTTTTATGATAACTTCTGGACGAGATACTTGAAGCTCATAGCCTTCACGACGCATGGTTTCAATCAGGATTGACAAGTGCAATTCTCCACGACCTGAAACAGTCCATTTATCTGGTGAATCCGTTGGGTCAACACGAAGGGAAACGTCTGTTTGCAATTCTGCCTGCAAGCGTTCTTCTACCTTACGAGAAGTTACCCATTTTCCTTCACGACCTGCAAATGGTGAGTTGTTGACCAAGAAGGTCATTTGAAGGGTTGGCTCATCGATGTGTAGGATTGGAAGAGCTTCAACTGCGTCTGTCGGAGTAATGGTTTCACCGACAAAGATGTCTTCCATACCTGAAACGGCAATCAAATCACCTGCTTTTGCTTCTTGGATTTCACGACGTTCCAAACCAAAGAAACCGAAGAGTTTTGTTACACGGAAGTTCTTGGTTGTACCATCTAGTTTAGAAAGGGTAACTTGATCCCCAACCTTAACAGTACCACGGAAAACACGACCGATACCGATACGCCCAACGAAGTCATTATAGTCCAAAAGTGACACTTGGAACTGCAAAGGCTCATCTGAGTTGTCCACTGGAGCAGGGATATGGTCGATAATGGTATCAAAGATTGGTGCCATTGTTTTTTCTTGATCAGCTGGATCATCTGACAATGAAGAAGTCCCGTTGATAGCTGAAGCATACACCACTGGGAAATCAAGCTGGTCATCGTCTGCACCAAGCTCAATGAAGAGCTCCAAGACTTCGTCTACTACTTCTGCTGGACGAGCCGATGGTTTGTCGATTTTGTTAACAACCACGATTGGGACAAGGTCTTGTTCCAAGGCTTTTTTCAATACGAAACGAGTTTGTGGCATGGTTCCTTCGTAGGCATCCACGACCAAGACAACACCGTCAACCATTTTCATGATACGCTCAACTTCTCCACCGAAGTCCGCGTGTCCTGGTGTGTCCATGATGTTGATACGAGTTCCGTTGTAGGCAACGGCAGTGTTTTTCGCAAGGATGGTAATTCCACGCTCTTTTTCGATATCGTTTGAGTCCATAGCGCGCTCTGCCAATTCAGTACGTGCATCAAGAGTTTCAGATTGTTTCAATAATTCGTCAACGAGGGTTGTTTTACCGTGGTCAACGTGGGCGATAATCGCAATGTTACGGATATCTTCTCTTAATTTTGTCATGATTTCCTCTAATAATTAAATTTTTATTTCTAACTGAACAATTATACCACAGTCTCATTCAAAAATCACAGTTCAGCTAAGTGTAAATGTTTTCACTCTGCTTTTCTAGTCAAGACAACTCTTTTCAAAGTCAGAGACTTATGATAAGATAAGCTGGTATGCGTTTAGATAGATTATTAGCCCAAGAAAAGGTCAGTCGCAAGGCTATGAAACAGGCTCTATTAAAAAAAGAAATCCTAGTAGATGATTGTCCAGCCAGCTCACTCGCTCAAAATGTCGACACTGGGTTGCAGAAATTAGTCTTTCAAGGACGACAAATCCAAGGCTACGAGCACACCTACCTCATGCTTCATAAGCCAAACGGAGTCGTTACAGCTAGCAAGGATAAGAAACTTCCAACCGTCATGGACCTCCTTCCACCTGACAGCCAGTCTGACCAGCTCTATGCTGTCGGCAGATTAGACCGCGATACCACGGGACTGCTGCTTTTGACAGACAATGGACCTCTTGGCTTCCAACTCCTTCATCCCCAGTACCATGTCGATAAATCCTATCAAGTGGTAGTAAACGGACCGCTCACGTCAGACCATATCCAAAAGTTCTAGGATGGAATTGTCTTTTTAGATGGGACCACTTGTAAACCTGCTCAGCTTGAAATTCTGTCCGCAAGCCCAACAGAGAGCCGGGCCTCCATCACTATCTCTGAGGGCAAATTTCATCAAGTCAAGAAGATGTTTCTATCAGTTGGTGTCAAGGTGACTGCCCTAAAACGAATCCAATTCGGTGACTTTACATTAGACCCAGAACTAGCAGAAGGGCAATACCGTCCCTTGAATCCAGAGGAATCGGAAATCATTAAAAACTACTTAGAGAAAAGTGGATAAAAGAAAAAAGCTTTATGTTTAAAGCTTTTTTTGTTTTTACTTATCTAAAAACTAATGCGATGGCTGCAATCCAGTTAAGTACAGAAATTACAAGTCCTACGATATTGAGAATTTTTTCTGTTTTATAGTCTAGTCCAGATTCTTTTTGGTATGAAAAAGCCAAGACCAATCCTATGATCCCCAAAATCAGACCCACTATTGGCGATAGCAAACCAAGGACGATAGATAAGATACCTAAAATAAGTGAAGGTTTTTTCTTTTGTTGTGAATTCATATTACAAAATCTCCTTAAATTTAATATAAATGATGATACCATAAAATGCTAGCTTTATCTATCATTCGACAGTTTTTTACAGAATCTTAGCTAGTCTTGACCTTCCCAATCCAAGAATCCAATCCATAAGAAAGGATATAAATCTCAGAGAAACCTTGTTTCTTCAAATAAAGTGCTGCATTGGTCACTCGTTGTCCGCGTTGGTTTTCGTAGAGAAGGACAGGTTTATCCTTACGAAGGGCTGCAAGGCTTGACTTCAACTGATTTGAAGGAATATTGCGAGCTCCGAGGATATGTTTTCTGTGAAATTCTGCTGGTTCACGGACATCAATCAATTGCCCTTTTCGAATCAAGGCTTCAAATTCTGCATTATCCACAATCTTAGCCGCACGACGAATACGAAGGTAGTTATAACCCATCCATGCCGCCATCGCTAGTACGATTCCCCACAAAACCCAAATTGTCATAAGTTCTTATCTCCATTTTTCTCTATGTAGTCTAATTCTATCTTGTGCTCTCTACGAAGAACAGCTTCCGCCTCTAGATAGTCTAGCTTGTCCATCAGACCTGCATCATAGATCCGAGAGAGTTCGAGCTTCATCAGTTCAATATCATACAAGCGCTTCCCCATGTAAACAATAATGCCAAACTGTTTGAGAAATTGCTGCACATCATAGAATGTTTTCATAGCTTTCATTCTAACAGATTTTAGACTTTTTTTCAATACCAGTTTGGGGCTTTCCTCTCTTCCTTTCATCTTCTTTGCTCATTCTTCACCAAGTGTGGTACAATAAAAGCATGAGAATTCAACAATTACACTATATTATCAAAATCGTCGAAACTGGCTCTATGAATGAAGCAGCCAAGCAACTCTTTATCACCCAACCAAGTCTCTCTAATGCCGTTCGAGACTTGGAAAATGAAATGGGCATTGAAATCTTTATCCGCAATCCCAAGGGCATTACCTTGACTCGTGATGGGATGGAGTTTCTCTCCTATGCCCGTCAGGTCGTTGAGCAAACTCAGCTTCTGGAAGAACGCTATAAAAATCCTATCGCCCACCGCGAACTTTTCAGCGTTTCCTCTCAGCACTATGCCTTTGTAGTCAATGCCTTTGTCTCTCTGCTCAAGAAAAGTGATATGGAGAAATACGAGCTCTTCCTTCGTGAAACTCGGACTTGGGAGATTATCGATGACGTCAAGAACTTCCGTAGCGAGGTCGGTGTCCTCTTTTTAAACAGCTACAACCGCGATGTTTTAACGAAAATGCTAGATGACAATCACCTCTTAGCCCACCACCTCTTTACCGCTCAACCCCATATCTTTGTTAGCAAGACCAATCCTCTAGCTAAAAAAGACAAGGTCAAACTGGCTGATTTAGAAGATTTTCCTTACCTCAGTTACGACCAGGGGACGCACAACTCCTTCTACTTTTCAGAGGAGATTCTTTCACAAGAGCACCACAAGAAATCCATCGTAGTCAGTGACCGTGCCACCCTCTTTAATCTTTTGATTGGTTTGGATGGTTACACCATTGCAACAGGGATATTGAACAGCAACCTCAACGGAGACAATATCGTTTCCATTCCACTGGACATTGACGACCCGATTGAACTAGTCTATATCCAACATGAAAAAACCAGCCTGTCTAAGATGGGCGAACGCTTTATCGAATACTTACTAGAAGAAGTTCAATTCGATAATTAATAGAAAAATGAAAAAGGGAAAAAGAAAAAGTTAGGAAATAAAAAGTGAAAAAGATACTACTGACCAGTGCTTTAATCCTTTCAATCGCAGGATTAGCACCCGCATCCGTCTTAGGAGAAGAAAACACAACTCAATCCACATCTGCTGTCAAGGAAGCAATTGCCAAAGAAGAAAAGAAAGAGTCGAGTGTTGAGGAAAACTCTAAATCAGAAGTTCTTCCTAAAGTAGATGTGCAAGAAGACAAGCCCAAAAAAGAAGGATGGTACCAAGAAAATCACCACTGGCGTTTTTACCAAGATGATAAGCCTGCTTTGAACTGGAAACAAATCCAAGGCAAATGGTACTACTTCGATCAAGATGGTAATCGTCTTCATTCTACTGTCTACAAAGGTTATGCCTTTGACCAAGATGGTGTCATGACAGAAAATAGCTGGACCAAACTGGACAATCAATGGTATTATGCTGATTCCTCTGGACGACTTGCTCAGAACACCTGGAAAAAAATCAATGGTTCTTGGTATTATTTTGACCAAACTGGAAGCATGCTCAGCAACACTGCCGTTGACGGCTATCTGCTCACAAAAAGCGGGGCTATGGCGGAAAAGGGCTGGACAAAATTAGATCAAATTTGGTACTATGTCGCTCCTTCTGGAAAGATCTCGCAGGATAAATGGGAGAAAATCAACGGTTCTTGGTATTACTTTGACAAAGACGGTGGAATGCTGAGTGCGACAACCTTCAAGGGCTACCTCTTCAACCAGAGCGGAGCTATGGCAGAAAACAACTGGGTCAAAATCAAGGATACTTGGTTCTATGCGAACGGGTCAGGGAGATATGTCCAAGAAAACTGGCAAAAGATTCAAGGTTCCTGGTACTCATTTGACCAGAATGGTGGGATGCTAGCAGACAAATGGAAAGAAAGCTACTACCTTAAAACCAGTGGAGCCATGGCGGAGAATGAGTGGATCTTCGATAAAGCCTACAAGAGCTGGTTCTATCTAAAAGCGGATGGTCGTTATGCAAATCAGGAGTGGATTGGAGCATACTACCTCAAGTCAGGTGGTTACATGGCAAAGAGCGAATGGATTTACGATAACTCTGACAAAGCACGCTACTACCTAGATGATAATGGACATTATGTTTCAGGAACTTACAAGATAGACGGTAAGGAACACCTGTTCCAAAAATACGGCCAATGGATTTCTGAAGTTTCAACTGAAGGCGGATTTACAAAAGGCCTATACAGCAATACCATTTTCCTAGATCCTGGGCATGGTGGTCGAGATTCAGGTGCCTTTTACTACAATGTAGCTGAAAAAGATCTCAACATGCAGATTTATCGTAAGCTTCGTACTAAGTTAGAAGAACTAGGCTACAAGGTCCTCACTTCTCGTGATAGTGATATTGACGTTGATTTTGTTACCGAACGTTCTCGTATGGTTAATAAGACCAACTCTGATATTTTTATCAGTATTCACTTCAACGCTACTGGTAATACCTACTCAAAAGCAAGCGGTATTCAAACCTACTCCTATAGCGATGAACCTGATTATCCAAGTAGGATTAATAAATTCTGGCACAATCACCCTGATCGTATGAGTGAAAGCAAACGCCTCGCCGCTGCCATCCACTCCTCTCTTCTAGCAGAAACAGGAGCTAAGGACGCTGGCTTGTTGGAGAGCAGCTATGCCGTACTACGCGAAACAGCCAAACCAGCCGTTCTCCTAGAGCTTGGTTATATGGATAATTTCTCCGAAAACCAACAAATCAGAGATAGCCGCTACCAAGATAAACTGGTCGCAGGCATTGTAAAAGGGATCCAAAAATACTACGCTGGTAAATAAAAACAAAGTCTCGAGAAATCTCGAGACTTTTTATTTGCCTTCTTTTTTATCTTTATCAGGAAAGAGGTAGCCAAGCCCTACACAAGCTAGCACACCGGCACCAATCACCAAACCATTTGAAATTGGCAAAAGATCAAAAATAGCATTTGCGATGATAAAGGCAATGATCAAGCACATCAGACTAGCCTTGTAATCTTTTTTCAAAAAGTTTTCTAGTGTGAAATAGAGGAACAATCCTACCGGAATGAGTGACCAGAGGTTGACATCCAAACTTGGCCATCCAACAGAACCGAAATACAATACTAGCGCTGCTGCTACTAAAAATACAAGTCCTAATAATTTTTTCATTTTTTTGTCTCCATTTTCTTTTTTAGGTTCTTGAGTTGTCTGATACTGACCCCTCACGCCCCTTACATGAACCATTATAGCAGAGGAATTTTTCAAGAACAAGCCCTTTTGCCTATCTGGTCAATATCTCTGTCTAAGTGGTTGAATATTTGTAACAAAAGAAAAAGAAGCACTAATGGGCTTCTTGATTCTGCCGATTGTAACAGTATTTTTGAACGAATACCATCTAGTTTTTCTTTTCCTTTGGCTCTAGAGAAGATTTGATTGATTCACGGTCTGCTTGTAGTTGAGCTAAGTTCTTTTCTGCTTCCTCAAGTTTACTGGTATCTGGTTTCACACGATAATAAACATTTTCTGGTTTCATTAACATAGACCCATAATCTTGTCCTGAAAGTAGTCTTTCCTCAGTATGATTGCTTTTATCCGTAATCTTTCCGTCATCAGCAGGTTGCATAACGACTCCACTTGGCACAGCTACTATTACAAATCCTCCAGCAACAGAATCTTTTACCCATGCACTGATAGACGCTGTCTCAGGGTTACGATTATCTTGTCCTTTTGATACCTTTAATCCAACTACAGATTCGTACTTTTGATCATTTGTAAACCAAGTCGCACGTACTTCTCCAGAATCATTAATAATGTATTCATTACCAGATTGACTACGCCAAGTACCTTCTAAACTAGACAAGTCATTGTTCTTAATTGCTTCAATATCTAATTTTGGAACAGCAGTTTCTTTCTTGAACTTGCTAACAAATGCTTCTGCTTCCGTAATTTTGGTATCTAAAGCAGTCAGTTGATCCTTGAGTTTCTGAATTTCCTCTTGTTTATCCTTATCAGTCTCATCTGTCTTTCCTTGGCTTGTAGACGATTGACTTGTTGACTCTGTAGTTGAAACAGCAGACGATGCTTGATTTGACTCTTTCTTTACAATCAGAAAATATGAGAAAATACTTACCAAGATAAGAGTGACTAAAACAGCGAGTGCTATGCCAATATAGATTTTTATTTTTTTATTTGGAGTCAACTTTGATTCTGACCGCTTACGTCCGTTAATCTCTTCAAATTGTCTTTCCCGTTCTTTCTTATTCATAATTTTCTCCTTTTTGATTTATATTCAGCCAAGTTTGCGAGACTTCATTCGTTACTATCCATGAACTTTTATGACTTTTTAAAAAAATCAAAGCAAAAATTTCTAGAATAATTAACAGCCTATAGTCCTCTAAAACGGAACGAAAACAAGTGCTTATTAAAATATATTATACCACAAAATATAAATTTTAGTTTTAATTTATAAGTAGGAGTTTCTGACGTTAAATAGAACCTATCTCAAACGTTCCACCTTTCCTATATTTACAAAAAAAGAAGCCCGTTTGGACTTCTTGATTCTGCCGATTGCAGGGCTTGAACCTGTGACCTACGCGTTACGAGTGCGTTGCTCTACCAACTGAGCTAAATCGGCGATTACCCTTTTAGTATAGCACTCTGAGAATAGATGTCAAGAAATTTTTATCTCCATTAGAAAAAGCCTGTCCTGAGACAAGGCTTTTACATATATCTCTTTTAAATCTCCCATTTTCATAGAAATCTAAATAATATATTTATAAATCAATACTTTCACAAAACTATGTCATCACCTCACTATCTAATCTCAGTACATAAACCATTTTTTCTATAGCTTTTGTCTTAATCTTGATTTTTTTTCTTCAATCCAAGAAAAGCTCCTACTATAAACATGATTCCGGCAGCTAATAGTGTCTGGGCTCCGCTTGCTGTTCCGGTTTTTGGCAACTCATTAGGATTGTTACTAGTTGATTTACTATTGATGTTGGTACTTTTATTAGTTAAGTTCCCTTGTTCATTTAGATAAACGTTCTTGTTAATTTCAAAGTTTTTATCATTTTCATCAGAAACAATACTGTTGACATCATTAGTTGAATCAGATTGAGTTTTTTCTTTCTTTTTCGATACATCAAAAGTAGGTTTATTTTCCTCCTCCTTTTTCTCCTCTATTTTCTTGAATACAGGTTTTATAAAGGTATCTTTTGATAGATTAATAACATAGCCGGCGTCTTTTTTCCCTTCGAAACCAGAAATATCCCAACCATCAAATTGGTACCCTTTTTCTAATTCACCCTTATAGACAGGTAACATAAAATCTTCTTCCGACACTATCGTTGAACTCATTTCTTTTCCATTTTGAATGGTCACGGTTACCCTATGAGGTTTTAATTCACTTACCTCTCCCGTATCTTTGTTTAAAATGAATTCTTTTACGGTTGTATTTCTTGCGAAATCTTTTACAACAATCTTAATGTTTAGTGTCTTATCTGTTAGTTGTTTAATATCATCAAATGATTTGTATTCTTTTCCATTTACATAAATATGTTGTTCTTGAATCTCACCATCAAATCCATTATTTCTTTTATCATTGATGTTAAAGACTACAGATTTACCGTTAGCATATTCGATACTAGTATTTCCCTTAGGATCAATGTTTACTTCTGGTTTTACATTATCATATAAAAATTGATAGTGTACTCCAACCGCTTTCGCATTCAAATCGCTATAGCCAGTTTGAAGATAAACATTTCCATCCATATCTGTTACTTTATCTGGAAATCCGTTTGCTTTATAGTCTTTCATTCCCCAGTCCATGATATCACCGTCTTTAACATTAAGCTTAATGTTAAAATCTCTAGTGTTATCAATGTGTAAATCTCCGTAGATTAAATAATTATCTACAACCGATTCATTAACTCTCAACTCCCAGTTAAAACCACCCTTATCAGAAATCTTACCTCTTAAATAAAATTCTGGATTTCGTACATAAATTTTATTAGATTTAGATGGATTAAAGTAGTTCTTGTCCATTGAGAGATTTACTGGTTTGGTATCAATAAATAACGTAGAGCCATCTTCTTTTATAGCTTCTACATTGGACTTATCCTCTCCTGTGTACTCTTTACCATCCTTACCAAATAATACCAGTTTAGAAGGATCTGTTACAAGATTGCCATCTTTATCGATTGCCTCCCCTTTATCATTCATTTTAAATGTAAACACTTGATATCTTACAATGTTAAAGCCGTCTAAAGCCGACATTAATACTGATTGAGTACTTCTTCCATCTTCAACATTTCTACTATCAGCATAAATTATTTTTTCTGATAAGACTCTTAGATTAGGATTGGCCTTTTGGATTTTTGCTATATCTTCCTTGCTATAGACTCCATTCCCTTCTAACATATCCGTTTTTCCAGGATTATAGGTAGTCACTTTTAGTGCATAGCCTTTTCTTAGAATGATGTTATCCTTTAATAGATATTGTTGTTTTTCTGAATCAGAATAGATTTTACCAGATTCCATGTCCGTTAAATTGTTTGGTTTATTTTTTGAAAGATCTCCTTCTC